>NZ_JBDJOA010000002.1:0-472984 GCF_039674765.1 Stenotrophomonas sp. TWI273
GTCCCTCCCCCCCGGTCGCTGCCGGGGGGCCCGCCCCCCCCCCCCCCCCCCCCACTACCCTGACCCGCTCTCACGCAGCCTGCCGTTATAGTCGGGCCATGAGCGATGCCCACACCGATCCCGCCGCGCTTCCCGCGATCCTGCACGCCCTGCGCACCGCCTGGCAGGCCAATCGCCCGACGCTGGAACAGCGCCGCGATGACCTGCAGCGCCTGCGCGCGGCCCTCAAGGCGCGCCTGCCGGAAATGGCCGCGGCGATCTCGGCCGACTTCGGCCACCGCTCCACCCACGAATCGCTGATCGCCGATGGCATGACCGTGCTCGGCGACATCGATCATCTGTGCGGCCATCTGCGCGGCTGGATGCGGCCGCGCCGGGTCGGTGTCGGCTGGCGGTTCTGGCCGGCGCGCGCGCAGACCCGGCCGGTGCCGCTGGGCGTGGTCGGGGTGATCTCGCCGTGGAACTACCCGGTCAACCTGGCCCTGATTCCGCTGGCGACCGCGATCGCCGCCGGCAACCACGTGATCCTCAAGCCGTCCGAGCACACGCCGCACACCAGCGCCTTCCTGCAGGCCCTGCTGGCCGAGGTTTTCCCCTCCGATCGCGTGGCGGTCGTGCAGGGCGATGGAGACCTCGCCAGCGCCCTGGCCGGCTCGCCGCTGGATCACCTGGTGTTCACTGGCTCCACCACCATCGGCCGCAAGGTCATGGCGGCCGCTGCCGAGCACCTGACCCCGCTCACGCTGGAACTGGGCGGCAAATCCCCCGCCATTGTCTGCAGCGACTACCCGCTGGAGAAGGCGGCGGCGCGCCTGGCCACCGGCAAGTTCTTCAATGCCGGCCAGACCTGCATCGCGCCGGACTACGTGCTGATCGACGGCCATCGCCAGCGCGAGCTGGTGCAGCAGCTGCAGACCCAGGTGCAGGCGCGCTATGGCGATTTCAGTGACACCGCCGATTACACCCGGATCATCCACGACGGCCAGTACCAGCGCCTGCGTGGCTATCTCGATGAAGCCCGCGCGCGGGGCGTGCCGGTGATCGAACTGGCGACGGTCGATCCCGAGCGTGCGCAGCGCGAGCGGCTGATCGTGCCGACCATCGTGCTCGATCCGCCGGCCGATCTGGCCCTGATGCGCGAGGAGATCTTCGGTCCGATCCTGCCGGTCTGCGCGTATCCGGATCTGGACGCCGCCATCGCGGCGGTGCAGTCCCGTGACCGCCCGTTGGCGCTGTACATCTTCAGTCACGAACGTGTGCAGGTAGAACGGGTGCTGGCGCAGGTCGTGGCCGGCGGCGTCACCGTCAACGACACGCTGCTGCATTTCGCGGTCAATGGGCTGCCGTTCGGCGGTGTTGGCCCGAGTGGCATGGGCGCGTACCACGCGCGCGCCGGATTCGATGCGATGAGCAAGCAGCTGCCGATCCTGTGGCAGTCGCGCTGGGCCGCCAGCGATCTGCTCAAGCCGCCGTATTCGAAGATCGCCGGGATGTTGAAGATGATGGTGCGGTGAACCTTAGCGTGTTGCACGGTAACGTCGAGACTTGCTCGGCTGCCCGGGTCCCGCGCAAAAAATCGAACCGATGCGCTGGTGAGCCGATTACCACGTCTATTCGGCTCACGCGGCCGTGCCTAAGCATCGGGCCTGCTCGAGCTTGACGTTGAGAAAAGAACGATCAACGCCCCGGCTGTGACGATCGGCCTTCGTGGAACCACGCATAGGCCGCAGCTTCAAGATCGCCTTCCTCGGCAATCACCGAACCGTCCTCGTCCAGCAGGGTGTAGTGGCGCTGGTCGCCGCCCAGCGCGGCGCTGCCATCCAACCCGAGCAGCAGGGTGTAGAGGGTGTCGGTGGCGAAGACGTCGAGCATCTCCCGCAACAGCTGGGTCTGCTCGGACGACAGGTCCATCGCGGCAATCCTTGCTGCGCACGCCGTGCCTGGGGTCCATGCCATGGCGAGCAGGTTCGCTTTCTCCGCGTACCATTTTGCTACGAAGGCATCTGCGTTCATGGGATATCTGCGCTAGCGGGGGTGGGCCAGAGCCTAGCGGGAGACGCAGGCGTGCGGCAAAAATCTGCGTGCCCGGACGCGAGAGGCTGCCGGCCAGCGGCCGGCACTACCGGCTCCACCGACCAACGGTCGGTGGCTACCGGTAGAATGGCGCGCATGAAAATCGCCTCCTGGAACGTCAACTCGCTCAACGTGCGCCTGCCGCACCTGGAACAATGGCTCACGGCGTTCGCGCCGGACGTGGTCGGCATCCAGGAAACCAAGATGGAGGACCACAAGTTCCCCGACGCGGTGCTGGCCGGGCTGGGCTACCGCAGCGTGTTTGCCGGGCAGAAGACCTACAACGGCGTCGCGCTGCTCTCGCGGGAACCGGCGCAGGACGTGCAGATCGGCATCCCCGGCTTCGAGGATGAGCAGAAGCGCGCCATCGCCGGCACCGTCAACGGCGTGCGCATCATCAACCTGTACGTGGTCAACGGCCAGGACGTGGGCACCGACAAGTACGCCTACAAGCTGCGCTGGCTGGAGGCCGTGCATGCCTGGGTCGAGGCCGAGCTGGCCAGGTACCCGGAGCTGGTGGTGATGGGTGACTTCAACATCGCGCCCGATGCCCGCGACGTGCACGACCCGCTGGTCTGGAACGAGAACCACATCCTGACCTCCACCGCCGAGCGCGGTGCCCTGAACAAGCTGCTGCAGCTCGGCCTGCACGATGCCTTCCGCCTGCACAGCGAGGAAGAGGGCGTGTTCAGCTGGTGGGACTACCGGGCGGCCGGCTTCCGGCGCAACCTGGGCCTGCGCATCGACCTGACCCTGGTCTCCGACGCGCTCAAGGCGCGCGCGCTGGGCTCGGGCATCGACCGTGAGCCGCGCACTTGGGAGCGCCCCAGCGACCATGCCCCGGCCTGGGTGCAGTTGGGCTGACCGCGGAAACAACAAGGCCCGGCAGTGCCGGGCCTTGTCGATCAAACCTTGTACGTGCGTTCGTTACCGCACGTTCCTGCGCGTAAACAGATTCACGATCGCGAGCAGGATCACTGCGCCGATCAACGAGAACAGGAACGTGCGGATGGTGATCGCTTCATTGATGCCACCGCCGAACAGCCAACCGGCCAGCAATGCGCCGACGATGCCGACCACGATGTTGAGGATGATGCCTTGCTGCGCGTCCCGCTTCATGATGATGCTGGCAAGCCAGCCCACGATGCCGCCGACGATCAACCAGATGATGATGCCCATAACGTTGACTCCCTCTGTGCGGTTGCAACCCCTGCAGTGGACGGCACACCCTGTGAAATCGTCGTGCAGCCGCGATGGCGGAGCCGTGGCATGACCTTGCCGGCGACGCTGGACGGCCCTTGGCGCTTCGGCCCGGTCACGGTCTGGCGCCTGCCGCATGTGCCGGGCACCCGGGGCGAGCCCCAGGCCCGGGTGCTGCTGGCCGAGCAGCTGGGCGGGGCGCCGGAGGACGTGCCGTTGCAGCGCGACCCGCGCGGCCGGCCAGAGCTGCATGGCCCGTTGGCGCATATCGGGACCGGCTGGAGCCACAGCCATGGGCAGCTGCTGGTCGCCCTCGGTGAAGGCGTCCGCCTCGGCGTGGACCTGGAGCCGCTGCGCCCGAGGCCACGGATGCTGGAAATCGTGCAGCGCTTCTTCCACCCGGCCGAGATCGCCTGGCTGGAATCGCTGGACGAGAACGCCCGCAACCATTGGTTCTTCCGCGTGTGGTGCGCCAAGGAAGCGCTGTTGAAGGCGCAGGGGCAGGGCATCTCCTTCGGTCTGCACCGGCTGCAGCTCGCGCCCGGCATCGACGGTGGCCTGCATCTGGCCTGGTGCGATCCGGAACTGGGGCCGGCCGAGCGCTGGCACCTGCATGAGTGGCAGGCAGCCGATGATTTCCGCGCGGCGCTGGCCTGGCATGCGATGTGAGATGGGGCGCCGACCAACGGTCGGCTCTACCGACCTGCGATAATGGTGCCATGACAGAACACACCCTCCCCGCCGGCGTGGCCGATGCGCTTGAGCGCGGCCTGGCCGCCATGCAGCTGGACGCCGCGCTGGCACCGCCGTTGCTGACCTACCTGACCCTGCTCGACCGCTGGAACCGCACCTACAACCTGACCGCCATCCGCGACCCGCTGGAGATGGTCACCCGCCATCTGCTCGATTCGCTGGCGATGCAGCCGTACCTGGAGACCGGCACCCTGGCCGACCTGGGTACCGGCCCCGGGCTGCCGGGCATCCCGCTGGCGATCGCGCGCCCGCAGCTGCAGGTGACCCTGGTCGAGAGCAACGGCAAGAAGGCCCGCTTCATGCGCGAGGCTGTGCGCCAGCTGGGCCTGGGCAACGCCCGCGTGGCCGAGTCGCGCGCCGAGGCGCTGGCCGAACCGGCCGCCTATGACCATTTGACCGCCCGCGCGATGGATACCCTGGCCGGGATCATCCGGGTCGGTGGGCATCTGCTGCGCCCGGGTGGCCGCCTGTTGGCGATGAAAGGCGTGTACCCGCACGACGAGATCGCGCAGCTGCCGGCCGGCTGGGCGGTGGAGAAGGTGGTGCCGCTGAGCGTCCCCGGATTGACCGGCGAGCGCCATCTGGTGGTGGTCACCGGCCCGTGAGCCGGTGATCTCACCGCCTGCATCGCCCGCCCCACGGTCGTCCCGCCCCCCTCCTGCGGTGGCCCCACGCGGCGCCATCGGCATGCCCGTGGGCGTCGCTGCGGTATTGCGGCGCGTGCCTTCCGCGCATCTCACAGTGCATGACACGCCCCATATACGCATAATGACCAGTCCCACTCCCTGCCGATGAGGCTCACCCGCATGGCCCGCATCATCGCCATCGCCAACCAGAAAGGTGGCGTCGGCAAGACCACGACCGCCGTCAATCTGGCCGCCTCCCTGGCTGCTGCACCCAAGCGCGTGCTTCTTGTCGACCTCGATTCCCAAGGCAATGCGACCATGGGCAGCGGCGTGGACAAGCGTGAAGTCGCCGCGTCCACCTGTGATCTGCTGCTGGGCGAAAGCACTGCGGCCGAGGTCCGGGTCAAGACCCCGGAAGGCTTCGACCTGCTCCCGGGCAACATCGACCTGACCGCCGCCGAGATCCAGCTGATGGACCAGAGCGAGCGCGAGCAGCGCCTCAAGCGCGCGCTGGCCCCTATCCGCGACGAATACGACTACATCCTGATCGACTGCCCGCCGGCGCTGTCGCTGCTGACGCTCAACGCACTGGCCGCCGCCGATTCGGTGATCGTGCCGATGCAGTGCGAGTACTACGCGCTGGAAGGCCTGAGCGCGCTGGTGGAAACCATCGAAGCACTGCGTGCCAACCTCAATCCCGCGCTGGAGATCGAGGGCGTGCTGCGGACCATGTTCGATGTGCGCAACAACCTGGCCAATGCCGTGTCGGCCGAGCTGACCGAGCACTTCGGCGAGCAGGTGTTCCGCACCATCGTGCCGCGCAACGTGCGCCTGGCCGAGGCACCCAGCCATGGCCAGAGCATCGTCGGGTACGACCGTGCCTCGCGCGGTGGCGTTGCCTATCTCGGCCTGGCCGGCGAGATCATCCGTCGCAACAACCAACGCAAGAAGGCCGACAAGGCCATGGAGACCGCCTGATGAGCACCAAGCCTGCCCTCGGCAAGAAACGCGGCCTCGGCCGCGGCCTCGACGCGCTGTTGGGGCCCAAGGGGGCGGTGACACAGGTGCAGGCGGCGGCCGTGGTTGAACCGCTGCCGGGCGAACGCCTGCGCAAGCTGCCGGTCGGCCATCTGCAGCCGGGCAAGTACCAGCCGCGCCGCGACATGGACGAGACCAAGCTTGCCGAGCTGGCCGAGTCGATCAAGGCGCAGGGCGTGATCCAGCCGATCCTGGTCCGCCAGCTGGGCCCGGACAGTTTCGAGATCGTGGCCGGCGAACGCCGGTGGCGCGCTTCGCAGCTGGCCGGCCTGGACGAAGTGCCGGTGGTGGTGCGCGAGCTGGAAGACCGCACCGTCATCGCGATGGCGCTGATCGAGAACATCCAGCGCGAAGACCTCAACCCGCTTGAGGAAGCCGAAGCGCTGCAGCGGCTGATCAGCGAGTTCGCCCTGACCCATGCCGAGGCCGCCCAGGCCGTTGGCCGCTCGCGTGCGGCGGTGTCCAACCTGCTGCGCCTGCTGGAGCTGCCGATCGCGATCCGCCTGCTGCTGGAAACCCGCCGGCTGGAAATGGGCCATGCCCGCGCGCTGCTCACCCTGGCGCCGGAACTGGCCAGCAAGCTGGCCCAGGAAGCGGCCGACCAGGGCTGGTCGGTGCGCGAAGTGGAACACCGCGCGCAGCAGTTCGCTGCTGGCAAAGTGCCCGGCGCGCTGCGCAAGAAGCCCACCGCCGCCGCGCCGCAGGCCGATATCGCGTCGCTGGAAACCGAGTTGTCCGAGTCGCTGGGCGCCCGCGTGGCGATTGCCCATGGCCGTGGCGGCAAGGGCAAGCTGATCATCCATTACACCGACCTGGACACGCTGGATGGCGTGCTCGACCGACTTCGCGCACAGAAGGGCTGAGTCCCCCGCAGGCGTCAGAGGATTTCCCCCAACCAATGAACCCCACCAAGGTCGACCGCAACCATCTGTTGCGTCTGACCGACCTGCCGAATGTCGGGCCGGCCTGTGAGAAAGATCTCCGTCTGATCGGCATCCGCGTGCCAGCGCATCTGCGCGGCCGCGATGCCTACGACATGTACGCGCAGCTGTGTCTGCGCACCGGGGTGATGCACGACCCCTGTGTGATCGATGTATTTCTGTCGGTGCTGCGTTTCATGCAGGGCGAAGCGCCGCGACCGTGGTGGGATTTCAGCAAGGAACGCAAGGCCACCCTGGCCAAGGAAGCGCCGCTCAGCCTCTGGTGAAGCGGACCATCGGGACGTGTGCAACGCCACGCGGGCGTCCCGGGAAAGCACTGTATTGATACGTGGCAAGTATGACGGACGGACCCCATGACGATTCTCGTGACCGGCGCAGCCGGTTTCATCGGTGCCAACACCTGCAAGGCCCTGCTCGCGCGCGGTGAGCGCGTCGTCGGCCTGGACAACTACAACGACTACTACGATCCGCAGATCAAGCGCGATCGCGTGGCCGCGCTGTGCCCGGACGCCGACATCCGCGTGCTCGACCTGACCGACCGCGACGGCCTGGCCGCGCTGTTCGACGAGGTCCAGCCGACCCGGGTCATCCATCTGGCCGCACAGGCCGGCGTGCGTTACTCGCTGGAGAACCCGCATGCCTACGTCGACAGCAACCTGACCGGCTTCGTCAACATGCTGGAGCTGTGCCGCCATCGCGGCGTGGCCCATCTGGTGTATGCCTCGAGCAGCTCGGTGTACGGCGATTCGGCGACCCCGCCGTTCTCCGAAGACCAGCGCATCGACAAGCCGCGCTCGCTGTACGCCGCGACCAAGGCCGCCAACGAGCTGATGGCCTACACCTACGCCCAGCTGTTCGGCCTGCATGCCACCGGCCTGCGCTTCTTCACCGTGTATGGCCCGTGGGGCCGCCCGGACATGGCACCGCTGCTGTTCTCGCGCGCGGTGCTGGCCGGCCGCCCGATCGACGTGTTCAACGACGGAAAAATGCAGCGCGACTTCACACATGTCTCCGACATCGTGGACGGTATCCTCGGCGCGCTGGCGCATCCGTCCAGCGAGGTCGTTCCGCATCGCGTCTTCAATCTCGGCAATCACACGCCGATCGAGCTGGAGCACTTCATCGGTGTCATCGAGGCCGCCGCCGGACGTCCAGCGCAGAAGGTCTACAAGCCGATGCAGCCGGGCGACATGGTCCGCACCATGGCCGATACCACGCGGGCGCATGACGCGTTCGGCTACGCGCCGGCCATGCCGATCGAGCGCGGTCTGCCGCCGGTGGTGGCCTGGTGCCGCGATTATTTCGGTGCTCACGCCTGACACACGCGGACCCATTCATCTTCGGATAACCTCGGGTGCGGAAAATGCGCGCTCTTTTTCGATCCTGGCCATTCGCAGAGTCCGACCATGAGCCAACCCCAGTTGTCGGTCGTCGTCCCGGTCTTCAATGAACGCGACAACGTCACGCCCCTGATCCACGAGATCACCACCGCGCTGCGCGGACGGATCGAGTTCGAAATCGTCTATGTCGACGACCATTCGCGCGACGACACCCTGGCGGTGCTGCAGGCCCTGAAGGCCACCACCTCGGAACTGCGGGTGCTGCACCATGTCACCCAGAGCGGGCAGAGCACCGCGGTGCGCAACGGCGTCAAGCACGCGCGCGCGCCGTGGATCGCCACCCTGGACGGTGACGGCCAGAACGATCCGGCCGACATCCCCGGGCTGCTCGCCGCGCGCGCTGCCGCCGCCAGCGAGGTAAAGCTGTTCGCTGGGTGGCGCGTCAATCGCCAGGATTCGGGCAGCAAGCGCTGGGCCAGCAAGTGGGCCAACGCGATCCGCGCGCGCATGCTGCGCGACGACACGCCCGATACCGGCTGCGGCATCAAGCTGTTCGAGCGTGCCGCGTTCATGGACCTGCCGTATTTCGACCACATGCACCGCTACCTGCCGGCGCTGATGCAGCGTGCCGGCTGGAAGACCATCAGCGTGCCGGTCAATCATCGGCATCGCACCGCGGGCGTATCCAAGTACAACAATCTCGGCCGCGCCCTGGTCGGCATCCGCGACCTGCGCGGGGTCGCCTGGCTGATCACGCGCAGCAAGCGCACCGCCGTGGAAGAACGCTGATGGAACTGCACTGGCTCGACCAGCCGTTGACCTGGCTGTACTGGACCGGCCTGCACGTCACCGGCTGGAAGCTGATCGGCTACACCGGCGCACTGATGTTCGGCGGGCGCTGGCTGGTCCAGTTCGTTGCCTCGCGCCGCGCCGGCAAGCCGGTGATCCCGCGCCTGTTCTGGTACATGAGCGTGGTCGGCAGCCTGATGACGCTGAGCTACTTCCTGTTCTCGGCCAAGCAGGACTCGGTGGGCGTGCTGCAGAACCTGTTCCCGGCCTTCACCGCGTTGTACAGCCTGAAGCTGGATATCGCGCACCGTGGTTGGAAGCGGGACAAGGCAGCGCATTGAGGGCGTGCCCACCGACCCACGGTCGGTGGCTACCTCGCGCCTTCGGCGCTGGGGTCCCAGCCTGCGGCCGGTCCCCGGTCCTGCCCGCGGGGCGGGCAGGACCTTTGATCCATGCGCAGCCCCTTCGCCGGGTGCCATGATCGGGGTTTGCCGTCCCTCGGGAACCCTTGACCGTGAAATCACCGCTCGTTGCTGCGCTGCTGCTCGCCCTGGCCCTTCCCGCCGGCACTGCCCTGGCTGCGCCTCCGGCCGCCCCGGCTGCCGCCCCGGCCAGCCTGGCCACTGAAAGCCCTGCCGACGCGCAGTTCCGTGCCATCTACGAGAAGGAATGGGCCTGGCGCGAAGCCGGTGGTGGTGAAGCCAGCGAAGACGGCGACGGCCCGGCCAACGCCACCCGCATGCCCGATGTCGGCGCCGCCGCGCAGCAGGGCCGGTTGAAGGTCTGGGACGACGTCCTGGCCCAGCTGGACAAGGTCGACACCCAGGCACTCTCGGCCGAGAACCGCATCAACTACGCGATCTACCGCGACCAGGTGTTCAACCTGGCTGCCGATGTCCGCCTGCGCGCCTACGAAATGCCGTTCAACGCGGACTCCTCGTTCTGGTCCAACCTGTCCTTCATGGCCCGGCGCGAGATGAAGACCGTGCAGGACTATCGCAACTACATCGCGCGCCTGAACGATGTGCCGCGCTACTTCGAGCAGCAGACCGAGAACATGCGTGCCGGCCTCAAGCGCGGCTTCAGCGTGCCGCGTGCAGTGCTCGATGGCCGCGAGGTCTCGATCGCCACCGTGTCCGAACTGAAGGACCCGACCCAGTCGCCGCTGTACGCGCCATTCAAGAAGCTGCCGGCCAGCATCCCGGCCGCCGAGCAGGCGCAGCTGCAGGAACAGGCGCGCCAGGCCATCGGCGGCAGCGTGGTGCCGGCGTTCGGCACGTTGCGCACCTTCTTCGTCAGCGAGTACGTCCCGCAGGCGCGCACCACCCTGGCCGCCGAGGCGATGCCGGGCGGCAAGGCGTACTACAAGCAGCAGATCCACGAATACACCACGCTGGACCTGACCCCGCAGCAGATCCACGAGATCGGCCTGAAGGAAGTCGCACGTATCCAGGCCGAGATGAACGGCATCATCCAGCAGGTCGAGTTCAAGGGCAGCTTCGCCGAGTTCTTGACCTTCCTGCGTACCGATCCGCAGTTCTACGCCAAGACCCCGGATGAGCTGCTGCATCGTGCGGCGTGGATCTCCAAGCGCGTGGATGGCGTGATCGGCAAGTACATGACGCTGCCGCGTGCGCGCTTCACCATCGTGCCGGTGCCGCCGGACATCGCCCCGTTCTGGACCGCCGGCCGCGGTGGCATGGGCACCTACTGGCTCAACACCTACAACCTGCCGGCGCGGCCGCTGTACAACCTTCCCGCGCTGACCCTGCACGAGTCCGATCCGGGCCATGCCCTGCAGGGCGCGCTGGCGGCAGAGCAGGGCGAGCAGCCCGCGTTCCGCCGCAACAACTACATCTCCGCCTACGGCGAAGGCTGGGGCCTGTACTGCGAGAAGCTCGGCGTGGAGATGGGCATCTACGAAACCCCGTACGAGGATTTCGGCCGCCTGACCTACGAAATGTGGCGCGCCGCGCGCCTGGTGATCGATACCGGCGTGCACCACAAGGGCTGGACCCGCGAGCAGGCGCTTTCCTACCTGCGCGACCACACCGCGCTGAGCGAGCACGAAGTGACCACCGAAGTGGATCGCTACATTTCCTGGCCGGGCCAGGCGCTGAGCTACAAGCTCGGAGAGATCGCGATCGTGCGCCTGCGCGCGCAGGCCGAGCAGGAGCTGGGCGACCGCTTCGACGTCAAGGCCTTCCACGACGCGGTGCTCAGCCAGGGCTCGGTGCCGTTGCCGGTCCTGGAGGAACAGATCCAGGCCTTCATCGCCCAGCGCAAGGCTGCGGCCAGCTGAGGTGCGCGGGGCCGGCCATCGCGCCGGCCCCGGCCAACGTGAACCAAGCGGCCGGGCTGCGATTGTGTAACGGCTTCACGCCCGGCTACCCTGCGGGCCATGTTCCGTCGTGCCCGCCCGCGTCCGTCCCTGCTGCTCCGCCTGCTGATGCTGGTGGTGGTCGGTGTGGGCGTGTTCGGCAGCTCGCTGGCCTCGGCCCTGGTCGATATCCACCTGAGCGTGCATGCGGACAGCAGCGACGTGCATGGCAGCCTGGATGACGCCGCCGCCGATGTACCGGGCGATGACGACGGCAACGAAGACTGGCTGCATGCCCTGGTGCATTGCGGCCACTGCCATGGCCACGGCGGCGTGCTGCCGATGGCCGCGATGGCCTGGAGCCTGCCCGCCGCGCCCAGCCACGGCGTCCCTGCCGGGTTGATCGCGCAACTGCGCACCCAACCGCCCGAGAACCTGCTGCGTCCTCCGATAGCGATCTGATGCCCTGCGGCCGCGCGGCCGCCGTTTGCCCTCTGATCGCTTTCTGGAGACTCCCATGTGGATGCGTCTGGCAGCCTTGGCTGCCATTGCGTTCGTGCCGTGCGTGTACGCACAGGGCACGACACCTGCTGCACCGTTGACCCTCGACGACGCCATCGCGCGCGTCGCCCAGTACCACCCCGACCTGCGCCTGGCGCAGGCGCAGCGCCCGGTGTGGGAAGCCCGCCGTGACGCGGCCGGCCTGTCGCCCCCGCTGACCCTTGGCGTGGAGCTGGAGAACGCACTCGGCAGCGGTGACACCCGTGGCTTCGATGCCGCCGAAGTCACCGTCACCCTGGCCGGCGTGCTGGAACGCGGCGGCAAGCTGGATGCCCGCCGCGCCGTGGCCCAGGCCAATCTGGACAGCCTGGCCCCGCAGCGCGAAACCGCGCGGCTGGATCTGATGGCCGAGGTCGCCCGCCGCTATCTGGCAGTGACCGACGCGCGCCAGCAGCTGCGCATCGCCGAGACCGATATCGAGCAGCGCCGGCGCGCCGTCGCCGCCGCGCGACTGCGCCTGCAGGCCGGTGCCTCGCCCGAGTCGGTGCTGCTGACCGCGCAGGCGATGCAGGCCCAGGCCGAGCTGGACCGCGATCGCGCCCGGCAGATGGATCAGTCCGCGCGTGCGGCGCTGTCCGCACTGTGGCGCCAGCGTGAGCCCGGTTTCGACGTGGTCACCGGCGACCCCATGCAGCTGCCCGCGCTGCAGGACTTCGCCGTGCTCGCCGAGGAACTGCAGCGCACCCCGGAACTGGCGGTGCTGGCCGGTGAGCGTCGCATCCGCGAAGCGCAGGTGCAGCTGGCCCGCACCCAGGCACGGCCCGATGTCAGCTGGCAGGTGGGCGTGCGCAATTCGCGCGATACCCGCGACACCTCCCTGGTCGCCGGTTTCAGCCTGCCGCTGGGCAGCGTGCGCCGTGCCGACCCGGAGATCCGTGCGGCCGAGGCCGAACTGGCGCTCAACAGCGTGGAGCGCGACGCGCGCGCGCTGCAGCTGTACGCCACCCTCGCCGAAGCGCATGGCCGCTACCTGACCTCGCGGCTGGAAGTGACCCGCATGGCGCGCGACGTGCTGCCGCAGCTGCAGCGTGCCGAGAACGCTGCCGAGAAGGCCTGGCGTGCCGGCGCGATCAGTTACATGGAATGGGCCCAGCTGCAGGCGATGCGGATCGACGCACGCCAGCGCCAGCTCGACGCGGCCATCGCCGCACAGACCGCCCTGATCGAACTCCAGCGCCTGACCGGCCAGAGCATGGTCGCCGCCACCGACACCGTGTCCACGGAGGACCGCCGATGACCCTTTCCCAGACCCGTACCGCGCTGGCCGCCAGCCTGTTGATCGCGCTGATGGCGCTCACCGGCTGCGGCGGCGCTGAGCCCGCTGCGGCGCCGGCCAACGCGGCCGACGAGGACGCCGGCCATGGTGAGGCTGGGCACGACGATGACCACGACGATCACGACGCCCCGGAACGCACCACCATCGCCGCGGCCATGGCCGAGCAGGCGGGCATCCGGGTGGCACCTGTCGTCGCCGGCACCATCGCCGACGAACACGATGTGCAGGGGCTGCTGACCCCGGTCGATGGCCGCGTTGCCCAGGTGATGGCGCGCTTTCCCGGCCCGATCCGTTCGCTGCGCGCCAATGTGGGCGACCGCGTGCGCGCCGGCCAGGTAGTGGCCAGCATCGAGAGCAACCTCAGCCTCACCACCTACACCGTGACCGCACCGATCGGTGGCGTGGTGCTCGCGCGCCAGGCGCAGGTCGGTGGGGTGGCAGGCGAGGGCACGCCGTTGTTCGAGATCGGTGATCTGTCCACGTTGTGGGTGGACCTGCATATCTTCGGCAACGACACCCAGCACATCACCGCCGGCGTGCCGGTCACCGTGTCACGCATGACCGACGGCGTCAGCCAGGCCACCACGCTGGAACGCGTGCTGCCCGGCACCGCGACCGCCAGCCAGAGCACGGTCGCGCGCGCCACGCTGCGCAACGACGACGGCCAATGGCGGCCCGGTGCGGCCGTCAAGGCGCGCATCGTGGTGGCCACCACGCCGGCCGCGCAGGTGGTGCCGTTGAGCGCGCTGCAGACGATGGACGGCAAAGACGTGGTGTTCGTGCGCGAAGGGGACACCTACACCGCGCGTGCGGTGACCCTGGGGGCGCGCGATGCCGGCAAGGTCGAAGTGCTCAGTGGCCTGGCCGTCGGCGAAGACGTCGTGGTCGAGCAGAGCTACGTGGTCAAGGCCGACATCGGCAAGGCAGGGGCATCGCATGAACATTGATGCGTTGCCGCGCCCCGCACACGGAGGGCGCTCCCATGCTTGAGCGCATCCTCCGCGCCGCCATCGCCCATCGCTGGTTGATGATGGCCCTGACGTTGGTGCTGATCGTCATCGGCAGCTGGAGCTTCACCAAGCTGCCGATCGATGCCACCCCGGACATTACCAACGTCCAGGTGCAGATCAATACCGCGGCCCCCGGTTACTCGCCGCTGGAAACCGAACAGCGCATCACCTACCCGGTGGAGACGGTGATGGCCGGCCTGCCGGCGATGGAGCAGGCCCGCTCGCTGTCGCGCTACGGGCTCTCGCAGGTGACCGTGGTCTTCAAGGACGGCACCGACATCTACTTCGCCCGCCAGCAGGTCGCCGAACGCCTGCAGCAGGTCAAATCGCAGATTCCCGACGGCCTGGATCCGCAGCTGGGCCCGATCTCGACCGGCCTCGGCGAGATCTTCATGTACACCATCGACGCCGATCCCAAGGCGCGCAAGGCCGATGGCACGGCGTACACCGCCACCGACCTGCGCACCCTGCAGGACTGGGTGATCCGGCCGCAGCTGCGCAACGTGCCCGGCGTGACCGAGGTCAACACCATCGGTGGCTTCCAGCGTCAGGTGCACATCACCCCCGACCCGGCCCGCCTGCGCGCGCTGGGCTTCACGTTGGAGGACGTGGCACAGGCGGTGGAGACCAACAACCAGAACGTCGGCGCCGGCTACATCGAACGCAACGGCCAGCAGTTCCTGGTCCGCATTCCCGGCCAGGTCGCCAACCTGGAGGAGATCGGCAACATCGTGCTGGCCCGCCGTGAAGGCGTGCCGATCCACGTGCACGACGTCGCCCAGGTGCAGGACGGCCCGGAGCTGCGCAGTGGCGCGGCCACCCAGAACGGCCATGAAGTGGTGATGGGCACGGTGGTGATGCTGATCGGGGCCAACAGCCGCGATGTGGCCCAGGCCGCGGCGGCGCGTCTGCAGCAGGCGCAGGCCAGTCTGCCGGAGGGCGTCACCGTCACCGCCAGCTACGACCGCACCGCGCTGGTCGACCGCACCATCGCCACGGTCGCCAAGAACCTGATCGAAGGCGCCTTGCTGGTGATCGTGGTGCTGTTCCTGCTGCTCGGCAACTTCCGGGCGGCGTTGATCACCGCGGCGGTGATTCCACTGGCGATGCTGTTCACGCTGACCGGCATGGCCCGCGGTGGCGTGTCGGCGAACCTGATGAGTCTGGGCGCGCTGGACTTCGGCCTGATCGTCGACGGGGCGGTGATCATCATCGAGAACTGCCTGCGCCGCTTCGGCGAACGCCAGCACGCGCTCGGCCGCGACATGACCCGCGACGAACGCTTCGCCGAAACCGCCAGCGCCACCGCCGAGGTGATCCGCCCGAGCCTGTTCGGGCTGGGCATCATCACTGCGGTGTACCTGCCGATCTTCGCGCTCACCGGCGTGGAAGGAAAAATGTTCCACCCGATGGCGATCACCGTGGTGCTGGCCCTGACCGGTGCGATGGTGCTGGCACTGACCTTCGTGCCTGCCGCGATCGCGCTGTTCCTCGGTGGCCGTGTGCAGGAGAAGGAGAACCGCCTGATGGCCTGGGTGCGCCGGCGCTACGAGCCGATGCTGGCCTTTGCCCTGCGGCGCGGCCGCTGGATGGTCGCCGGTGCGCTGGTGCTGGTGATCGGTTGTGGTCTGCTGGCGACGCGGCTGGGCAGCGAGTTCGTACCAAACCTGGACGAAGGCGATGTCGCCATGCACGCCATGCGCATCCCCGGGACCAGCCTGACCCAGTCGATCGAGATGCAGAAGCAGATCGAGAACCGGCTGGTGCAGTTCGCCGAGGTGGACAAGGTGTTCTCCAAGATCGGCACGCCGGAAGTCGCCTCCGATCCGATGCCGCCCTCGGTCGCCGATACCTTCATCATGATGAAACCGCGCAAGGCCTGGCCGGATCCACGCAAATCGCGTGCCGCGCTGCTGGCCGAGCTGGAAGACGCGGTGGAGCAGCTGCCCGGCAACAACTACGAGTTCACCCAGCCGATCCAGATGCGTACCAACGAACTGATCTCCGGCGTGCGTGCCGACGTGGCGGTGATGCTGTTCGGCGATGACCTGGAGACGCTGCTGTCGGTCGGCAAGCGCATTGCCGCGGTAGCCGGCACGGTGCCGGGCGCGGCCGACGTGCGGGTGGAGGAAACCAGCGGCCTGCCGCTGCTGACTGTCACCCCCAACCGCACTGCGTTGGCCGGCTATGGCTTGAATCCCGGCCAGGTGCAATCGACCGTGGCCACCGCCGTGGGCGGGCAGGTGGCAGGGCAGTTGTTCGAGGGTGACCGCCGCTTCGACATCGTGGTGCGCCTGCCCGAAGCACTGCGCCAGGACCCGGCCGCACTGGCGGACCTGCCGGTGTCGCTGGAGACGGCGCTGGCCGACGACGCCGACGAGTCCAGCCGCACCGGCAGCTGGACCAGCGGCAGTGCACGCACCGTACCGCTGCGTGAGCTGGCGACGCTGAGCAACAGCGAAGGGCCGAACCAGATCAACCGCGAGAACGGCAAGCGCCGGATCGTGGTCACCGCCAACGTGCGCGACCGCGACCTGGGTGGATTTGTCGGCGATCTGCAGCAGGCGATCGGGCGCGATGTGCAGGTGCCCAACGGCTACTGGATCGAATACGGCGGCAGCTTCGAGCAGCTGATTTCGGCCAGCCAGCGCCTGTCGATCGTGGTGCCGGTGACGCTGGCGATCATCTTCGCCCTGCTGTTCTGGGCGTTCGGCTCGGTCAAGGATGCGGCCATCGTGTTCAGTGGCGTGCCGCTGGCGCTCACCGGCGGCGTGCTCGCGCTGGCCCTGCGGGGCATTCCGCTGTCGATCTCGGCCGGCGTGGGCTTCATCGCGCTGTCCGGTGTGGCGGTGCTCAACGGCCTGGTGATGATCAGCTTCGTGCGCAGCCTGCGCGAGCACGGCATGCCGTTGCCGCAGGCGGTGCGCGAAGGTGCCTTGGGCCGTCTGCGCCCGGTCCTGATGACCGCGCTGGTGGCCTCGCTCGGCTTCGTGCCGATGGCCTTCAATGTTGGTGCGGGCTCGGAGGTGCAGCGTCCGTTGGCCACCGTGGTGATCGGCGGCATCCTCTCGTCCACGCTGCTGACGTTGCTGGTGCTGCCGGTGCTGTATCGGTGGTTGCACCGGAAGGGGCCTGACGCGGTTTGAAGGGTGGGTCCGCACGTGATGCCACGTGCGGACCTGGCTGCCTCACCAATGCGCTGGCTTGTCGATGGGCTTCTTCCCGGTCTGGATCCAGTGAGGCAACTGACATGAAAAAACCGCCGTTCGGCGGTTTTTTCGTCCCAAGCCGTTTAGCCAACTGAATGACGACGGCGAGGGCGGGGTCGTGTGGCCACTACAGCAGTCCGTTGCCATGGCGGTCAAATGGCGGGGTCACACCTTGAGGCCGCCTCATCCACTTGGCGTTTATCGATTTCCTGCCAGCCATTGCTGGATTAGATCGGCTGCTTTGGCCACGCCAGTTTCCATGCCCATCGCCCTTCCCAGAGCAGCAGCCCGTTCACGCGTTCCGGCGTGTTCGACGAAGCCAATGGCCCGCGCCAGCGTGTTGGCATCCAACCGCTTCGGCGACAACGCCGCCGGCGCCACGCCCAACGCCTGCAACCGCGCCGCCCAGAAAAACTGGTCGGCCGCGAACGGCATCACCAGCGATGGCACCCCGGCCCGGCAGGCCGAATGCGTGGTGCCGCTGCCGCCGTGGTGGATCACCAGCGCGCAGCGCGGGAACAGCGCCTCGTGTGGGGTTGGCCCGACCACGAACACGCGGGCGGGCAGGGGGGTGCTGGGCAGCCCCGCCCAACCGGGGAACAGCAGCACCCGGCGGGGTGCCAGGGCGTCCAGCAGCGCTGGCAGCACGCGGTCGCGATCAAAGCCGGTCATGCTGCCAAAGCCCAGGTACACCGGGGCGGGCCCGGCATCGAGGAAGGCCTGCAGGTCCGGCGGTGGTTGCCAGGGGCTGTCCGGCAGGCGCCATTGGCCGCAGATGCGATGGTTGGCGGGCCAGTCCGCCGGTTGCGGCAGCAGGCTGGGCGAGATGCCGTAGAGCATCGGCAGGTCGCGCCAGAGGCTGCGTCGCGGCGACATGCCCAGCGCGTGCCGGGCCTGGTTGATCGGCTGCCGGAAGGTGCGCCAGACCGCCTGGTTGACCAGCCCGTAGCTGAGCCGGTTAAGCACACCCGGCAGGGGCAGCCGGGGCAGGAACGGGGACGGGAAGGCGGCCGTGGGCGTCAGCGGGATCATGCCCAGCCCGATCGCGGGCAGGCCATGCCGCTCGGCCACGGTCATACCCACGAAGGCGGCCAGCCCACCGGTCAGCACCGCATCGCACCCGGCGGCAGCCGCATCGGCCTGCCGGGTCCACGCCGGCACGTGCCGGCGCGCCATCCGGGCCAGTCCGCGCGAGGCGGCCAGCGTGTTGTTGCCACGCGACACCAGCGCCACCACCTCGTCGTGGATGTCGCCTTCCAGCGCGGCGTGCGGCACGCCCAGGGCGCGCGCGCTGCCCAGGGTGCCGCCCTCGGCCAGCAGCATGACCTCGTGTCCGGCGGCCATCAGGCCGTGGCAGAGCATGACCAGCGGGCGGGTGTCGCCTTCGGTGCCGTAGGTAAGTGCCAGCAGCCGCATCGAGGGGTCCAGGGGAAAAGGGGCGGCCAGTATCGCCATCGCCCGTGGGTGGCGATGCGAACACGGGAGGCCGTCCCGGCACTGACAGACCACCATGGCCCTGTGGACAACTTGCGCCAGCCACCGGCCTGCGGCATAATGCGCGGCTCGCTGTGTCCAGAAATCTCTGGATCGGCGGCCGGGAACACGTCATCCGGTCCGCCCTCGACAGCGTAACCCTTTGATTCTCATGACGTGTGGCGGGAAACCGTCGAGGCCGCCGTCGCCCGGGCTATGGGCTGACAACTACTTTTATCGAGGTGCGCAATGTCCCGCGTATGCCAAGTTTCCGGCAAGCGAGTGCAGACGGGTAACAACGTCTCGCACGCCAACAACAAGACCCGCCGTCGTTTCCTGCCCAACCTGCACGAGCGCCGCTTCTGGGTTGCCAGCGAAAACCGCTGGGTCAAGCTTCGTGTTTCCGCGCATGCCCTGCGCACCATCGACAAGAACGGTATCGACTCCGTTCTGGCTGAGCTGCGTTCGCGCGGCGAAAAGGTCTGAGGAGTAAACGATCATGGCAGGCAAGCGCGATAAGATCCGTCTGATTTCGACGGCCAACACTGGCCACTTCTACACGACGGACAAGAACAAGAAGAACACCCCCGGGAAGATGGAATTCCTGAAGTACGATCCGGTCGTGCGCAAGCACGTCCTGTACAAGGAAGGCAAGATCAAGTAATCCGCAAGGGTTCTTGAGCTTCCCGACGAAAAACCCGCCCTCGTGGCGGGTTTTTTTGTTGGGCCGGCGATACGTGGCGCCGGCCAGCGGCCGGCACGACCGGTTGCATGCAGCGGCCCATGGCAGAATGCGTTTCCCTCCCGACGGGCGACGCGATGCTGTTCGAGTGGCTGCTGGGTTCGTGGTTGTTGATGCTGGATTGGCTGATCCGGCTGGCCGCGCTGTTGTGGATTCCCAGCCGCACCACGCCCGGTGCCGCGCGCAGCTGGCTGCTGCTGGTCGGCTTCGTGCCGCTGCTCGGGCTGCCGCTGTATCTGCTGTTCGGCCACCCGTGGCTGTCGCGCCAGCGCGTGCAGCGCCAGGCCGAGGCCTCCCAGGTGATCCGCGAGGAGCAGGCGCTGCAGCCGCCGCTGCGCTGGACGCCGCCGCCGGAGACGGCCACCGCCGAGATCGTGCCGCTGATCGAGCGCCAGGGCGATTTCATGCCCATCCACGGCAACGCGGTGGATCTGCTCAATGACTATGACGCCTCGCTGCAGGCCCTGATCGAAGACATCGACCAGGCCCGTGAGCGCGTGCACCTGCTGTACTACCTGATGTTCGACGATGCCGTCGGCGAGGCCATCGTGGAGGCGCTGCAGCGGGCGGCCGCGCGCGGTGTGCATTGCCGCGTGCTGCTCGATGCAGTCGGGGCCAAGCGTGGGCTGCGCCACTATCGCCATCGCCTGCAGGCGATCGGTGTCGACGTGCGCGCGATGCTGCCCGGTGGTCTGCGCTGGCGGCGCAGTGGCCGCATGGACCTGCGCAACCACCGCAAGATCGCGGTGATCGACAACCGCGTCGGCTACATCGGCTCACAGAACCTGGCACGCGCGCAGTTCGTCGCCGGGTTCCCGAACAAGGAGCTGGTCGCGCGCGTGCGCGGGCCGGTGGTGGCGCACCTGGAAGCGGTGTTCGCCAGCGACTGGTACATGGAAACCGGGCAACGCCTGGATGTGCTCACCGCCGTGCCGGTGTGCTCGGCCGATGTGCCGACCCAGCTGCTGCCCAGTGGCCCGGCATACCCCTTCAGCAATGCGCGCGATGCGGTGAACGCGCTGATCCATCTGGCGCGCCGGCGCATCGTGCTGGTCACGCCGTACTTCGTTCCCGATGAAGCGACCTTGAGTGCGCTGCGCATCGCAGCGCTGTCCGGCGTGCAGGTGCAGCTGATCCTGTCGGCCAGCACCAACCAGCGGCTGACCTCCTGGGCGCAGGAGGCCTACTACGATGAGCTGCTGCGCAGCGGGGTGCGCATCGCGCTGTACGAACCGCATTTCCTGCATGCCAAGCACCTGACCGTCGATGAAGACATTGCCCTGGTCGGCTCGATCAACCTGGATATCCGCTCGTTCGCGCTCAATGCCGAGATCGGCATGCTCTGTTATGACCCCGGCATGGTGCGGCAGCTGGCGCAGATCGAAGCCGACTATCTCGAGCAGTCCCGTCAGCTCGATCTGGCGACGTGGCGCCAACGGCCGGCGTGGAAGCGCAGCCGCGAAGGCATCGCACGGCTGGCCGATGCCTTGATGTAGCCCGCTGTGACGCACGTGGACGGCCGGTCCACGCGCATCGCCTACAATCGAGGCATGACTGCGTCCGATACCCACCGCCAGTGTGATCTGGCCATCGTCGGCGGCGGCGCTGCCGGCGTCCTCGTTGCACTGCAGGCCCTGCGCCATGCTCCGCGACCGTCACGCATCGTGCTGTTCGAGCCGGCTTCGGCGC
Source organism: Stenotrophomonas sp. TWI273 (assembly GCF_039674765.1). Taxonomy (NCBI): domain Bacteria; kingdom Pseudomonadati; phylum Pseudomonadota; class Gammaproteobacteria; order Lysobacterales; family Lysobacteraceae; genus Stenotrophomonas; species Stenotrophomonas sp. TWI273. The sequence goes on from NZ_JBDJOA010000002.1 coordinate 21,041, forward strand.
TGGCCGAAGGCATCGCCTACGCCACGCCTTGGCCCGAGCACCTGCTCAACGTGCCGGCCGGCAAGATGAGCGCGCTGCCCGATCAGCCTGCGGATTTCCTCGATTACCTGATCGACAGCCAGGCGATTGCCGATGTGGCGCGCGAGGTGCTGGCGGACCAGTTCGTGCCGCGCCGCCATTACGCCGCCTACCTGCGTGAGCGCCTGGAACAGGCGTGCGAGCGCAGCGTGGCAGTGCTGGAGGTGGTCGAGCAGCCAGTGTTCGCGCTGGAGCCGACCGAACACGGTGTGCAGTTGCGGCTCGACGACGACGTGGTGTGGCGCGCGCAGCGCGTGGTGCTGGCCTGTGGCAACAGCATGCGACCACTGCCGGTGCCCGGTGCCGATGCCCTGCCGCCGGCGCAGGCGGTGGAGGCCTGGGATTACGACGGCGTGCGCGTGCTGGCCGGCGATGACGATCTGGCCATCATCGGCTCGGGCCTGAGCATGGCCGACAGCGTGGTGGCCCTGGCGGCCGCCGGACACCGCGGGCGCATCTTCGTGCTGTCGCGACATGCGCTGCTGCCATTGCCACAGGCGCACGGCGCAGCGGTCACCTTCGATCCGCAGCCCTTGTTGACGATGTCGCTGCGTCAGCGCGTGCGTGAACTGCGTGGGCAGGCCCGTGCCGCCGTGGCGCAGGGCATCCCTTGGCAAAGCGTCATGGACCGCATCCGGCCGATGGGCCAGGCATTGTGGTTGAGCCTGGGCGAGGCCGACCAGCGTCGTTTCCTGCGCCACGTGGTGCGGCATTGGGACGTGCACCGCCACCGCATCGCCGAATCGGTGCATGCCCAGGTCAGCGAGCTGGAGCGCAGCGGCCAGCTGCAGCGCCACCGCGCCCGGCTGGACACGCTGCTGGTGCAGGAAGGCGGGCTGCAGCTGCACGGGCACGGCCCGGCCGGCGGCCTGCCGCCACTGACGGTCAGCGCGGTGATCAATGCCACCGGCGTGGAAACCCGCGCGCTGTGCATGCGCAATCCACTGATCCAGCAGCTGCTGGCCGATGGGCATGCGCGGCCTGGTCCGCACGGGCTGGGGCTGGATACCTCGGTGGAGAACGGCGAACTGCTCGGTGCCGACGGCCAGCGTCAGACCCGCGTGCTGGTGGTGGGCAGCCTGCGCATCGGCACGCTCTGGGAAAGCCTGGCCATTCCCGAGTTGCGGATGCAGGCCCAGCAGGCCGCGCTGCGCGCGGTGGGCTGACTGCGACACCGTGCCTCGCGGCCGTGCGCGAGGCACACAAACACCTCATGCCTTCCCCTCGAACGGCTCGGTGGTGGCGGCATGACGACGGCACTAGGCTCGTGTCTTTCTCACAGGAAATGACCATGACGCTACGTCCCGACAGGACCGCCCCCCGTGTCACGGCGACGACCCCATGGCGCCCGCTCGTCGTGCTGGGCGCAACACTGGTTCTGGCCGCCTGCCAGCGCCACGCCCCGGTCGATCCCGCTGCCTCGACCGATGCGACGGTCGCGGCGCCCGTCGCCGTCACCGCACTGCGCGACATTCCCGCCTGCCCGGCGGGCGCCAGCGTGATGGAGGGATGGAACGACCGCGCCCCGCCGCGGCGCATTTTCGGCAACACATGGTATGTCGGCACCTGTGGGCTGGCTGCGGTGCTGGTGACCTCCGATCAGGGCCATGTGCTGATCGATGGCGGCACGACGCCCGCCGGCCCCCTGATCGAGGCCAATATCCGCACGCTTGGCTTCGATCCGCAGGACGTGAAGTATCTGCTGAACTCGCACGAGCATTACGATCACGCCGCCGGCCTGGCGCACCTGCAGGCGGCCACCGGCGCACCGCTGCTGGCACGCTCGCCCGCTGTGGCCACCCTGCGTAACGGCCGGAGCGATCGTAGCGATCCGCAGTTCCTTGAGGAAGGCTCGGCATTTCCAGCGGTGGCCGAGGTCATGGCCATCGGCGACGACGAGGTCGTCCGCGTCGGTCCGCTGGCGCTGACCGCCCATGCCACCCCGGGCCACGCGCCGGGCGGCACCAGTTGGACCTGGCGGTCCTGCGAGGCAGGGCGCTGCCTGGACATCGCCTACACCGACAGCGTGAGTGCGATCTCCGATGCCCAGTACCGCTATCTCGATCACCCGCAGATGGTGGAGGCCTTCCGGCGCGGTCTGGATACGCTGGCGGCGCTACCCTGCGACGTGCATGTGACGCCGCATCCCCTGGGCAGCAACCTGTTCATCCGTCTGCAGGGCGACGCAGCCACCCCGCTGGTCCAGCCAGGCGCCTGCCGTCGCTACGCGCAGATGGGGCACACCCAGCTGGACACACGGCTTGCCGAGGAAGCCGCCGGACGCGCGCCCTGACGCAGGGAGGGTGCAGAGGGCGTAAAATGGGGACATGGATGTTTCCCACTTGCTCGACGGGTTGAACCCCGCCCAGCGCGAAGCTGTGTCCGCCCCGCCCGGCCACCATCTGGTGCTTGCCGGTGCCGGTTCCGGCAAGACCCGCGTGCTTATCCACCGCATCGCCTGGCTCAATGAAGTCTGCGGCGTGCCGACCCATGGCATTTTTGCGGTGACCTTCACCAACAAGGCCGCCGGGGAGATGCGTCACCGCATCGACCTGCAGCTGTCGCAGGGCAGCCGTGGCGCCTGGATCGGCACCTTCCACGGCCTGGCCCATCGCCTGCTGCGCCTGCATTTCCAGGACGCCAAGCTGCCCGACAGCTTCCAGGTGATGGATTCGGACGACCAGCTGCGGCTGGTCAAGCGCGTGGTCCAGCAGCTGGAGATCGACGACGGCAAGTTCCCGCCGAAGCAGATCGCCTGGTGGATCAACGAGCAGAAGGACGAGGGCCGTCGCCCGCAGCATATCCAGCCCGAGCCGCATGACGCGTGGCTGGAAACCATGCGCCAGGCGTATATCGCCTACCAGGAGCGCTGCGATCGCGCCGGTCTGGTCGATTTCGCCGAACTGTTGCTGCGCGCGCATGAACTGCTGCGCGACAACCCGGCCTTGCTGGCTCACTACCGTTCGCGCTTCCGCGAAATCCTGGTGGACGAGTTCCAGGACACCAACGCCATCCAGTACGCCTTCGTGCGCGTACTCGCCGGCGATACCGGCCACGTGTTCGTGGTCGGCGACGACGACCAGGCCATCTATGGCTGGCGCGGCGCCAAGGTCGAGAACGTGCAGCGCTTCCTGAAGGATTTCCCGGGTGCGCAGACCGTCCGCCTGGAGCAGAACTACCGCTCCACCGCCAATATCCTCGGCGCGGCCAATGCGGTGATCGCGCACAACCCGGACCGTATCGGCAAAGAGTTGTGGACCGACAGCGGCGACGGCGATCCGATCGATCTGTATGCGGCCTACAACGAGATGGACGAGGCGCGTTACGTGGTCGAGCGCGCGCGCCAGTGGGTGCGTGATGGCGGCAGCTACGGCGATGTCGCCGTGCTCTACCGCAGCAATGCGCAGTCGCGTGCCTTCGAAGAATCCCTGCTCTCCGAGCAGGTGCCGTACCGCGTGTACGGCGGCATGCGCTTCTTCGAGCGTGCCGAAATCAAGGACGCGCTGGCGTACCTGCGGTTGATGACCAACCGCAACGATGACGCGGCCTTCGAGCGCGCGGTCAACACGCCGACGCGTGGCATCGGCGACCGCACCCTGGATGAAGTGCGCCGCTTGGCCCGTTCCCACGCGATTTCGCTGTGGGAGGCCACCATGCTGACCACCCAGGGCAATGAGCTCGCTGCACGTGCACGCAACGCGCTGGCCGGCTTCCTGGTGCTGGTCAATCAGCTCCAGGCTGAAGCCGACACGATGACCCTCGCCGAACGCATCGACCATGTGCTGATGCGCTCGGGCCTGCGCGAGCACTGGTCCAAGGAAAGTCGCAACGCGCTGGATTCGGAATCGCGCGCGGACAACCTGGACGAACTGGTCTCGGTGGCCTCGCGCTTCGTGCGTCGCGAAGACGATGTCGAAGAAACCCAGGACATGAGCGAGCTGGTCGCCTTCCTCGCCTATGCCTCGCTGGAGGCCGGCGAAGGCCAGGCCCAGGCCGGCGAAGAGGGCGTGCAGTTGATGACGCTGCACGCCGCCAAGGGCCTGGAGTTCCCGCTGGTGTTCCTGGCCGGCATGGAAGACGGCCTGTTCCCGAGCGCGCGCTCGCTGGAAGAAAGCGGCCGGCTGGAAGAAGAACGTCGCCTGGCGTACGTGGGCATCACCCGCGCGCGCCAGAAGCTGGTGCTCTGCTACGCCGAATCGCGTCGCATCCATGGCCAGGACAACTACAACGTGCCCTCGCGCTTCCTGCGCGAGATCCCGCGTGAGCTGGTCAATGAAGTGCGCCCGAAGGTGCAGGTCTCGCGTGGCACCTCGCTCGGTGCCAACCGGGTGATGGGCCACGCGGCGCTGGAAGCACCGCCACTCAAGCTGGGCGCGATGGTCAACCATCCCAAGTTCGGCGAAGGCATGGTCACCGACTACGAAGGCAGCGGCCAGCACGCCCGCGTGCAGGTCGAATTCATCGAGGCCGGCAGCAAGTGGCTGGTGATGGCGTATGCCAATTTGACGGTGCTCTGAGCAGCGCTCGTGATCCGGTAGTGCCGGCCGCTGGCCGGCTGCTCCTTGCCGCGGCGTTGTCGCGAGCCGGCCAGCGGCCGGCACTGCAACGGGCGGCATCCTTTGTCGGGAGCCGGCCAGCGGCCGGCACTACAATGGCGGCATTCCTTTCGCGCAGGCCCCCGCCATGACCGATTCGCCGCTGCACCTCACCGTCAAATTGAACGCCAGGCTCCAGCCCGAGCATCGCCATGAGCTGTTCGAAGATCCGCTGGATGCGCTGCTGGGCAGTGCCGAGCTGGGCGAGATCACCGGCAGTGGCACCGCGCTGAGCGAAGAAGGCGAAGTGGATTACGGCGATATCGAGATCGCGTTGAACGATCCGGCCTCGCTGCCTGGCGTGATCGAGCTGCTGGAGCAGCTGGGAGCGCCGAAGGGCTCGCTGATCCAGCGCGAAGGCACCCCCGATCAACCGTTCGGCGTCACCGAAGGCCTGGCCTTGTATCTCAACGGCACCGATCTGCCCGATGAGGTCTATGAGCAGTGCGACTCGAACTATGTGTTTGAACAGATCGTCGAGCGCATCGAAGGCCACGGCGAGATCTGCAGCTGGTGGCAGGGCCCGACCGAGACGGCGCTGTATCTGTATGGCGCCTCGTTCGACACCCTGCACGCGCGCATCGCCGATCTGCTGGCGAGCTACCCGCTGTGCCAAGGCGCGCGCGTGGTGCGTACCGCCTGATCAGCAGTCCGGCGCGTGGCCTGCTGCATAGCGCAGGCCACGGCGCAGCTGCGCCCGCACATTCGGGTCGGCATACACCGCCGCGTCGTGGCCCAGCCCGGTGTACCAGCTGCGGCCGCCATCGAAGGGCCGGCACCAGGCGATGGGATGATCGGCGCCCATGGTGCCGCCGTCGTAACGCGATTCGTCCACTGTCGCGATGACCTTCACCGTTCCACGCGGATTGCGCCGGTAGTTGTAAAGCTCATCGCGGATCGGCCACGCCGGGCCTGACGGCCTGCCGTCACGTTCGGGCTGCACAAGCGTCTCCTGCAGACCCTTGGGATGCTTGTGGAACCACGCGCCGACCAGTTCGCCGTACCACGGCCAGTCGTACTCGGTGTCGGCCGCGGCGTGCACGCCCATGAAGCCGCCGCCGTTGCGGATGAACTGTTCCATCGGCGCCTGCTGCGCGGCGTCGAGTACGTCGCCGGTGGTATTGGCGAAGACCACGGCGCGGTAGCGGGCGAGGTTGTCGGGGCGGAAGTCCCGGGGATCGTCGCTCGGGTCCGCCGTCATGCCGGCCTCGGCACTCAGCTCGCGCAGCGTTGCCACGGCCACAGGAATCGAGTCGTGGTGGAACGTGGCGGTGCGGCTGAAGATCAGCACGCGGTCCGGACCCGGCGCGGCGGCAAGGCCGGGTAGCGGCAGCAGGGCCAGCGAGCACAGCAGGGCGATGAGCAGAGGGCGCATGCGCGAAGTCTGTCATGGGCGCTGCCCGTCTCCGTCCTGCGCTGCAGCACAGGCATCCCAGGCAGCGCATGCCTGCGCTATCCGTGTTGTGGTGGGCCAGGGCGCCTCGCTTCATCCCCGATCGCCCCCGGCTCATCCCGGATTTCACACAGTTCGTCGCGTGCCGCTTGTCGCTCCCCCGGCCGGCGCCCAGAGTCTGCCCCTGTCCGCTGGGAGCGCACTCGTGAACAAGGGAATTCCGTATCTGCTTGCTGCACTGGTTCTGCTGACATGGTCGGCAGGCTGGGCCGAGCCGGTGCTGGCCCTGTTCCAGCACGCGCAGACCTGCCTGGCCGACGGTGGGGACTTCGATCTGCTGCGCCTGCGCTGCCAGCCGCAGCCTAGCGTGGTGTGCATCGGCCAGGCAACACTGTGGTTCTGGCTGAGCGGCATCGTCTTCGCACTGGTGGCGCTGCTGGGCACGCGACGCGGCACGCGCTGACACGCGAGCGGCCAACCGGCATCATCACCCTCTGTCTGAGGGAGGCCACATGGGTCCGAGCGAAAAAGAAAAGATGCTGTCCGGGCTGCCCTACCGCCCCGGTGATCCGGCGCTGCAGGCCGACATGGCCGCCGCCAAGGTCTGGATGGTCCGCTACAACGCCGCCCTGGCCGAAAGCCCGGCCGTGCGCCGCGCGCTGTTGCGCGAGCAGCTCGGCGCGGTCGGCGAAGGCGCGGTGATCCGGCCGCCATTCCATTGCGACTACGGCTACAACATCCGCCTGGGGCAGGGCGTGTTCCTCAACTACAACTGCGTGATCCTGGACGTGGCCGAGGTCAGCATCGGCGATGGCACCCAGATCGGTCCGGCAGTGCAGCTCTACGCCGCCGACCATCCGCGTGATCCCCAGGCGCGGGCGGAAGGCCTGGAGTCGGCCAGGCCGATCCGGATCGGGCGCAATGTCTGGATCGGGGGCGGCGCGATCGTGCTGCCCGGCGTCACCATCGGCGATGACGCGGTGGTGGGCGCGGGCAGTGTGGTCACCCGCGACGTGCCTGCGGGCGCGACCGTGGTGGGCAATCCGGCGCGGGCGGTGCCTGCCCGCGGCCACGGCGATTGATCCAGCTCAAGGCACTGCGTCCACACCGGGTGTGCAATGGTGATGTTCCCATTGCCCACCCCAAGGAGCTCTGCCATGTACAAGCGCATCCTGATTGCCACCGATGGTTCGGAGCTGGCCGAGAAAGGCCTGGCCAAGGGCCTGGAGCTGGCCAAGGACCTCGATGCCGAGGTCGATATCGTGACCGTCTCCGAGCCATGGGCCGTCGGTATGTACGACGCGATGGGCTGGAGCGTGGGCTACATGAACACGCCCGAATACAAAGCCGATCGCGAAGAGACCGCGCAGAAGGTGCTGCAGCCGGCCAAGGCCGCCGCAGAGGCGCAGGGCCTGCGCACTGAAACCGTGCATGTGCTGGACCGCTATGCCGCCGACGGCATCATCGATACCGCCACCGAGCGCGGCAGCGACCTGATCGTGATGACCTCGCATGGCCGCCGTGGTGTGACCCGCGTGCTGCTCGGCAGCCAGACCGCCGAAGTGCTGGCACGCAGCACGGTACCGGTGCTGGTCATCCGATAACGGAGAAGCGGTAGTGCCGGCCGCTGGCCGGCAGTGCCCCTCAGTGCCCCTCAATCGCGCAGTTTCAACGTCTGCGATTCATCCAGCGTGCCCTCCGGCTGCAGCACCACATAACGCTCGCCGCTGCGGTCGAACAGCACCGGGATCGGGTCGCGGAACAGCGGGCGGCGCACGAAGCGCAGCTGCCAGCCGAAATGCTCCAGCGTCTCCACCGCCTGGCGTTGCTCTGCAGTAAGGCCGGCGCGCAGTTCAGCCGGATTTGGATCGTGGCGGCGTTCGGGTGTAGTCATCGAGCGTGGGCAAGCGGGGACGGGGGTCAGCGCCTTGCCGGCCCCGTGCGGTCACGGGGCGGCAGTGCGGTCGACGCCCGGAATCACCAGCTGTAGAGCTTCCAATACACCGGCGAGACGCCGTCCTTGTCGCTGTCCATGCGGCCATCGCCGTTCTGGTCGTACATGTAGAACGGGGCACCGCGCGACGGGGTCACCTTGACCATCCGCAGCTGGCCGCCCACCCGGTATTCCTCGATGGTGTCGCCGTTGTCCTGCACCGTCTTGACCACATCGGCACCAGTGACATCAACCGGGGGCCTGCCGCCACCACCGGTGGCACAGCCGGCCAGCGCGAGCACGCCTGCGAGCAACAGAATCTTCATGGGCCGGGAGTCCTTGGGCGAAGAGGGCCTGATTATGCCCGATGGATCGTGAGGCCGGTGCCGACGACGGTCAGGGCCGGGCGCGTAGAATCGCCCCATGAGCCGATTAGTCCTGATTGACGGGTCCAGTTACCTGTATCGCGCGTTCCACGCGCTTCCGCCGCTGACCAACGCACACGGTGAACCCACCGGCGCACTGTTCGGCGTGGTCAACATGCTGCGCGCCACCTTGAAGGAGCGCCCCGAGTACGTCGCCTTCGTGGTCGATGCGCCCGGCAAGACCTTCCGTGACGACCTGTATGCCGACTACAAGGCCAACCGCCCGCCGATGCCCGACGACCTGCGCCCGCAGATCGAGCCGATGTGCCGCATCGTCGAGGCGCTGGGCCTGAGCATCCTGCGCATCCCCGGCGTGGAAGCCGATGATGTGATCGGCACGCTGGCCCTGCAGGGCCACCGCGATGGCCTGCAGGTGACCATTTCCACCGGCGACAAGGACTTCGCCCAGCTGGTCCGCCCGGGTATCGAGCTGGTCAACACCATGACCGGCAGCCGCATGGATTCGGACGCGGCGGTCATGGAGAAGTTCGGCGTGCGCGCCGACCAGATCGTCGACCTGCTGGCACTGATGGGCGACGCCGTGGACAACGTGCCCGGCGTGGAAAAGTGCGGTCCCAAGACCGCCGCCAAGTGGCTGGCCGAGTACCAGCACCTGGATGGGGTGATGGCGGCGGCCCCGACCATGAAGGGCAAGATCGGCGAGAACCTGCGCGCGGCGCTGGGGCGCCTGCCGCTCAACCGCGAGCTGGTCACGATCCGCACCGATGTGCCGCTGGAGGTAACGGCGCAGACCCTGCCACTGCGCAAGCCGGACGTGCCGTCGCTGAGCGAGCTGTACCTGCGTTACGGCTTCACCCAGGCGCTCAAGGAGCTGGGCGGTCCCGTGCCGGCCCCGGCCGCTGCCAGCGAGGCCCCGGTCAGCCTGCGTGGCACCGCGGCCGGCTACGCCCGTGCCACGCCGGAGGCGGCGGTGGTGCCGGTCGACCCGGCGCTCTCCGCCCCCGGCGAGTACGAGATGGTGCTGACCACCGAGCAGCTCGACGCCTGGGTGCAGCGCCTGGCCGATGCCGAGCTGATCTCGTTCGATACCGAGACCGACGCGCTGGACGCCATGCGCGCCAATCTGGTCGGCATCAGCCTGGCGGTCGAGCCGGGCCGGGCCGCCTATATCCCGGTCGGCCATGATTACCCCGGCGCGCCGGCCCAGCTGCCACGCGAGCAGGTGCTGGCCGCGCTGCGTCCTGCCCTGGAAGACCCCTCCAAGAAGAAGCTTGGCCAGCACGGCAAGTACGACCTGCACGTGCTGCGCCGCCACGGCGTGAACCTGCAGGGGTACCACGACGACACCATGCTGGAGAGCTTCGTGCTCAATTCCACCGCCACGCGCCATGACATGGACTCGCTGGCGATGCGCTACCTGGGCTACACCACGATCAAGTTCGAGGAGGTGGCCGGCAAGGGTGCCAAACAGATCTCGTTCTCGCAGGTGGGCCTGGACGAAGCCTGCCGCTACGCCGCCGAAGATGCCGACGTGACCCTGCGCCTGCACCACGCCCTGCAGCCACAACTACAGGCCACGCCCTCGCTGGACAGCGTCTACCGCGACATCGAGATGCCGCTGGTGCCGGTGCTGACCCGCATCGAAGCCAATGGCGTGCACATCGACATGGCCGAACTGCGCCGGCAGAGCCAGGACCTGGGCTCGCGCATGCTGGCTGCCCAGCAGAAGGCCACCGAGCTGGCCGGGCGCACCTTCAACCTGGATTCGCCCAAGCAGCTGCAGGCCGTGCTGTTCGACGAACTGCAGCTGCCGGCACTGGTGAAGACCCCCAAGGGCCAGCCCAGCACCAACGAAGAGGCGCTGGAAGCGATCGCCGAGCAGCATGAACTGCCGCGGGTGCTCCTGGAGTACCGCGGGCTGGCCAAGCTGCGCAGCACCTACACCGACAAGCTGCCGGAGATGATCAACCAGGACACCGGGCGGGTACACACCAGCTACCACCAGTCCGGCGCCGCCACCGGTCGGCTGTCCTCATCGGACCCGAACCTGCAGAACATCCCGATCCGCACCGAGGATGGCCGCCGCATCCGCCGCGCATTCGTGGCCCCGCCGGGCCGCAAGATCCTGGCCTGCGATTACTCGCAGATCGAGCTGCGGATCATGGCCCACCTCTCCGAGGACCCCGGCCTGGTGCGGGCGTTCGAGCAGGGCGTGGACGTGCACCGGGCGACGGCGGCGGAAGTCTTCAGCCGCCGCCTGGAAGAGGTGACCTCCAACGAGCGCCGGGCCGCCAAGGCGATCAACTTCGGCCTGATGTACGGCATGAGCGCGTTCGGCCTGGCCCGCAACCTGGGCATCGACCGCGGCCAGGCCCAGGATTACGTGGCGCTGTACTTCAGCCGCTACCCGGGCGTGCGCGATTTCATGGAGCGGATGCGCCAGCAGGCCCGCGACCAGGGCTATGTGGAAACCCTGTTCGGCCGCCGTCTGTACCTGAACGACATCAACGCCCGCAACCAGGGCCTGCGCGCCGGTGCTGAACGGGCCGCGATCAATGCCCCGATGCAGGGCACCGCGGCGGACATCATCAAGCGCGCCATGGTCAAGGTGGACAGCTGGCTGGAGGATCACGGCGACCAGGCCAAGATGATTCTGCAGGTGCACGATGAACTGGTCTTTGAAACCGAAAGTAGTTTCCTCGATACCTTGCGTTTGAAAGTCGTGGAACTGATGTCCTCGGCCGCCGAACTGCGTGTACCGTTGGTGGTGGATGCGGGCGTGGGCGACAACTGGGATGAGGCCCATTGAGGCCTGAATCACAGTCAAAAGGCTGAATTGGTTCAGTACGCCACGATAATCTGACTGTTGGATGAATGTTTCTGGGAGGAGGCCCGAATTAATTGGGCCCCTTCACGAACTATCAATGTTCGGAGTGCTTTGATAGACCTCGACAGGCGCAATGCCTGTTGTGGATCTCTCCCATCCCCTGGAGCAGATCTCGGAACGGGGGCTCCTCCCCAAGCACCCGTTCCCCGGCCCCGCTAACCTCCCCCTGGTTGGCGGGGCTTTTTATTTGTGGCGCCGAAAACCCCGCGCAGCCCGCCGCACGAGAGACCCCGCGCGGCCGATTGCCGATTGCCGTTTGCCCTGCGCGCGGCCCATGCTGTGGGCTGGACCCGGGGAGAACCGCATGAGCGACCTGTTTGCATTGGCCATGCCGTGGTGGGAATTCATCCTGCGCGCGGTGGTGGTGTACGCGGTGGTACTGGGCATGGTCCGGCTCTCCGGCAAGCGCGCGCTGGGCCAGATCACCCCGTTCGATGTCTTGCTGATCGTGCTGCTCGGCAACGCGGTGCAGAACGCGCTGCTTGGCGAAGACACCTCCCTGGGCGGCGGCCTGCTGCTGGCGGCGACCCTGATCTCGATCAACTACGGCGTGGGCTGGCTCAGCACGCGCAGTCGGCGCGTGGAAACGCTGGTCGAAGGCGAGCCGATCCTGATCGCCCGTGATGGCAAGGTGCTCGATTCCGTGCTCAAGCGCGAGCTCGTGACCCCGGCCGATCTGGACGCAGCGATGCGTCAGCAGGGCTGCCTGTCCATCGACGATGTCGCCCTGGCGGTGCTGGAGATCAACGGGCACATCACCATCGTGCCGAAGAAGGCGTAGAGCCACCCCATGGGTGGCTCTACCCGACGGGTGCCACCCATGCACCGCATGCGAAATCCATGCCGGCCCATGCGGTGGCGCGCTGGGTTACACCCAGTCGCGCGGAACCAGGTAGTCGGCCAGGCGGGCTTCGTCGCTGCCGGTTTCAGGTTGGAAACCGTATTCCCAGCGCACGCGCGGGGGCAGGCTCATCAGGATGCTCTCGCTGCGCCCACCGCTTTGCAGCCCGAACAGCGTGCCGCGGTCATAGACCAGGTTGAACTCGACATAGCGGCCACGGCGGTACAGCTGGAACTCGCGTTCGCGCTCGCCATACGGCGTGTCCTTGCGGCGCTCGACCAGCGGCAGATAGGCATCCAGGAAACCATCGCCGACCGCACGCAGATACGCAAAATCGCGCTCGAAGTCGCCATGCAGGTCGTCGAAGAACAACCCGCCCACGCCGCGCGTTTCATTGCGGTGGCGCAGGAAGAAATACTCATCGCACCAGCGCTTGTGCGCCGCATAGCGCTCTTCGCCGAAGGGCGCGCACAGATCGTGCGCAACCTGGTGCCAGTGCCGCACGTCTTCGTCGATGGGGTAGAACGGAGTGAGGTCAAAGCCGCCTCCGAACCACGAGGCCACCGCCACGCCATCACGCTCGGCGCGGAAGTAGCGCACGTTGGCGTGCGTCGTCGGCAGGTAGGGATTGGCGGGATGGAAGACCAGCGAGACGCCGGTCGCGCGCCATGACGCGCCGGCCAACTCTGGCCGGTTCGCCGAGGCCGATGGCGGCAGGCGCGTGCCGGCCACATCGGAGAACCCGATCCCGGCCTGCTCGAACACCGCCCCATCGCGCAGGATGCGGGTCCGGCCACCGCCGCCCTCCGCGCGCTGCCAGAGATCTTCGGTGAAGCGGGCCTGGCCGTCGGCGGTTTCAATCGCCGCACAGATGCGGTCCTGCAGGTCGGTCAGATACGCGCGGACGCGGTCGAAGTCGTTCATGGGCGCTACTTTACCGCAGGCCGGTGCACGGCCTGCGTGTGCTCACTGGCGCTCAGTGACCGCTTTTGCGGGTGCTGCTCTTGCTGTTCTTCGCCGCGGCGGGCGCCTCGGCCGGTGCGGCGTCGTCTGCCTCGGCATCGGGCTCGGTCGCCATGCGCTCGGCGATCTGTTCCAGCCCGGCACTGACCCGCATCAGGCCCCAGTTGCGGGTCGCGTGCACATCGCAGGCCACGTGCGTGCCGTTTCCATCCTTGGCGCAGATCGAGGCCATCTGCTCGGGCAGCGCCTCGTCACCGGTGTGTTCGTAGACGCTGGCCAGGTTCTCGCAGCCCTCGCGTACCCCGGCGGCGCAGAGCTTGAGATAGAACGGCGCCGCCTCGGCCCAGCGGTTGCGCAGCGCCAGCTGGTGACCGGCGGCATTGCAGCCCTGCAGCTTGCCGGCCGCGCAGCACGCCTGCGCACCGCCCTCGCGGCCCAAGGTCGGGCAATCCTGCGGCAGCGGGGTTTCGACGAAGACCACCGGCGCGCTGCACTGCTGCGCCTCGCCGGTGCGCTCGTAATAGCTGAAGCGGTTCCAGCTGTCCATGCCGATCAGGTTGCCGTTGGCCAGGCGCTTGAACACGAAGTCGTCGCCCTGGTCATGGCGCACACGGATGTCGCCATCGACCAGCCGCGCGCGCAGCTTGCCGCCGAAGCCGCTGTCGAGCATGCCGCCATCGCCGAACGGCAGATGGTCCATCAGGCCCTGGCTGGCGACATAGCTGCCGCAGGGCAGGGCGGTGGCTGCCACCGGGGTCAGTGCCTTGGCCTCCAGCGTGGCCAGCGGCGCCGCACGCTCGCAGGCGCGCGGGTCCTTGCCCAGGGTGCACGCCCGCTGCAGTGCATCGCGGGCCGGGATCAGGCGGCCGGCGTCCCACAACGCCTCGGCAGCGTTGGCGCAGAACGTGCCGCCGGTCTGTGCCCGGCACAGGGTGGTGATCTCATCGAGCTGTATGGCCGGCAGCGGTGACGCCTTGGCTGCGCTGAGCCCGCCAAGCAGCGCCTTGGCCAGCGCTTGCCCCATCGCGTCGCGCGCGGCCTCCAGACAGGCAGCCTGGTCGTACTGCGTGGACGCAGGTTTGCAGACCTCCGGCTCGGGCAGCTCCGGCGCATCGTCCCGGGTCGTCGCCAGCGTCCTGGCCTCGCGCGCTTCGGACTGGAAATTGGCCAGCAGACGCTTGCAGGCAGCCGGCACATCCTCCCGACACCATTGACGCAGGCGGTCGTTGCTGGCGAAGAGCGTGTCGTTCAGGCAGGTGCCAATCTCGGCCCGGCACGATGCCGCCGGGAACACCGTCGCGCGGCGGCATGTGGCCGCCTTCTGCAAGCGGTAGTCGTTGAAGCGGTCACTGAGCAGGCGACCGCCCTCCTGCACGTTCAGCGAGCTGACGCCGCCGTTGTCCAGGTCGGCCAGCTTCAGTTCGTCGCCGAGGCGGCTGAGGAGGTAAGGCTCGGGCGCCTGGCCGGGAATCTGCCGCACCGCCTCGTTCGCACTGTGCAGGGTCAACGTGGTGCCGCTGTCCTTGGCAACGAACGTGCCACAGACCATGGCCTGGGCCGCCGCCGGCAGGCTGACCGCCGTGAGCAGGGTGAACAGGGTCGCGCGCCAGCCGTGGCGGCGCAGAAGGGGGAGGGAAACAGTCACACGATCATCCTTGCAGGTCGTGCAGCGCACCGTGGCGCTGCGGGAAACAGGTCAGCGGCGGAACAGCGCACGTACATCGGCCGCGCACAGGCGCACGATCAGCCAGCCCTGCAGCACCGCGAACGCCAGTGCGGTCACGCCGGCGAGGCCGCTGCAGATCACGCGCTGTACGCGCAGCTCACTGCGCAGCTTGAGCAGTTCGATCGACAGGGTGTCACCGGGTATCTGCGCCAGCAGGTGGCGGAACGCATCGTCCAGCAGCCACGCGGCGACCACGTTGAGCACGGCGGTGACCGCCAGCAGCACGATGAACAGTGCCCATGCCCAGCGCCAGCGACGCAGCATGCCCCAGCATGCGGCAACGCCCAAGAGGCTCGACACGCACAGCAGCACGTTGGCCAGCACCGGGTGGGTGAGCAGCCAGCGCAGCGAGCCAGGCAGCCAGTGCAGGTCCTCATCGGCCAGCAGCGCCTGCAGCGCCTCCGAGCCTGACAGGGGGATCGCAATCAGGGCCAGTACCCCCCACATCGCGGCCGTGACCAGGCAGACCAGCAGCACGGACTTGAGCAGGGGGGCGAGAAACGCAGGCGCACCCTCCCTGCTGGGGCGGGGCGTGCAGGAAGGCAATTGCGGGGGAAGCGAGGCTGACATCCGGTGTCCTGGTTGGGCAGGCCGCGACGTCTAGGTCCCAGCCACCGCGTTCGCGGCCGCGGGCAGGATATGGTCTGCGCTCAGCGGTGCCAAGCAAACGCCATGCGGCGGGCGCAGCGGCACCCAGGCCAGTTCGGCGATTTCCGCCTGTGCGCGGGGCGAACCGGTCACCGTCACCAGATAGGCGTGGGCCCGTACGCGGTGTCCGGCTTCGTGCACCGCCCAGGCCTCGAACCGGCCCAACGGCACGGCACTGGCGGGGTCCACCGTGACCCCGAGTTCTTCTTCCAGCTCGCGCGCCAGCGCGGCCAAGGGCGCTTCGCCGGGCTCGGGTTTGCCGCCGGGCTGGATGAAGGTGTCCGAGCCGTGCTTGCGCACCACCAGTACGCGGCCGTCGGGATCGAAAACGACCGCGGCGACGATATCGATCGTCGCCGCGGCGTGCTGCACGTCAGTGGGCACCGACGTCATCGCTGGATTACTTCAGGTTCTCTTCGAACAGCTTGAGGATGCGCTTGTACTGGTCCAGCCAGGAATCGGCACGCACATAGCCGTGGCGTTCCAGCGGGTACGGCGCGATCGACCAGTTGTCCTTGTGCAGTTCGATCAGCTTCTGGGTGAGGTTGACCGAATCCTGGAAGAACACGTTGTCATCCATCATCCCGTGCGCGATCAGCAGGTGGTCCTGCAGCCCGTCGGCGTACTCGATCGGCGACGATTTGCGGTACGCCTCCGGGTCGATGTCCGGGGTGTTGAGGATGTTGGCGGTGTAGCCGTGGTTGTACTGGTGCCAATCGACCACCGGGCGCAGCGCGGCACCGGCCTTGAACGTGCCCGGCGAGCGGAACAGCGCCATGAAGGTCATGAAGCCGCCGTAGGAGCCGCCGTAGATGCCGGCGTGGTCACGGTCGCCCTGCTTGGTGGCGACCAGCCAGTCCAGGCCGTCCTTGTAGTCTTCCAGTTCCGGGTGGCCCATGTTGCGGTAGATCGCCGTGCGCCAGTCGCGGCCGTAGCCGGCGCTGCCGCGGTAATCCATGTCCAGCACCACGTAGCCCTTCTGCACCAGCAGGTTATGGAACATCTGCTCACGGAAGTAGGCCGGGTACTGCTGGTGCACGTTCTGCAGATAGCCGGCGCCGTGCACGAACATGGCGATCGGGTACTGCTTGCCCGGCTCGAAGGTCTCCGGTCCGTAGTACTTGGCCCAGACCACGCCCGCGCCGTGCTTGGACGGCACCTGTACCAGCTTGGGCTGGATCCACTCGCGCGCCTTGAACTCGGCCGTGCGGGTGTCGGTCAGCACCTTGGCCTGGCCACCGGCAGCGGGCACCACGGCCAGCTGGGTCGGCAGGTAGGCGCCGGAGTAACGCACCAGCAGCTGCTGGCCATCCGGGGACAGCGAGAAGTCTTCCACGCCGTTGAGCGAGGTCAGCTCACGCACCTGCTTGCTGGCGGTGTCGACCGTGCACACTTCGTAGTCGCCCGGCGACTGCTGGTTGCACAGGAAGTAGAAGCCGCGGCCGTCGGCGCTGGGCACCGGCATCGAGCTTTCCCACTTGCCGCCGGTCAGTGCCTGCGGCTTGGCCGTGCCCTGCTGGGTGTACAGGTGCGAATAGCCGGATTCTTCGGACAGCAGCCACAGCGTGCGGTTGTCGTTGGACCAGCCGAAATCGTTGAAGCTCCAGTTGATCCAGGCGCTGTCGGTCAGGCGATGACGCGTCTCCAGCTTGGCGCTGGCCGGGGTCACGCTGGCGATCCAGCGGTCCTTGTTGTCGTTGGCGCGCAGCATGATCGCGGCCTGCTGGCCATCGGCGCTCCAGCGGATGCCGGGCGCGCCGGGGCCACCGAGTACTTCCACCGGGCGGTTGCCCTTCAGGGCGTCCTTGCCGGCGGCCTTGCGCAGCGCGGCCAGCGGGTCGGTGCCGATGCCCGGCAGGCCGTCCAGCGACAGCGGCTTGACCGTGCCGGCGACGGCATCGACCAGCCACAGCGCGTTCGGCTCCGGGTCGTTGCGGCCCACGCGGGTGCGGGTCTCTTCGAACTCTTCGTAACCCGACTCGGTCACGTACTTGGGCATCTTGCCGCCGCGGCCTTCATCGAAGCTCTTCGGCTTGGTGACCACGATCAGCGTGCGCGCATCCGGCGAGAGCACGCTGTCGACGATCTCCACATCCGCGCCCAGATACACCGGGCCCGGTGCGCGGGTGCCATCGGCGCGACGCCAGCTGGCTTCCTGCGCCTTGAGTGCCTCGCGCTGGGCGCGATCGTTACGCAGCGTGGCCAGGGTGCGCAGCTGCTGCTCGCGCAGGGTATCGGCCTTGGGCGCGTCGTCCGGATTCTTCTCGGCCTTCAGGCTGGCGACCTGCTGCACGCCGGCGGCGGCGGTCCAATGGAACCAGTTCTGGCCGGTGCGCCAGATCACGCCGCCGTCGCGGGCGAAATTGACCGCGCCGGACTTCTCGGTGCTGCGGGTCAGCTGGGTCAGCGCGCCGCTGCGCAGGTCGCGCACGAACACATCGCCATTGCGCACGAAGGCCGAGCGCTGGCGCGCGCTGTCGTAGACCGGGCTGTCCACATCCAGGGTGCCGCGCTGGTCATCGCCAACCTGTGCGGCCACGCCGCCGGCCACCGGCTGGCGGAAGGTGTCGCGCACCGGGCTGCCGTTGCGCTTGAGCTGGTACTCGACCTGCTGGCTGTTCCAGGACCACCACGCGCTTTCGACCGGCGGGCCGATCCAGTCGGGGTCGGCCATGGCCTGCTCGATGGTGATCGGCGTGGGCGCCGCGTGGGCGGTCCCGCCGAGGGCGGCGAGCAGCAGCAGGGACAAAGGCAGCGTTCTGGGCATTGCGGGCGGCACCGTAGTAGAAAACCCGGCAAGCGTAGCAGCCGCAAGGACCGCAGGAAGGGGCCACAGGTCATGGGCGTGCGCTCATGCGGAAGGCAAACGGTGGTCGGTGGGTCGGGCGCTGGGCCCCCATACCCTTGGAGGCGAAATAAAGGAGGAGGGGGCGGCCGCAGGCCGACGCCGGGGGACATTCGCCGGAAAGGGTATGGGGGCCCAGCGCCCGACCCACCTGCGACAAAGTGAAGCAGCGCGTCACCGGGTCGCATGTGCCTTTCACGGATACAGGCCCAGACTGGTGCGGATTTCAGAAGCCAGTCGGAGGCGTCTCTTGGACGCGTTGTTGTTGTCCCGGATCCAGTTCGGGTTCGTCATCAGTTTCCACGTGCTGTTCCCGGCCTTCACGATCGGTACCGCCAGCTGGCTGGCCTTTGTCGAATCGCGCTGGCTGCGCACCGGCAATCCGGTCTGGCGCGAGCTGTATTTCTTCTGGCAGAAGATCTTCGCGGTCTCCTTCGGCATGGGGGTGGTCAGCGGCATCGTCATGGCCTTCCAGTTCGGCACCAACTGGCCCCGGCTGAGCGAGGTCGCCGGCACGGTGATCGGCCCGCTGCTGACCTATGAAGTGCTCACGGCGTTCTTCCTGGAAGCCAGCTTCCTGGGCGTGATGATGTTCGGCTGGGGCAAGGTCTCGCCGCGCCTGCATTTCTTCTCCACCTGCATGGTGGCGCTGGGCACGCTGGTCTCCACGTTCTGGATCCTGTCCTCCAACAGCTGGCTGCAGACGCCGGCCGGTTACGCGATGGTCGATGGCATCGTGCACCCGCAGAACTGGTGGCAGATCGTCTTCAACCCGTCCTTCCCGTACCGCTTGGCGCACATGGCCCTGGGCTCGTTCATCACCACGTGCTTCGTGATCGGCGGCGTGGGGGCGTGGTACCTGCGCAAGGACGTGCACCGCGAAGCCGGCCGCAAGATGCTGCTGGCGGCGGTGGGCTTCGCCGCGCTGACGGTGCCGGTACAGATCTTCGTCGGCGACATGCATGGCCTGAATACCCTCAAGCACCAGCCGATGAAGATCGCGGCGATGGAAGCGCACTGGCATTCCGAAGGCGAGGGCAAGGGCGTGCCGCTGGTGGTGTTCGCGGTGCCCAATGAAAAGGCAGAGCGCAACGATTACGAAATCGCGATCCCGCGCCTGGGCAGCCTGATCCTCACCCATTCGCTGGAGGGCACGTTCGATCCGCTGACCTCGGTGCCAGCCAGCGACCGGCCGCCGGTGGTGCCGGTGTTCTTTGCGTTCCGGGTGATGGTCGGGCTGGGCACGCTGATGCTGCTGCTGGCCTGGGTCTCGGCGTTCCAGTGGTGGCGCGGCAAACTGCTGCAGTCGCGCTGGCTGATCCGCGGCTGGAACTGGATGCTGCCCAGTGGCTTCATCGCGCTGATCTCCGGCTGGTTCGTGACCGAGATGGGGCGGCAACCGTGGGTGGTCTATGGCGTGCTTCGCACCGCCGATGCCGTGGGTCCGCAGAGCGCGTGGATGACGGCGCTCTCGCTGGGCGTGTACATCGTCGGCTATGCGTTCGTGTTCGGCTGGGGTGTCTGGTACCTGGTGAAGATCATCCGCACCGGTCCCAAGCCGCATGACCCGGCCCCGGCCCTGGATGCCGGCAGCCACACCCCGGCGCGGCCGCTGTCCGGTGCCGATGAACCGCTGGAGGAGCGCTGAGATGGAGATGACGACCTGGCTGCCGGTGGCATGGTTCGCGGTGATCGGCTTTGGTGTGCTGATGTACGTGGTGCTGGATGGCTTCGTGCTTGGCATCGGGATCCTCGCGCCGATGGCCGAGGATGAAGAACAGCTCGACATCATGATGAACACCGCCGCCCCGATCTGGGACGGCAACGAAACCTGGCTGGTGCTGGGCGGGGCCGGGCTGATGGCGGCCTTCCCGAAGGCCTACGCGGCGCTGCTGTCGGCGCTGTACCTGCCGGTCCTGTTGCTGGTGGTCGCGCTGGTGTTCCGCGGCGTGGCCTTCGAATTCCGCTTCAAGGCGCACCGCTCGCGCAAGCTGTGGAGCGTGGCATTCGGCCTGGGCTCGCTGCTGGCCGCCTTCGCGCAGGGCGTGATCCTCGGCGCACTCGTGCAGGGCCTGCAGGTCGTGGATGGCCGCTATGTCGGCGGCGCCTTCAGCTGGTTCAGCCCGTTCTCGATGCTGACCGGCGCAGCCGTGGTGTTCGGTTACGCGCTGCTCGGCAGCACCTGGTTGATCCTCAAGACCGAAGGCCGCGAGCAGACCTTCGCACGCACCTTGACCCGCCCGCTGGTGGTGGCGGTGATCGTGTTCATGGGCTTGGTGAGCGCGTGGCTGCCGTTCCTGGATTCGCGCCTGATGGCGCGCTGGTTCAGCGATGGCAACTTCTGGTGGCTCTCGCCGGTGCCGTTGCTGACGTTGGCGGTCGCCACCGCGCTGTGGCGCAGCGCGATGCATCCCAAGCGCGATCTGCCGCCGTTCCTGTTGACGCTGGCCCTGTTCATCCTCGGCTTCATCGGCCTGGTGCTGGGCATGTGGCCGTACCTGCTGCCGCCGAGCATGACGTTGTGGCAGGCCGCCGCGCCGGCCTCGTCGCTGAGCTTCAGCCTGGTCGGGCTGGTGATCCTGCTGCCGGTGATCCTGGGCTATACGGCCTGGTCGTACCGGGTGTTCCGCGGCAAGGTGCGGGCGGATGTGGGGTATCACTGAGGAAAGCACGGTGGCTATTCCCGGTTCCGTGTGCGCGAGGGCGGTCAGACCCTGCCGGGACGCGCCGTAAACCCATCCCTGGGGGCTCGACGGGCGCCATCCATGGCGCCCGACGGTCCCGGCAGGGTCCGACCGCCCTCGCCCTGAAAGGTCTGCGTCGTCGGTGGGAAGAGTCAACCGCATAAAAACGGGTCAAGAGCAGCCGACCAACGGTCGGCTCTACCCCAGCATGAAAGCTGCTTGATTGATCAAGAAGAAACGTCAGGCGGCCGATTCGACCTGCCGTTGATCTTTCCGATGCGCACCAGCCAACTGTCGAAGGGTCGGTGTGGGTGGGGTGGCGGGACCATGTGTTGCCATGGATGGCAACACATGAGCTTACAAGGACGTACTTGCAGCGGGTCCCGACACCCCACCCACACCGACCCAGGCCAGGCGCGCCCGGCAAACCAAGGCTGTTGACTCAGCCGTGCAGCCCCTCGATCTCCACCAGCAACTCCGCCCGGCACACCTCTGCATGCAACACCACGAACGGCGGGGCCGTCGGCAGCGCCGCCATCTGCGCCGCCACCGCCGCCATATCCTCCGCGCGCCGCACATACACCTTCAGCACCGACGTCGACCCCAACGCCGGTGACAGCGACGGCCGCTGACCGCGCGCCGTATCCACCAGACTCTGCAGATTCGTCAACGTCTCCCGCAACTGCTCATCCACCGCCCCCGTGTGCTGCGACACATGCCCCACGATCGCCGCCGTCCCGGACTGCAGCAACGGCAACCCCGTTGCCAACGGCGGCAACAGCGCCCGCGAAAAACTCGGCGACTGCGGCCCGTACTGGCGTGGATAACGGAACGCGCTCACCTGACGCGGATTCTCCAGCGGCAGGCCCGGCTCGCGGGCTGCCAGCCAATACACCTGCAGCCGGCGCTCACCGTCGAAGCGGCCAATGCAGGTTGCCGCCGGCAGTGCGGCTTCATCCAGTTCCCGCAGGCCCCGCACGCGGCCCACGCAGAAACGTCGGTAGCGTTCATCGTCGCCATCGCCCTCGGTCACTGCGTCCAGATAGTTCCAGGTGCGCAGCAGATGCGGATAGCCGCAGCGCGACAGGAACGCGCTCATCCGCGCATAGGCCTCGGCTGCGGCGGACTCGATATCGCTGTCGACCTCGTCAATCTCCAGCACCCCGAACAGCAGGCTGTCGGTGTGCGACCAGCGCACCCCATCGGTGGTGCCGTGCGCGACCGGCGTGCCGCCACGCCAGACCTCGATCTGCGCCGGACCCTGTTCGGCCAGCGGGACCTGCAGCCAGCGCGGGTCGTCCAGCGCGGCGTGACGCAGGCCGAAGCCGAACACCGCCAGCGTCTGCGGGTCGGCCAGCGCGGCATCACGGTGCGCCGCCGGGGCGTAGGCGACATGGAACCACGCAGGTCCGGAGGAAGGGAAAGCGATTGCCGGGGACGTTGCGTGGTCGATCATGTTGCTCATTTCAGAATGTGAATGCTGCCAGTGCCGAGAGTGTCATGATAGCGTGCGCTCCTTTCTCGGCACCGCGTCCGGCGCCGGACGATGTCGATGACAGGCGCGGTCCGGCTGGCATGGGGAGCCGATCCGCGTGGCCACCCTGGCTCGTGCCCGTCCTGGTACCCATCCATCATGTTGGCGTGAATGATCGAGTTTTCAGTAGTGGATTGGTCGGCCTGGGCGCCAGGCATCACCACCCGGGAGCAGTGGCAGGCGTGGGCAGAGGCCCCTTGGCTGCCGACCGGTGAGGACACGCCGGCGCTGTCCGAAGTGCCGGCCATGCAGCGCCGCCGGATCGAGCGGCTGGGGCGCATGGCGATCCAGACCGCGTGCTGGTGCGAGCAGCCCGACGACGGTGGCCAGGTGCCGCTGGTGTTCGCCTCGCGGCATGGCGACGTGGCCCGTTCGATGGAACTGCTCAATACCCTGAGCGCAGACCAGCCGATGTCGCCAACCGGCTTCGGGCTGTCGGTGCACAACGCGATCGCCGCGCTGTATTCGATCGCCCGCGGCCATCGCGGCAACTATCTGGCCCTCGCGGCCGGCCGGGCCACGGTCGAGACCGCCTGCATGGAGGCCTTCGGCCTGCTCGCCGATGGCGCGCCCGAGGTGCGACTGGTGGTCTATGAATCGCCCTTGCCACCGATCTACGCCGGCTTCGCCGACGAGCCCGATCCGTTCTTCGCCTGGTGCTGGCGGCTGGGACCGGCCGACGGTCCGGGCACCCGGCTGTCGCTGGGTTGGGGGGCAGGCGGCGAGGATCGCCCCTCCGACGGTCTGCCGCATGGCCTGGAAGCCTTGCGTTTCCTGCTGGCCGGTGCGCCTTCGCTGGGGCTGGAGGCCGATGGCCAACGCTGGACCTGGCAACGCCATGGCTGAGCGCTGGCCGGCCCGGATCAACCATGCCTGGCGGGTGCTGGGCACGGGGCTGAGCTTTGCCGCCTTCGGGCTCGGCGGGCTGGTGCTGGGCGGGCTGCTGTTCCTGTCGCTGCTGCTGATCCGCGACCCGGTGCGCCGGCGCGTGCTGGCGCGGCGCCTGGTCCAGGGCAGCTTCGCCACGCACGTCGGCCTGATGCGCCGGCTCGGGCTGATGACCTATGAGATCCGCGGGGGTGAGCGCCTGCAACGCAACGGCCTGCTGATCCTGGCCAACCACCCGACCCTGATCGACGTGGTGCTGCTGATCGCCCAGCTGCCCAATGCCGATTGCGTGGTCAAGCAGGCCGTGGCGCGCAACCCGTTCATGCGCGGCCCGGTCCGCGCGGCCGGCTATGTCTCCAACGACGACGGAGCGGGCCTGATCGATGACTGCATCGCGGCGGTCCAGGCCGGCGGCAACCTGGTCATCTTCCCGGAGGGCACCCGCACCGTGCCGGGACAGCCGCTGCGCCTGCAGCGCGGGGCGGCCAACATCGCGGTGCGGGGCCGGCTGGACATCACCCCGGTGCGGATCACCTGCACCCCGCTGACCCTGACCAAGGGCCAGAAATGGTATCGTGTGCCATCACGGCGATTTCACGTTCAGCTGGAAGTCGGGGAGGATCTCCCGATTGCCCCGTTTCTGAACGAGACCGGCGATGCGCCCAGGGGGGATGCCTTGGCGGCCAGGCGTGTGACCGATCATCTTGCCCATTACTTCGACTTCGCTGGAGACCCGACCCGTGCAGGCACTTGAGCACGAGATCAAGGAATTGATCATTTCATCGCTTTCACTGGAAGACATCACTCCCGAAGACATCGATTCCGCCGCGCCCTTGTTTGTAGAGGGGTTGGGCCTGGATTCGATCGACGCGCTGGAACTTGGATTGGCCCTGCAGAAAAAGTACGGTGTCAGCCTGTCAGCCGATTCGGAAGAGACCCGTCGCCATTTCTCCAGCGTGCGTGCCCTGAGCGAGTTTGTCGCCGCACGCCAGCCGTCCTAACGGCGCGTCAGGATTTACCCATGACCAAGAACGAACTTTTCGAGCGCATCGTCAAGATCCTCAAGGACAGCTTTGAGATCGAGCCGAGCCGTATCACGCCCGCCGCGCGGCTGTATGACGACCTGGACATCGACAGCATCGACGCGGTCGACCTGATCGTGCAGCTCAAGCCGCTGCTCGGCCGCAATCTGCAGCCGGAAGCGTTCAAGCAGGTGCGCACCGTGCAGGACATCGTGGATGTGGTGCACGGGCTGTTGCCTGGTCAAGCGGCCGCCTGACGGCCATCGCTGAAGACTGACCATGGTCCGGGTACGCGTCGCGGCGTTTGCGTTGCTGTCGCTGGCATACCCGCTGGTGGTCTACCTGTCGCTGGGCCGGTTCGAGCCGCGCTGGTTGTCGCTGCTGCTGTTCACCCTGGCCGCGCTGCGCGCGCTGACCACCCGCCAGCCGGTGTGGTGGGTGGCCGCACTCGGCACCGGTGTGCTCGCCCTGGTGGCTACGGCCTTCAACCAGGCCCTGCCGCTGAAGCTGTACCCGGCGCTGGTGAACGCGGTGATGCTGGTCATCTTCGCCACCAGCCTGCGCTTCGGGCCCAGTGCCGTGGAGCGCCTGGCGCGGCTGAGTGAGCCGGACCTGCCGCCGTTCGCCGTGATCTATACCCGTCGCGTCACGTGGATCTGGTGCGGCTTCTTTGTTCTCAACGGAAGTCTGGCCCTGGCCACGGCGCTGTGGGCGTCCAACCAGGTCTGGGCGTTCTACAACGGATTGTTGGCGTACGTGATGATGGGTGCTCTGTTTGGCGGGGAATGGCTGGTCCGGCGACGGGTAAAGGCGGCGCATGCCCATGGCTGAGTGGATCGCACTGGACCGGTTGGCGCTGGCCCCGCGCCCGGGCCGCATCGTCGGCATCGCCGGCGACACCGTGGTGGAGCACCCGCAGTTCCGCGCGCAGGTACTGTGCTGGCAGCAGGCGTTCGCGCGTGCCCCCGGCACCGACTGGGCGCTGTATTTCGATGACACGCTGACCTTCGCCGCCGCCCTGTTGGGGGCCTGGCATGCCGGCAAGCGTGTGTTCCTGGGCGGTGACAACCTGCCGGCCACGCTGGAAGGACTGAGCCCGCGCGTGGCCGGGTTCGCCGGCGACGTGCCGGCCCGGTATGCGCCGCTGCAGCCCGATGCGGCGGCCGATCCGGAGCAGGTGCTGCAGCCGTTGGACGACGCGGCGCTGGAACTGGTGGTGTTCACCTCCGGCAGCACCGGCGCGCCGAGCGCCATCGTCAAACGCATGCGCCAGCTGACCCGCGAGGTGGATGCGCTGCAGGCCGCCTTCGGCGAGCAGTTCGACGGCGCCCAGGTGCAGGGCACGGTCTCGCACCAGCACATCTACGGGCTGCTGTTCCGGGTGCTGTGGCCGCTGGTGGCCGGACGCGCGATCCAGCCGCGCCGGTTCTTCCACGAAGACCTGGTCAGCGCGCTGGGCGGCCAGCCGTCGGTGCTGGTGGCCACCCCGGCCCATCTCAAACGCCTGCCCGAGCAGCTGGACTGGTCCTCGCTGGGCGGTCAGCTGCGCGCGGTGTTCTCCTCTGGCGGTCCGCTGCCGACCGAGGCGGCGCTGCAGGTGCGCGCCTTGATGGGCGTGGCCCCGACCGAAGTCTTCGGCAGCAGCGAAACCGGTGGCGTTGCGTGGCGGCGCTGGAGTGCAGCGCGGCCGCAGTGGCATCCGTTGCCCGGCGTCGCCTGGCGGATCGACGAGGGCTGCCTGGCGGTCCGCTCGCCGCACCTGGCGAGCGAAGACTGGTGGCTGACCCAGGACCGTGCCGTGGCCGATGACGGCCACAGCTTCCGCCTGCTCGGCCGCGCCGATCGCATCGTCAAGATCGAAGAGCGGCGCGTCTCGCTGGATGCCCTCGAGCAGCAGCTGCGCGCGCACCCGGCCGTGCAGGAGGTGCGCGTGCTGGTGTTGCCGGGCGCGCGCGAACAGCTGGCCGCCGTGGTGGTGCCGCAGGCGACGGGCGCCGCGCAGTGGGATGACGCCGAGCGTCGCCGCCAGGCGCAGCAGCTCAGCGCGCATCTGGCCCGCAGCCATGACGCGGTGACCCGGCCGCGCCGCTGGCGCTTCATCGACGAACTTCCCTTCAATGCGCAGGGCAAGGTCACCGCCGCGGCACTGGCGGCGCTGTTCCGTCCGTTGATGCCGATGGCCGAGTGGCAGCAGCGCGATGACACCACCGCGTCGCTGCAGTTCGTTCTGGATCCTGACCTGGTCGCGTTCGACGGGCATTTCCCGCAGGCGAAGATCCTGCCCGGCGTGGTCCAGCTGGACTGGGCAATCCACTACGGCCGTAGCGCCTTCACGATGCCGCCGCGGTTCGTACGGATGGATGCGGTGAAGTTCCAGCACGTGGCGCGGCCGGGCGACTGCCTGCAGCTGAGCCTGGGTTGGGACGCGGCCAAATCGGCGATGAGCTTCCGATACGTCTCCGACCATGGCGTGCATGCCAGCGGCCGGGTGGTGTTCGGCGATGCATGATGACACCGGTAGTGGCGTGAGCAGGCCGGCCTTCGCCCCGTTGGTGGTGATCCCGGTATACGACCACGCGCATGCGATCGGCGCGGTGGTGCAGGGCGTGCTTGCCAGTGGCCTGCCGTGCCTGCTGGTGGACGATGGTTCGCATCTGGACTGCGCGCAGGTGCTCGATGCCCTGGCGCACGCGCATGCACCGCAGGTGACGCTGCTGCGGCTGCCGGTCAACCAGGGCAAGGGGGGTGCGATGCTGGCCGGCTTCGCCGAGGCCGCGCGTCTGGATTACAGCCACGTGCTGCAGATCGATGCCGATGGCCAGCACAACACCGGTGACCTCCCGCGCTTCGTCGCGTTGTCGCAGGCGCAGCCGGACGCGGTGATCTGCGGCACGCCCGCCTACGATGCCAGCGTGCCCAAGGCGCGCCTGTACGGCCGTTATGCCACGCATATCTGGGTCTGGATCAACACACTGTCGCTGCAGATCCGCGACTCGATGTGCGGCTTCCGTCTGTATCCGCTGGCGCCGGTGACGCGCCTGATCGGTGAGGAAACCATCGGCCGTCGCATGGATTTCGACAGCGAGATCCTGGTGCGGTTGTTCTGGCGCGGGGTCAAGGTGATCAACGTGCCGACGGCCGTCACCTATCCCAGCGATGGCGTCTCGCACTTTGATGTGTGGCGCGACAACGTACGCATCAGCCGCATGCACGCGCGCCTGTTCTTCGGGATGCTGTGGCGTGCGCCGCGGCTGCTGTGGCAACGCCTCGCAGGTCCTCGCCCATGACCACGCCTGCACCTGGGAGCGCCCCGCACTGGGCCGACATCGGCGAGTCGACCTCGGCCGCCGGCGTGCTGTTCCTGTGCTGGGTACACCGCTGGTTCGGCCGTTGGCCGTTCCGCCTGTGCGTGTATCCGGTGGTGCTGTGCCACTGGCTGACCAACCGGCTCGCGCGCGAGTCTTCGTTGCAGTATCTGCAGCGTCTGCAGGCGCACACCGGCGTGTTTGCCACGCCGCCGGGCCGCTGGCAGAGCCTGAAGCACTTCGCGCTGTTTGCCGACACCATGCTCGACAAGCTGCTGGGCCTGGGCGGCCGCTATCCGCCCGAGCGCATCTATCTGCAGCGTGACCTGGTGCTGGACAGGATCGCGCGCCGCGAAGGTGGCCTGATCCTCACCGCGCATATCGGCTGCCTGGAGTTGTGCCAGGTGCTGGCCGAGCAGGTGCCCGGCTTCCACATCACCGTGCTGGTGCACACCGCGCACGCGCAGCGTTTCAACCGGCTGATGCAGCGGCTCGATCCACTGGCTTCGGTGGAACTGCTGCAGGTGACCGACATGGGCCCGGCCACCGCCGTCGAGCTGCAGCGCCGGGTCGAGGCGGGGGGCTTTGTGGCCATCGTCGGCGATCGCGTGCCGCTGCGCGGCGGGCGCACGGTACCGGCCTCGTTCCTCGGCCACACCGCGCAGTTCCCGATCGGCGCCTATGTGCTCGCTGCGGCGCTGGCCTGTCCGGTCTACACCATGGCCTGCCTGCATCATGGCCGCGGCTACCAGGTGCGCTTTGAACAGTTCACCGATCGCATCGTATTGCCGCGCGGTTCGCGTGACGCCGCGCTGACCGCGCAGGCTGAACATTTCGCCCGGTGGCTGGAAGTTCAGGTCACCCAGGCACCCTTGGACTGGTTCAATTTCTTCCCCTTCTGGGATCAGGCATCTCATGGCAAGTAAGGCCGATCAGGCACCCTCCGTCCGCTTCGGCGATGCGCCGCTGACCATCGAAGACGTGGTCGCGCTGTCGCAGCGCCAGGCCCAGGCCGTCGTCACCGACGATGCGGCATTCACCGCGCGCATCCAGCGCGGCGCGGATTTCCTTGATCGCCTGCTGCGCGAGGATGGCGTCATCTACGGGGTGACCACCGGCTACGGCGATTCGTGCACGGTGAACATTCCGCCGGCGCTGGTGGCCGAGCTGCCGCACCACCTGTTCACCTACCACGGCTGTGGCCTGGGCCGTTTCCTGGATCCGCAGGAGACCCGTGCGGTGATCGCTGCACGCCTGGCCTCGCTGGTGCGTGGCATGTCCGGCGTCAGCCATCCGCTGCTGCAGGGCCTGGCCACGCTGCTGCGCCACGACGTGCTGCCGCTGATCCCGGCCGAGGGTTCGGTCGGTGCCAGTGGCGATCTGACCCCGCTGTCCTACGTGGCTGCGGTGCTGTGTGGCGAGCGCGAGGTGATGTACCAGGGCGCGCGCCGCGCGGCGGCCGAGGTGCTGGCCGAGATCGGCATGACCCCGCTGCGGCTGCGCCCCAAGGAAGGCCTGGCGATCATGAACGGCACCGCCGTGATGACCGCGCTGGCCTGCCTGGCCTATGACCGTGCCGATTACCTGACCAGGCTGGCCACGCGCCTGACCGCGTTCAACGTGCTGGCCAGCGACGGCAACGCGCACCACTTCGATGAAATGCTGTTCGCCGCCAAACCGCACCCGGGGCAGACGCAGATCGCCGCGCGCCTGCGCCAGGACCTGCACAGCGATCGCCCGCCGCGCAACGAACAGCGGCTGCAGGACCGTTACTCGCTGCGCTGCGCCCCGCACGTGATCGGGGTGGTGCAGGACGCGCTGCCGTTCTTCCGCCAGCTGATCGAAACCGAACTCAACAGCGCCAACGACAACCCGCTGATCGATGTCGAGGGCGAGCGCATCCTGCACGGCGGCCATTTCTATGGCGGCCACATCGCCTTCGCCATGGATGCGCTGAAGAACACCATCGCCAACCTGGCCGATCTGCTTGATCGGCAGATGGCGCTGGTGGTGGATGCGCGCTTCAACCACGGTCTGCCGGCCAACCTGTCGGCCGCCACCGGTGAGCGTGCCGCGATCAACCATGGCCTGAAGGCGCTGCAGATCAGTGTCTCGGCGTGGACCGCCGAAGCGCTCAAGCAGACCATGCCGGCCTCGGTGTTCTCGCGTTCCACCGAATGCCACAACCAGGACAAGGTCAGCATGGGCACCATCGCCGCGCGCGATTGCCTGCGCGTGATCGAACTGACCGAACAGGTCGTCGCCGCGCTGCTGATCACTGCCCGCCAGGGCGTGGCCCTGCGCGAGCGTGTCGGCATGAAAGCGACGTTGCACGGCGATCTGGCCGCGATGTACCAGGACCTGTCCGAGCGCATCGCGCTGATCGAGGAAGACCGCGCGCTGGATGGCGAGCTGCGCGCCCTGCTGGATGACATCCGCGCACAGCGCTGGGAGTTGTATGTCCACGCCTGATCTGAGCTTCGAGGTGACGCTGTCGCCGGCCTTCCATGACTGCGACGCCATGGAAGTGGTCTGGCATGGCAATTACTTCAAGTATTTCGAGATCGCGCGCTGCGCACTGCTGCAGCGCCACGATTACGACTACCCGCAGATGCGCGATTCCGGCTACCTGTGGCCGGTGGTGGATGCGCGGGTCAAGTACATCCGGCCGTTGCTGTACGGCCAGGCGCTGCGCGTGCGCGCCACGATCACCGAGTGGGAAAACCGCCTGAAGATCGCCTACGACATCGTGGATGCGGAAAGCGGTACCACGCTGACCCGCGCCCACACCATCCAGGTCGCGGTCGACGCGGCCACCAATGAAATGCTCTACCTGTGCCCGCCGGTGCTGTGGGAGCGTCTGGGAGTGCAACCGCAATGAACCGTTTGCTGCGCACGCTGTGCGTGCTGGTGATGCTGGCCGTGGTCGCCCCGGCGCTTGCCGCCACCGATGTGGAGGCCGTCAAACAGCGCGTGGCCAAGGTCGACGTGCTGCGTGGCGAGTTCACCCAGGAGAAACAGGTCGCCGGCTTCAAGAACCCGCTGCGCTCGCAGGGCCGCTTCGTGCTGGCCCAGGACCACGGGGTGATCTGGACCACGCTCAAGCCGTTCCCGTCCGAGGTGGTGGTCACCCGTGACCGCATCCTCAGCCGGCAAAGCGATGGCAGCAGCCGGGTCGAACTGGATGGCCGCCAGCAGCCGGCGATGCGCTCGGTCAACGCGATCATGTTCGCGCTGATGAGCGGCGATGCGCAGGCGCTGTCGGCCCAGTTCACGGTCAAGGTCGAGGTGCTGCCTGGCAACGCCTGGAAAATGCAGCTGACCCCGCGCTCGGCGATGCTCGGCAAGGTGTTCGCGCAGCTCACCCTGAGCGGCGACCGTTACGTGCGCGAGGTCCAGATCAACGAGGCCAACCAGGATGTCACCCGCATCCATTTTGCCGGCATGAGCGATACGCCGGCCACGCTGAGCACCGACGAGGGTCGCAGGTTTGAATGACGTGCTGACCTCGAACGGCCGCCTGCAGCGCCTCTGGCGCTGGCTGGCCATCGTTTGGCTGCTGGTGCTGGTCGGCTTGGGCGTGCAGCAGTGGCAGCTGTGGAAGAGCGAATCGCGGATCGACACCGACATCCTCGCGCTGCTGCCGCAGGACGCGCATGATCGCCTGCTGTCCGATGTCACCCGGCGCATCGCCGATGCCAATGCGCGCCAGATCGTGGTGCTGCTGGGCAGTACCGATGCGGCGCAGACCAAGGCGGCCGAGGCGGCCTTCCGCACCACCCTGCGCGACAGCGCCGACGGCAAGGCGCTGCTCCACGAGAGCGGCTCGATCGAAGGCTGGTTCGATCAGGCGCGTGCGTTCTACGCTCCCTACCGCGACCGTCTGCTGACCAGCGCACAGCGCGAGCGGCTGCAGAACGAGCCCACCGAAGGCCTGGCCGAGTCGGCACTGGCGGCGCTGTACGGTCCGATGGGCGCACCGCGCCTGACCGAATGGCGCCAGGATCCGCTGTCGCTGTGGCCGCAGTGGTGGCAGGAGCGCGCGCTGGGCTCGGGCCTGCAGATGGGCGACGACGGCCTGCTGGAGGCCGATGGCAAGCACTGGTCGATCGTGCAGTACGACACGGTCGGTTCGGCGTTCCAGCTCGATGGCGAGCGCCATATCGATCTGCTGCTGGACACCGCCGCCGAGGCCGCCGCCAGGCAGGCGCCGGGGTTGGAGGTGCTGCGTGCCGGTGTGCCGCTGCATGCCGAGGCGGCTGCGGTGCAGGCCAATTGGGAAATCAATACGATCGGCTGGGGCTCGCTGGCCGCCGTGCTGCTGCTGGTGTGGCTGGCATTCCGCTCGCTGCGCCCGATCCTGCTGGTGGCCGCCTCGCTGCTGATCGGCTGCGGTGTCGCGCTGGCGGTGACGGTGCTGGTGTTCGGCAAGGTGCATGTGCTGACGCTGGTGTTTGGTGCGTCACTGGTCGGTGTTGCCGAGGACTACGGCATCCACTGGTTCGCCTCGCGCCAGGCGGAGCCGGCTGACCGTCGCTGGAAGCTGCTGCGGCATCTGCTGCCGGGCCTGTGGCTGGCGTTGCTGACCAGCGCGCTGGCGTATCTCGCGCTGGGGCTGGCCCCGTTCCCGGGGCTGCGCCAGATGGCGCTGTTCTCGGTGGTGGGCCTGGCCGCCGCCTTCCTGACCGTGATCTTCTGGTTCCCGTGGCTGGATGGCGGCGAAATCCGTCGTACCGGCTTCGCCCGCTGGCTCGGCGCCACGCTGGAGCGCTGGCCGCGCCTGCATGGGCGCAAGGCCGCGATGTTCCTGGGCGTGGTGACGCTGCTCTCGGCGATCGGCATCGCGCGCCTGCAGACCAACGATGACCTGCGCAGCCTGCAGTCGTCGCCGCCGGAGCTGATCGCCCAGCAGATCCGCATCAGCCAGATGCTGGGCATGCCCAGCCCGGCGCAGTTCTATCTGGTCCAGGGTGATACCGCCGAGCAGGTGCTCGAGCGCGAAGAAGCGCTGATCGACCGCCTGCGCGTGCTGGAAGCAGACAAGCAGATCGGCGGCTACCGCGCGATCAGCGATTGGCTGCCTTCGCAGAAGCGCCAGCATGCTGATGCCGCGCTGACGGCCAAGGTCGAGCCGCAGGTGCTGGCCCGGGTCGGTGAGGCCGTGGGCGAGCCATTGCTGCGCCCGGCCTATGCCGCGCAGGATCTGCAGGCCGAGGCCTTCCTCGCATCGCCGGCGGCGATGCCGTTCCGCCACCTGTGGCTGGGGACGGTCGGGCAGGGCGTGGCCTCGGTGGTGATGGTCGATGACCTCTCCCGCGCCGATGCACTGGCTGTGCTGGAAGCACAGGCCAAGGGCATTGATGGGGTGCGCTGGGTCGACCGTACCGCCGATTTCTCGCAGCTGCTCAAGCACTATCGCAAGCTGATGAGCGGCTTGCTGCTGATCGGCATCGCGCTGGTGTTCGCGGTGCTGTACTGGCGCTACCGCGGGCAGGCCTGGCGCGTGCTCGCCCCGACCCTGGTTGCCGGTGCGCTGACGCTGGCCCTGCTGGGCCTGTTCGGGCAACCGCTGCAGCTGTTCAACGTACTCGCGCTCATGCTGCTGCTGGGCATGGGCATCGACTACGGCATCTTCCTGATCGAGCACCGCGGCGATGCCAGTGCCTGGCTGGCCGTGTGCGTCGGCGCGGCCAGTACCTGGCTGTCGTTCGGCCTGCTCGGGCTGTCGGCCACGCCGGCGCTGCGCGCGTTCGGTCTGACCCTGTTGTTCGGCATCGGCCTGGTCTGGCTGATTTCGCCGCTGTTCCGCCCACCACCGCACGACGCCCCGCACTGAGCGACCGCGTTTTTCCTTTCATGCACTGATCAAGGATGTATCGATGAACCCGCAGGTGGAACGTACTGAAATCCTGGTCATCGGCGCCGGCCCGGCCGGCTCCGTGGCCGCCGCGATGCTGCGCAGGCAGGGCCGCCAGGTGCTGATCCTGGAGCGCCAGCAGTTTCCGCGCTTCTCGATCGGCGAGAGCCTGCTGCCGCAGAGCATGGAGTACATCGAGGCCGCCGGGCTGCTGCAGGATGTGGTGCAGGCCGGGTTCCAGTACAAGAACGGCGCCGCGTTCGTGCGCGGCGAAGCGACCACCGAGTTCGACTTCCGCGACAAGTTCTCGCCGGGCTGGGGCACCACCTACCAGGTGCAGCGCGCCGACTTCGATGATGTGCTGGCGCGCGGTGCCGAGCGCATGGGTGCCACGCTGCGCTTCGGCGATGAAGTGCTCTCGGTGCAGCCCGGCCGCCCGGCACAGGTGCAGGTGCGCCGCCCGGATGGCAGCGAGTACACCATCGAGGCCGGTTTCATCCTCGACGCCAGCGGTTTCGCCCGGCTGCTGCCGCGCCTGCTGAAGCTGGAGTCGCCGTCGAACTTCCCGGTGCGCGGCGCGATCTTCTGCCACGTGCGTGACCACATTCCGGCCGGCGCGGGGTTTGACCGCAACAAGATCCTGATCACCACCCATCCCGAGCACGTGGACGTGTGGTACTGGACGATTCCGTTCTCCAATGGGTGCTGCTCGCTGGGCGTGGTCGCCGAGCCGAGTTTCTTCGAGCGCTACCCCGGTACCGATCTGGAGAAGCTGCAGGCCATCGTCGGCGAAGACCCGAACCTGACCCGCCTGCTCAGCAACGCCGAATGGGCGGTGCTGCCGGTGCGCACCATCACCGGGTACTCGGCCAATGTCTCCTCGTTGTGGGGCGAGGGCTATGCGCTGCTGGGCAATGCCGGCGAGTTCCTGGACCCGGTGTTCTCCTCGGGCGTGACCATTGCCTTCAAGTCGGCGCAGCTGGCCAGCGAGTGCCTGGCGCGCGAGCATGCCGGTGAGACGGTGGATTGGGAGCAGGCGTTCTCGGTGCCGCTGCGCGCCGGGGTGAAGACCTTCCGTCGCTTTGTCGAAGCCTGGTACGCCGGTGGCTTCCAGAAGATCATCTACCATCCCGATCCGCAGCCGGAGGTACGCCGCATGATCTCCTCGATCCTGGCCGGCTACGCCTGGGACACGCAGAACCCGTATGTTGCCGATGCCAGCGGCCGGCGCCTGCGCGTGCTGGAGGAACTGTGCAGCGCCTGATCCTGACCCTGTTGCTGAGCCTGCTGCTGGCCGCGTGTGCCAGCACCCGCATGCCCACACCGCTGGTGCAGCTGCCCACGCTGCAGCTGGCGCCGTCGGCATTGCCGCAACCGGTGCAGCTGCAGCAGCGCCTGCAGTTCCGCTTCGGCAGCCACCAGCGAGAGCTGGATGCGCTGCTGGAAGTGGATGCCGAGCAGGTGCGGCTGGCGGTGCAGGCGATGGGCCAGACCGGCGTGCGCATGGTCTGGGACGGGCAGCATCTTGAACAGACCCGTGCCCCATGGCTGCCGCCGCAGGTGCGCGGCGAGCGCGTGCTGGACGACCTGCAGTTCGCGTTGTGGCCGGCGGCGGCGATCCGTGCCGCGCTGCCCGCCGGCTGGACCCTGCAGGAGACCGATGGCGTGCGCAGCCTGGAGCAGGGCGGCAAACCCTGGCTGGTGCGCGACAGCCTCCCCGACGGCCGCGTGCGCCTGCGCAACCTGGCCGAGGGCTATGAACTGGTGATCGAATCGATGGACATGGGGCAGGGCCAAGAGTGAGCAGTAGCGCGGTCTATCTGAACGAGCTGGGGGTGATCTGCGCGCTGGGTGCCGACCGCGCCCAGGTACGCGACGGCCTGTTCGCGGCGCAGCCCGGCGGTTTGCGCGACAACGCTGAGATCCTCCCCGGGCGCACGCTGGCGCTGGGCGAAGTGCATGCGCCGCTGCCGGACCTGGCCGCCTTGCCGGTGGCCCTGCGTGGCCGCAACAACGGCCTGCTGGAGGCCGCACTGGAGCAGATCCGCGAGGGCATCGCTGCCGCCGTGGCCCGTTTCGGTGCCGATCGCGTGGCGGTGATCATCGGCACCAGCACCTCCGGCATCGGCGAATCGGAGAATGCACTGCGTACGCATCACCGCGATGGTGTGTGGCCGGCCGATTTCCATTACGCCCAGCAGGAAATGGGCACCGCCGCGCGCTTCGTGCGCGAGCGGATCGGCAGCACCGGCCCGGCGTGGACGATCTCCACCGCATGCTCGTCCAGCGCCAAGGCGCTGATGTCGGCCGCGCGCCTGCTGCAGGCCGGCGTGGTCGATGCCGTGGTGGCCGGTGGCGCCGATTCGATGTGCCGGTTCACTGTGGCCGGGTTCAGCGCATTGGAGTCGGTCTCGGCGGCGCGCTGCAATCCGTTCTCCGTCAACCGCAACGGCATCAACATCGGTGAGGGCGCGGCGCTGTTCCTGATGACCCGCGAGCCGGGCCCGGTGCGGCTCTCCGGCTGGGGGGAATCCTCCGATGCGCACCACATGTCCGCGCCGGATCCGCAGGCACGCGGGGCGATCGATGCGATGCAGCAGGCGCTGGACCGGGCCGGCCTGACGCCCGCGCAGATCGACTACGTGAACCTGCACGGCACCGCCACCGGCCACAACGATGCGATGGAAAGCCAGGCGGTCGCCGCCGTGCTTGGCACGCAGGTGCCGGCCAGCTCAACCAAGCCGCTGACCGGGCACACGCTGGGTGCCTCCGGCGCGATCGAAGCGGCGCTGTGCTGGATGACGCTGGCCGACAACCCCGACCAGCAGTTGCCCACCCACTGGTGGGATGGACAGGCCGATGACGCCTTGCCGGCACTGGCGCTGGTGGCGCCGGGGACGCGTGCCGCGCAGCCGCTGCAGCACGTGCTCAGTCACTCATTTGCCTTTGGCGGCAGCAATGCCGTGCTGGCACTGGCCAAGGGATGAGCATGCCGCTGCCCCCCGACATCGACGCCGTGCTTCCGCACCGCGACAGCATGCGCCTGATCCACCGCGTGGTGGCCTGGCAGGACGAATCCATCGCGGTCGAGGTGGACGTCCCGACGCAGGGTCTGTTCTGCACCCCCGACGGCGTGCCCGCCTGGGTCGGGGTCGAATACATGGCCCAGGCGATTGCCGCCTGGGCCGGCTGCCGCGCCTGGCAGACCGGTGCGGAACCCTCGATCGGCTTCCTGCTCGGCAGCCGTCGTTACACCGCCCACCGGCCATACTTTGCCGCCGGCAGCTGCCTGCGGGTGGAGGCGAACTGCGAGCTGTTGGGCGAGAATGGCCTGGGCATGTTCGCCTGCCGGATCCTGGCGGACGATATCGAAGTGGCAGTTGCCAACGTTTCCGTGTTCCAACCCACGGATGCAGCGGCTTATCTGGAGAGTGGAGAGGCATGACAGGGAATTTGACCGTGCTGGTGACCGGCGCCAGCCGTGGCATCGGCCGTGCCGTGGCGCTGCGTTGCGCGCGCGACGGCTTCGACGTGGTGGTGCATTGCCGCAGCCGCATCGAAGACGCACAGGCCGTGGTGACCGAGATCCAGGCGCTGGGCCGGCAGGCCCGGGTGCTGATGTTCGATGTGGCCGACCGCGATGCCGCGCGCACCGCGCTGGAAGCGGACATCGCCGAGCACGGCACCTATTACGGGGTGGTCTGCAATGCCGGCATCGCCCGCGACGGTGCCTTCCCGGCGATGCCGGCCGAGGATTGGGATACGGTCATCCACACCAACCTGGACAGCTTCTACAACGTGCTCCACCCACTGGTGATGCCGTTGGTGCGCCGGCGCAAACCGGGCCGCATCGTGACCTTGTCCTCGGTGTCCGGCCTGGTCGGCAACCGTGGCCAGACCAACTACAGTGCGGCCAAAGCCGGCATCATCGGTGCCACCAAGGCGCTGGCGCTGGAGCTGGCCAGCCGCGCGATCACCGTCAACTGCGTGGCCCCCGGGCTGATCGAGACCGAGATGGTCAATGAAGAAGTCGTCGAGCACGCGCTCAAGCTGATTCCCGCCAACCGCCTGGGCCAGCCGGAAGAGGTCGCTGCGGCCGTGTCCTTCCTGCTCTCCGAGTCGGCCGGCTACATCACCCGCCAGGTGATCTCGGTCAACGGAGGCATGGTCTGATGGCCGGCTCCGATCGTCGCGTGGTGGTGACCGGCGCCGCTGCCATCAGCCCGCTCGGGCAGGATTGGGCGAGCATCCGCGCGCGCCTGCAGGCGCGGACCAACGCGGTGCGCTACATCCCCGAGTGGGAAGTGTTTGATGGCCTCAATACCCGCCTGGCCGCGCCAGCCGAGGATTTCGAGCTCCCGGCCA
Source organism: Stenotrophomonas sp. TWI273 (assembly GCF_039674765.1). Lineage (NCBI taxonomy): Bacteria > Pseudomonadati > Pseudomonadota > Gammaproteobacteria > Lysobacterales > Lysobacteraceae > Stenotrophomonas > Stenotrophomonas sp. TWI273. Next base: position 58,991 of record NZ_JBDJOA010000002.1, read on the forward strand.
ACTACAACCGCAAGACCACCCGCAGCATGGGCAAGGTGGCGGTGATGTCGGTGCGTGCCACCGAGCTGGCGCTGGAGGCAGCCGGCCTGGTCGGCCACCCTGTGCTGCGCAGTGGCATGGCCGGCGTGGCCTACGGCTCGTCCTCGGGCAGCCACGAGGCCACCGCCGAGTTCGGCCGCATGCTCCATGAGCACACCACCGAAGGCATCAGCGCCACCACCTACCTGAAGATGATGAGCCACACCTCGCCGGTGAACATCGGCGTGTTCTTCGGCTTGTCCGGCCGCGTCTACACCACCTCCAGCGCCTGTACCTCGGGCAGCCAGGGCGTGGGTTCGGGCTATGAAGCGATCCGCAGCGGCAAGCAGACGGTGATGGTCACCGGTGGTGCCGAGCAGCTTGATGCCACCGCCGCGGCGGTGTTCGACACCCTGTTCGCCACCAGCGTGCGCAATGACGCGCCGCAGACCACGCCCAGCCCGTTCGATGCGCACCGCGATGGCCTGGTGCTGGGCGAGGGCGCCTGCACGCTGATCCTGGAAGAGCTGGAGCATGCACAGGCGCGTGGTGCCACGATCCTGGCCGAAGTGGTCGGCTACGGCACCAACAGCGACGGCCAGCACGTCACCCAGCCCAGCGCCGGCACCATGGCCCAGGCGATGCGGCTGGCATTGGAAGACGCCGACCTGGCCGCCGATCGGATCGGCTACGTCAACGCGCACGGTACCGCCACCGAGCACGGCGACATCGCCGAAACCCAGGCCACCCACCAGGTGTTCGGCCCGGGCATGCCGATCAGTTCGCTCAAGAGCTACGTCGGCCACATGCTCGGTGCCTGCGGCGCGTTCGAGGCCTGGCTGAGCATCGAGATGATGCGTGACGGCTGGTTCGCCCCGACCCTGAATCTGCACGAGGTCGATCCGCGCTGCGGCGTGCTGGATTACATCGATGGCGAAGGCCGCGCGTTGCAGACCGACTACGTCATGAGCAACAACTTCGCCTTCGGTGGCATCAACACCTCGTTGATCTTCCGCCGCTGGCAGGACTGACCGCTGTTTCCGGCCTGCCGTGCGGGCCGGCCGTTTCCGTAGACCCCTCGCGTCCCACCAACAAGGAGAAAGTTGAATGCGTCGTTTTGCCCTGATGGCCGCCACCGCCCTGCTCGCCGTCGCCGGCACCGCCCAGGCCCGCGATACCCGCGTGGAGCAGTCGCTGCATGAGCTGGTCAATTCCGCCGAAGCCCGCAACGTCGGCATCGACGGCAGCGTGAAGTTCTATCTGGCCGGCGAGAAAGTCAGCGTGCTGCAGCGCCTGGGCGAGGATGTGACCAACAAGAAGACCAACGCCGCCAACAAGAGCGATGCCGACGCTTGCCGCTGGGTGGCCCTGTCGGCGCTGCGCGCGCTGCAGGACGGTGCCAAGTCGCGCGGTGCCAATGCGGTGGTCGACATCGTCAGCTATTACAAGAAGAACGAGTTCAAGAGCACCACCAACTACGAATGCTATGCGGGCGCGATCCTGGCCGGCGTGGCACTGAAGGGCACCTACGCCAAGGTGAAGTAAGCAGACACGGCCACCGCCTCACCCGGCGGTGGTCGGCTGACCCCTGCCCAGGCCGCCGCAGATACGCATTCATCACGGCGGCGCGGGCAGACTGCAGCGGCGCCCAGCTGAACGACATCGCGACATTGATGAACCTGACGCTGTCGCGCGACGGAAAACCGACGGTGGACAGTGCACGCGGCTTTCACCTGTGCCGGCTTTCCTCCACAATCATTGTCATTCACTACCCTGGGCAAAGCCCTGCGGCATGCAAGCCTACGTCTATAAAAGCCAACGCAAGCAGGACAGCTTCGTCTATCTCGCCGTTCGTGATGACTTCTCGGTCATCCCTGACGCGGTAAAGGCCTCGCTGGCGCCGTTCCAGTTCGTTCTCGAAGTGGCCCTGACTCCCGACCGTCGCCTTGCCCAGGTCGATGCCGCACAAGTGCGCCAGAACCTGACCGAGCGTGGATTCCACCTGCAGCTGCCGCCGCCCCCGTTGGCGCCGGTCCGGTTCCCGCGACGCAATGACTGACTCCCAACGCCCTCGCGCTGTTGCCTCCGCTGCCGCGCTCGGTGTGCTGCTGGCCCTGGCCGCGGCCGTCGGTGGCGTGCCCGGTGCGGTGTGCGCCGCGCTGGCCCAGCCGGCGTTCGCGCTGGCGGTATCGTGGTGGCGCCGGACGCGCCCGCTGCAGCCATTGCCCCAGGTGGCCCGCCACGACGCGCCCGCGCTGTTGGTGCTGTGGTCCCTTGGCCCGCTGCTGCTGACGCTGCTGGTGGCCTGGCCGCTGAGCGCACTGCACGACAGCGGCAGCCTGGCCGCCGTGCTTGGCCTGAGCGTGGCGGTCAGTGCCGCGCTGCTCGGGGTCTGGCGAACCTGGCCGTTGTGGAATGACGTGGAACGCAGCGAGGGCAGTCTGGCCCGGCATTGGCAGACCCTGGCCGGGCGCGACCTGACCGCCTGGCGCGGCTTGGCCGTGGCCGCACTGGTGGTGCTGGTGTGCGCGCTGGTGGTGCTGCCGGCGTGGCCGGGCCTGGTGTCGGACGCGCTGCATTGGCCGATCGCCGCTGCGGTCGTGCTGCTCTCGCCCTTGGCGCACGTGCTGCTGCAGGCGATCGCGCCGGCGACGAGCCTGGGTGCGCCGGTGCCGGCCGAGACGCGCGGTGACCGCGCCGATCCCTTTGCCGAGCCATACCCCGAGCCCAAGCCGCTCGAATCGATCGGCCTGCACGAACAACAGCCGGCGCTGTATGACGCCGCGCGCAGCGGCCGGGTCGACCGCGCCCTGCAGCTGCTGCAGGCCGGCGCCGATCCGCACGGCCTGCCCGACCCGGCCTGGCGCGACCAGCGCAGCCTGGCGGTGCTCGCCGCGGTGCTGCCTGACCTGCGGCTGCTGCGTGAACTGATTGCCCGCGGCGTCGGGGTCAATGCGCCGCACCGCGGCATGACCCCGCTGCTGGCCGCCACCCGCGACAGCTGGCACGGCCGCCCCGAGGCGGTGATGACCCTGCTCGCCAACGGCGCCGACCCGCGTGCAGTGGACAGCGAAGGCAACACCCCCCTGCACCACGCCGCGCGCAGCTCCGATCCCGGCGTCGCCGCGTTGCTGCGCGACGCCGCTGCCGAAGTGGACGCGCTGAACGACGATGGCTGGTCACCGCTGGCGGTGGCCTGCCAGGTGGGCAACTGGCGCCTGGCCAAGTTCCTGCTGGAACGCGGGGCCAAGACCGAGCCGGCCGAGGGAACGCCCGTGCTGCTGGCGGCCGCGGGCACCGAAGAAGACGATCCCGCCGGTGTGCAGCTGCTGCTCAAGCACAAGGCCCGCGCCGATGCGCGCGACCGCCAGCGCCGCAGCGCGCTGCACGAAGCCGCGTTGGCCGGCCATGTCGACATCATCGATGTGCTGCTCGCCGCCGGCGCCAATCTGGAAGCCCGCGACGGACTGGCGCGCACGCCGTGGCTGGAAGCCGCGCGCGGTGGTCGGGCCGGCGTGGTCGAACACCTGCTGCCGCACCACCCCGATCTCAATGCGGTTGATGGCGAAGGCCGCAACGCGGTGCTGCTGGCCTGCATGGCCGACAACGTCTCGCCACTGCTGGTGCGCCGCCTGCGTGATCTGGGCATCGCCGTGGACGTGGCCGACCCGCAGGGCCGCCGTGCCGTGGATATCGCCGCCGGTGCCGGGCGCTGGGCGATCGTCTCGCTGCTGGATCCCGCCTATCCGCTGCCGTCCGCGGTCAGCGATGGGCTGGTGATGTCCGGCGACGGGGACACGGCCTCGCCCTCGCTGCCGGACCGTCCGCCACTGGAACTGCTGCGTGAAGCGCTGAGCTTCGGCAACGTGGAGGGCATGGCCGCGCTGGCCCGCCTGTGCGCGCCGGAGGAACTGGGTGCGCTGCTGCACGACGCCGAACTGGCGCTGGATCCGCAGGCGCTGGACTGGCTGCTCGCGCACGGCGCGGCGCCGGAAGTGCTGGATGCGTGCGGTGATACCCCGATGTTCGCGCTGCTGGCGCGGGGCATCGACGCGGTGCCGGCGCTGCAGGTGCTGCTGCGCCGTGGCGTGTCCCCGGCCGGTCGCGGTGGCCTGGCGCGTCTGCTGAGCGCCTGCGCCCAGCACGACCACGCCTCACGCGGGCTGGAACAGCTTGCCCTTGAACTGCTGGAACGCGGCGCGGATCCGTTCGCGCCATCGCCGGCCGGCGATCCGCCGCTGTCGCTGGCCGTGCGGCTGGGCTGGCTGCGGCTGCAGCAGGCGCTGCTCACTCAAGGCGTGGACCGCGAAGCGCGCGACAGCCATGGCATGACCGCCCTGCATCTGGCCACCGCGCTCGCGCGCGAAGGCTCGATCAAGCTGCTGGTGCAGCAGGGCGCCTCACCCGAAGCCCGCGCCGCCGACGGCCAGACCCCGCTGGGCGTGGCGCTGTCGATCGGCCGCCGCGATCTGGCCGACTGGCTGGACTGGCGGGTGTGGCCGCTGCCGCGCCGCGCGTTGCGCGACGGCGACCTGCCGGCGGCCGCGATGGCCGGTGACGCCGATGCCGTGCGTCGCCTGATCGATCTCGGTTTCGCCGTGGATGTGGTCGACGCCCAAGGCTGCACCGCGCTGCTGCGTGCCGCCGGTGGCGGGCACCTGGCCGTGGTCGACCTGCTGCTCACCCGTGGTGCGAATCCGCAGCACGCCGCGGCCAGCGGTGCGACGCCGCTGTCGGCGGCGGTCAGCATGCGCCAGATCGATATCGTCTCGGCCCTGCTCGATGCCGGTGCCGAACTGGAATACCGCCTGCCGGGCGGGGTCACCGTGCTGATGCTGGCCTCGGCGCTGGGCCTGCCGGACATTGTTTCGCGTCTGCTCACCGCCGGTGCCAACGTCCATGCGGGCGATGCCCAGCAGCTCGGCCCGCTGCACTGCGCCGCGCTATACGGTTTCAGTGCGCGCGACCGCTCGCGTCTGCTGGCCCTGCTCGACACCCTGCTGCTGGCCGGCGCCGAACCGGACCAGGCCGCCGCCGGCTCGGTCACGCCGTTGCTGCTGCTGCTCGGCGCCCGCGCCGAACCGGGCACCGCCTGCGACGAGCAGATCGTGCTCGCCGCGGTGGAGCGCCTGCTGGACGAAGAGGTCTCGCTGGACGTGCGGGATCCGCGTGGCTTCGGCCCGCTGCATCTGGCGGCCCTGCACGGCCTGCCGCTGCTGGTGCAGCGCCTGCTGCGTGCCGGCGCCGACCCGGACGTGCGCGACGCACTCAACCGCAGCCCGCGCGAGATCGCGGTGATGCGTGGTTTCATCGACGTCGCCGGCGAATTCGAACCGCTGGTACCGGGCGTGTCCTCGATGGCCCGGTTCCTGCGCGATAACGGCTGAGCCCCGCCTGGTAGTGCCGGCCGCTGGCCGGCAGCGCTCAATGAGGCACGGGCAGGTGCACCTGCAGGTTCATCAACGCGGCGGGTTGCCGTCCACACCCTTCCCATCACTCTCCGCATCCGCCTCGAACAGATGCATCAGGTCCGCGCGCGCATCGCGCGAGGTCTGGATCACCGCCGCTTCGTCGTCGTAGACCAGGTACTGATCGCGCAGCAGCTTCTCGTCATGCTCGCGGAAGCGCTGCACATGGCTGCGTGCGGTCTCCACCGACATGCCGAGCGCGATCAGCATCCGTTCGCTCAGTTCCAGGCTGGTGCCGAACACCTCGCGGAACGGCTCGGCGGACATGTCCATCAGCCGCCACGCATGCTGGCGGTTGCGTGCGCGCACCAGCACCACCGCATCGGGATACATGCGCCGGATAAGCCGCGTGGCCCGCATGTTGGCGTCCGGATCATCCAGTGTGACCACGTAGACGCGGATGTGCTCGCCGCCGGCGGCGCGCAGCATCTCCGGCCGGGTGGGGTCGCCGTAATAGAGTTTGTTGCCGAAGCGGCGCAGGTCCGAGACCGTATCCGGATTGGACTCCAGCGCCACGAACGGGATCTTCTGCGCGGTCAGCAGGCGCGCCACCACCTGGCCGAAGCGGCCCATGCCGGCGATCATCACCTGCGGCTGTACATCGGTGATGTCGACCTTGTCGGCGGGCTGGGCCGGCGCCTTGGGACCGTCATCGCGGCCCAGCAGGCGGATCAGGCCGATCATCAACAGCGGCGTGATCGCCATCGACAGGCCGACGATCGCCACCAGCCGATCATGGTTGGCACTGCCAAGCAGGTGCGCGCGCTGGGCTTCGTTGAACACCACGAAGGCGAACTCGCCGCCCAGCCACAGCACGCTGCCCAGCAGCACCGCGTGGCGCGTGCGCAGCTTGGCCAGCTTGCCGATGCCGAACAGCAGGCCGAACTTGACCACCAGCAGGATCGCCACGCCGGCGGCGATCATCATCGGCTCGGCGACGATGCGGTCCAGGTCGATGCCCATGCCCACGGCGATGAAGAACAGGCCGAGCAGCAGGCCCTTGAACGGTTCGATCTGCGATTCCAGCTCGTGGCGGAATTCCGAATCGGACAACAGCACACCGGCCAGGAACGCGCCCAGGCTCGGGCTCAGCCCGGCCTCCTGCATGAACCATGCGGTGCCGAGCACGACCAGCAGCGCGGTGGCGGTGAACACCTCCGGGCTGCGCGTGCGCGCGATGATGTTGAACAGCCGGCGCAGCACCGGCCGTCCGCACAGGATCACCACCGCCAGCGCGCCGATCGCGATCGCCACGTCGTTCCACTGCAGAGTGTCGTTGCGCGCACCGCCGAGCAGCGGAATCGCCGCCAGCAACGGGATCGCGATCAGATCCTGGAAGAGCAGGATGGCGAAGCCCAAGCGCCCGTAATCGCTGTTGATCGCTTTGTGTTCGGACAGCAGCTGCAGCCCGACCGCCGTGGAGGACAGTGCCAGCGCGATGCCGACGATCAACGCGCTCTTCCACTGGAAGTGATCCAGCATCAGCAGGCTGCCCAGCACGAGGGCACTCAGCGCGACCTGCAGTGCGCCGGCACCGAACACCGAGCGGCGCATCACCTTCAGGCGGGCGGGCGACAGCTCCAGGCCGATCACGAACAGCAGCATCACCACGCCGATCTCGGCGGCGCTGAGGATGCGGTCGGCGTCCTGCACGAAACCCAGGCCATCCGGGCCGAGCACCACGCCAGCCGCCAGATAGCCGAGCACCGCGCCCAGGCCGAGTTTCTTGAACACCGGCACCGCGATCACCGCGGCCAGCAGCAGCACCAGGGCCAGCTCGAGCGCGCCGCTATGCATGGGGGAACCTGCTCATGGGGGTGTGTGCCGTGCGGGTGGAATGCTTCCCCGGCAGCCGGGGCCTGTGGCCGGGCCACGCAGCATTATGCGGCCGCGACGGGTGCCGAAGGCGACTGCCACCGGAACGGCGTCCCGCACAAGGGTTGACCTGCGTCACACCCGGGTCCAGACTGCCCGCCGCTGCTGGCGTCCGCCGTCGGCAGTAAACCCTTCCGGAGTCCCCAACCCATGTCCAGCGACAGTAGAAGTCGACCTTGCTCGACGCCAGCGATGGCCACCGCCTGACACGGGTCGGTTCGCCAGCGTTGGCGTCGCGCAATGCGATACCCACAGGCGAATACGATGAACCAGAAAGACCTGCTGCGCCCGGTGGCCGATGCCGCCTCGTTGAGCGCACCCCTCGATAATTTCAACACCGCCGATGCGGTGGAATTCCTCAACACGCTGAGCCTGTCGCGCGCCGCCGACACGCTGGCCGCGTTGCCGTTGCCGCGCGCGGTGAAGATGCTCGAGCAGCCCGAGCTCAACCGCGGCGGCGATCTCGTGGCGGCCATGCCGGTGGCCCGCGCCGCCGCCCTGCTCGGGCTGATGGCCGATGACCGCGCCACCGATATCGTCCACGAGCTGGACGAGGACGAGCGCGCGCGCCTGATCCCGCTGCTCAGCCCGGAGGCGCGCAAGGCGATCCAGCAGTTGCTGAGCTACCCGGCGCACACCGCCGGCGCGCTGATGACCACCGAGTTCGTCAGCGTGCCCTCGGACTGGACGGTCGGCCGCACCCTGCAGCACATCCGCGAGGTCGAGCGCACCCGCGAGACCGTCTACGCGATCTATGTGCTGGACCCGCACACCCGCGCGCTGGTGCAGGTGGTGACCATGCGCCGGCTGATCACCGGGCTGCCCGAGGAACCCATCCTCGACGTTGCCCAGGTCAACCCGCCGGTAACGGTGGAGGTGCAGCTGGATCAGGAAGAGGTGGCGCAGCTGATCCGCCGCCACGACCTGCTCGCGATTCCGGTGGTCGACGCGCAGCACCATGTGCTTGGCATCGTTACGGTGGATGACATCCTCGATGCCCTGATCGAAGAATCCACCGAGGACGTGCACAAGTTCGGCGGTATGGAGGCGCTGGAAAAGCCGTACATGCAGATCGGCTTCTTCGAGATGCTGCGCAAGCGGGCCGGCTGGCTGAGCGTGCTGTTCCTCGGCGAAATGTTGACCGCCAGCGCGATGCAGCACTACGAGGACGAGCTGGCACGCGCGGTGGTGCTGACGCTGTTCATCCCGCTGATCATGAGCTCGGGCGGCAACTCCGGCTCGCAGGCCACTTCGCTGCTGATCCGCAGCCTGGCCCTGCGCGAGCTGCGCCTGCGTGACTGGTGGAAGGTGGCGCTGCGCGAGGTGCCGACCGGCATCACCCTGGGCGCGATCCTGGGCGTGCTGGCGATCATCCGCATCGTGTCCTGGCAGCTGCTGGGCCTGCACGACTACGGCGAGCACTGGCAGCTGCTGGCACTGACCATCGGCGCGGCCCTGGTCGGCATCGTCACCTTCGGCTCGCTGTCCGGCTCGATGCTGCCCTTCATCCTCAAGCGCCTGGGCTTCGACCCGGCCAGCGCCTCGGCCCCGTTCGTGGCCACGCTGGTCGACGTTACCGGCCTGGTCATCTACTTCAGCATCGCCGCGATGATCCTGCGCGGCACCCTCCTTTGACAGGGACGGGGGGTGGTTAATAACCACCCCCGTCCCTGTTACTGTCTGATCGCATGAGCACCTACCACCTGCAAGCCGTCTTCCGCCCGCAGTCGGTCGCCGTGATCGGCGGCAGCCCACGTGAACGCTCCGCTGGCCGCGCAGTGATGCGCAATCTGCGCGGCACCGGCTTCACCGGCAAGGTGGCCTGGATCAATCCGCGTTACAGCGAGATCGACGGCATCCGCACCGTGAAGCGGCTCAAGGATCTGGACTGGGTGCCCGAGCTGGTGGTGATCACCGCCCCGGCCAGCATCGTGCCGCAGGTGGTGGCCACGGCCGCCGAGCGCGGTGTCAGCGCGGCGATCATTCTGACGGCCAACCTGGGCGAAGGCCCGGGCTCGCTGGCCGCGCAGGTGGAGGCCGCCGCCCGGCCCAAGGGCCTGCGTATTCTCGGCCCGCACTGCCTGGGCGTGATCGCGCCGCATGCACGCTTGAACGCCAGCATCGCCGCGCACTTCCCGCAGGCCGGCGATCTGGCCCTGATCTCCGAATCCAGTGCGATTGCCGCGGCCCTGGTGGAGTGGGGCGTGGCGCGCTCGGTCGGTTTCTCCGCCGTGGTCTCGCTCGGCGACACCCTGGATGTCGACTTCGGCGATCTGCTCGATTACTTCGCCACCGATTACCGCACCCGCGCGATCCTGCTGTACGTCGAGCACATCCGCGATGCGCGCAAGTTCATGTCCGCCGCGCGTGCCGCTGCGCGCGCCAAGCCGGTGGTGGTGGTCAAATCCGGCCGCCACATCCGCATCAATCCCGATGCCGATACCCACGTGCAGGCGCTGGCCAGCGCCGATGCGGTGTACGGTGCGGCATTCAACCGTGCGGGCCTGCTGCGCGTCAGCGCGCTGGATGAGCTGTTCACCGCGGCCGAAACACTGGGCCGGCTCGGCACCTTCCCGGGCCGTCGCCTGGCGATCCTGAGCAACGGCGGTGGGGTGGGGCGGCTGGCGGTGGACCAGCTGCTGGCCCTGCGCGGCAGCCTGGCCGAGCTGTCGCCGGCCACCGTCGCCCAGCTCGATGCGGTGCTGCCGCAAGGCTGGTCGCGCAGCAATCCGGTCGACATCGTGGTCGATGCCGATGGCGACCGCTACGCCGCGGCGATCGAAGCGCTGATGTCCGATACCGAGAATGACGCCGTGCTGGTGGTCAACGTGCCGACCGCGTTCACCTCCTCGGCCGATGCCGCGCAGGCCCTGACCCGCACGCTCGGCCTGCGCCCGCGCCACCACCGCGACAAGCCGGTGTTCGCGGTGTGGCTGGGCAACGACGATCGTGCCACCGCCACGCTCAATGCCGCGCGCGTGCCGACCTACCCGACCGAAGCGGAGGCCGTGCGCGGCTTCCAGCATCTGGTGCGCTACCGCGACGCGCAGGCCGCGTTGATGGAAACCCCGCCCAGCCTGCCCGAGGATTTCGTGGTCGATACCGCCGGGGCGCGCGCGCTGGTGGAGACCGCACTGGCCGCCGGCCAGCAGTGGCTGGACCCGATCGCCACCCACCAGCTGCTCAGCGCCTACGGCATTCCGTCCGCGCCGGTGATGCAGGCCCGTGATGCCCACGAGGCGATGGACCTGGCCCAGCCATTGCTGGAGCAGGGCGCCACGGTGGCGATCAAGGTGTTCTCGGCCGACATCCCACACAAGTCCGATGTCGACGGCGTGCGTCTGAACCTCGGTACCCTGCAATCCGTGCATGCGGCGGCGACCTCCATCATCGCGCGCGCGCATGAAAAGCGGCCCGATGCGCGTATCGATGGCGTGCTGGTGCAGCCGACCATCGTGCGGCCCAAGGCGCGTGAGTTGATCGCGGGTATCGCCGATGACCCGACCTTCGGCCCGGTGATCGTGTTCGGCCGTGGCGGCACTGCGGTCGAAGTGATCGACGACAAGGCGATCGCCCTGCCACCGCTGGACCTGCGCCTGTCGCATGAACTGATCGGCCGCACGCGGGTCTCACGCATCCTCAAGGCGTACCGCGATGTTCCGGCCGCCGACGAACGCGCGGTTGCGCTGATCCTGGTCAAGCTCGCCCAGCTTGCCGCCGACATCCCCGAGATCCGCACGCTCGACATCAATCCGCTGCTGGCTGACCGCGACGGCGTGATCGCACTCGATGCGCGCGTGGCGATCGAACCGTCGCGCAAACTGCACAAGGGCCGCGGCCACCCCCGTTTCGCGGTGTTTCCGTACCCGAAGGAGTGGGAGCGCACCATCACCCTGTCCGACGGCGCCCCCGCCTTTGTACGCCCGGTCCGCCCCGAGGACGACGCGCTGTTCCGTGCCTTCTTCGCGCGCGTCACCGATGACGACCTGCGGCTGCGCTTCTTCCAGTCGGTGAAGCACTTCAGCCACGAGTTCATCGCGCGCCTGACCCAGCTCGACTACGCGCGTTCCATCGCGCTGGTGGCCATCGACCCGCGCAGCGGCGACATGCTCGGCGCGGTGCGCCTGCACGCCGATGCGGACTACGACCGTGGCGAGTACGGCATCCTGATCCGCTCCGACCTCAAGGGCCACGGCATCGGTTGGCGGTTGATGGCGATCATGATCGAGTACGCGCAATGGCTGGGCCTGAACATCATCGAAGGCCAGGTGCTGCGCGAGAACAGCACCATGCTGGCGATGTGCCAGAGCCTGGGCTTCAAGACCCGGCTCGACCCGGACGATTCGACGGTGATGGTGGTGACCCTGCCGGTGCAGGACGTACAGGTGCCGCAGGCGCCCGATCCTGCAACGCACTGAGCCGATCGCGGTACGGCGCGTGCACGTGGGCGGGGCGACAATACGGGATGACCGACCGCCTCCCCCTGCTGCTGCTCCCCGGCCTGCTCAACGACGCTGAACTCTGGCGTGCGCAGATCGCCGACCTGTCCGATATCGCCGACTGCATCGTGGGCGACCAGACCCGCGGCGAGACGATGCAGGCCGTGGTCGATGACGTGCTGGCGCAGGCACCGGCGCGCTTTGCCCTGGCCGGTTTCTCCCTCGGCGGTTTCGTCGCCCAGCAGATTCTGCGCACCGCGCCGGAGCGGGTGCTGCGCCTGGCACTGATCGATACCTCGATCCATGCCGACTCGCCCGAGCGCGCCGCGCAACGGAGGACGCAGCAGGCAAGCGTGCGGCTGCCCGGAAAATTCCACGGCTTCGGTGACACGTTGATGCGCAGCTACATCGATGCCTCGCGGCTGGATGACGATGTGCTGGTGCAGCGCGTACGCGACATGACCGCGCGGCTGGGCGCGGAGGTGTTCCTGCGCCAGAGCGCACTGGACCGGGTGGATGGCCATGACGTGCTGGTCGGATACCGCGATCCGCTGTTGATCGTATGCGGTGCGAACGACCGCATCACCCCGCTGGCGATCAGCGAGGCGATGCATGCGCTGGTGCCGGATTCAACCCTGGTGGTGCTGCCCGATTGTGGCCATCTGGCCCCGATGGAGAAGCCCGACGAGGTCAGCGCGGCACTGCGCGCGTGGTTGCAGGGGTAGGTGCCGACCGTAGGTCGGCATGCCCACCACGCCCGACCAACGGTCGGGCGCTACCGATCAATCCCAGGCCGGCGCGATCCCCTCCGGATTCGCCAGGCGATGCCCGCGATCCAGCGTGGCGATCTGCGCCATGTCCTCATCGCTCAAGCGCAGATCGGCGGCCAATAGGTTGCCGGCGAGGTTGTCGCGCTTGGTCGAGGACGGAATCACCGCAAAGCCCTGCTGCAGCGCCCACGCCAACGCGATCTGGGCCGGGGTGGCCTGGTGGCGCGCGGCGATGGCCTGGATCACCGGGTCCTTGAGCACTTCGCCGTAGGCCAGGCTCATGTAGGCGGTGACAGCGATGCCCTGTTCCTTCAGGAACGCGATCAGCGCGCGGTTCTGCAGGTAGGGGTGGACTTCGATCTGGTTGGTCGCGATTGCATCGGCACCGAGGATCTCGATGGCCTGGCGGGTCTGGGCGATGGTGAAGTTGGAGATGCCGATCTGGCGGGTCAGGCCCTGCGACTTGGCCTCGGCCAGTGCACCGAGATACTCGGCCATCGGCACCGCATCCTTCGGCGACGGCCAGTGGATCAAGGTCAGCTCGACGTGGTCGGTGCGCAGCTTGCGCAGGCTCTCGTGCAGGCTCTCCAGCAGCGCGTCGTGGTGGAAGTTGGCGATCCAGATCTTGGTGGTCAGGAACAGAGCTTCGCGCGCCACGCCGGACTCGGCGATGGCCTGGCCGACCTCGGCTTCGTTCTCGTAGATCTGTGCGGTATCGATGGCGCGGTAGCCGACGTCCAGTGCGTTGCGCACCGAGTCGATCACGGTCTGGCCCTTCAGGCGGAAGGTGCCGAGGCCGAAGGCGGGAATGCTCATGGAAACTCCTTCATGGGGTGAGGTGCAGGCTACGCCGTGCACCGTAAAGCGACGGTAGAGCCGACCGTTGGTCGGCTGTGGTTGCGTGGAACGAATCGTTGCTCGGCTGTCAGGTAGAGCCGACCGTCGGTCGGCTGTCAGGTAGAGCCGACCGTTGGTCGGCTGCTGTCACGGGTCCGCGACCGGGATCCCTCAATGCGCACTCACGGCGATGCCTTCGGCGCGGTCGGCCACGCCATCGCGGCGGTCCAGGCGGCCGCTCAACGCGGTCAGGCCAAAGGCGCCCATCACCACCAGCGCGCCCAGCCACGGGGTGTGCATCAGGCCGAAGTGATCGACCACCAGGCCCCCCAGCGAAGCACCGAGCGCGATGCCGACGTTGAAGGCGGCGATGTTCAGGCCCGACGCCACGTCGGCGGCCTGCGGGGCGAACCGCTGTGCCTGCTTGACCACGTACACCTGCAGGCCCGGCACGTTGCCGAACGCCACCGCACCCAGCGCGAGCACGGTCAGCAGCACCAACCAGGTGTTGTAGGCGGTGAAGGTAAGCACGAACAGCACGGCGGCCAGCAACGCGAAGATCAGCTTCAGGGCCGGGATCGGGCCGCGGCGGTCGGCCAGGCGGCCGCCCCACAGGTTGCCGATCGCCACCGACACGCCGTAGACCAGCAGCACGCCACTGACCGCATTGGCCGAGAAACCGGTCACGTCCTGCAGGATCGAGGCCAGGTAGGTGAAGGAGAGGAAGGTGCCGCCGTAGCCGAGTGCGGTGATCGCATACACCAGCAGCAGGCGCGGCTGTGCGAGCACGGCGAGCTGCTGGCCGAACGTGGCCGGCGCGCTGCGCTGCAGGTTGCGCGGCACGAACAGCAGGCTGCCGATCAGCGCGATCACGCCGAGCGCGGCCACGGCCAGGAAGGTGGCCCGCCAGCCCAGGTGCTGGCCGATGAAGGTGCCCAGCGGCACGCCGGTGACCAGCGCCACGGTGAGGCCGGTGAACATGATCGCGATCGCGCTGGCGGCCTTTTCCTTGGGCACCACCGAGGTGGCGATGATCGAGCCGATCGAGAAGAACACACCGTGCGCCAGGCCGGTCAGCACGCGCGCCACGATCAGCGAGCCGTAGCCCGGAGCCATCCAGGCGATCACATTGCCGAGGGTGAACAGCAGCATCAGCGCGACCAGCAGGGTCTTGCGTGGCACCCGGCCGGTCAGCGCGGTGAGCACCGGCGCACCGACCGCCACGCCAAGCGCATACAGCGACACCAGCAGGCCGGCCGAGGGCAGGGTGACGCCGAGGTCGGCGGCGATCGTCGGGATCAGGCCGACGATGACGAATTCAGTCGTGCCGATGGCGTACGCACCCAGCGTCAACGCCAACAAGGCCAAGGGGATACCACGGGACATGGACGGATACCGGTGGGGAGTGAGGCTGCGCAGTCTGCGCGCCGCACTCTTGCGGAAAAAGCGGCCTTCACGCCAATCACTGTTGCTCCATGGTCAATAATGGAGCGTCTCCGCCGGGCCGCCGCCATGAAAACCACCCTCGATGAAATGCAGGCCTTCATCGCCGTGATCGACAGCGGGTCGATCACCGCCGCCGCCGAACAGCTGGGCCAGACCACCTCCGGGGTCAGCCGCGCGCTGGGTCGGCTGGAAGAAAAGCTCGGCACCACCCTGCTCACGCGGACGACCCGTCGCCTGCAGCTGACCGAGGAGGGCGACGCTTTCCTGGCCCAGGCCCGCGCGATCGTGGCCTCGGTGGAAGCGGCCGAAGAGCAGATCGCCGCACGCCGTCAGCGACCGGCCGGGCGCCTGCGCGTGGATGCGGCGATGCCGTTCGTCCTGCACGTGATCGCCCCGCTGGTGGCCAGCTACCGCGCGCGCTATCCCGAAGTGGCGCTGGAGCTCAACAGCAGCGAGCGCTACATCGATCTGCTGGAGCGGCGCACCGATGTGGCCATCCGTATCGGGCCATTGGCCGATTCCACCCTGCATGCGCGGCCGCTGGCTCACAGCCGGCTGCGCGTGATGGCCAGCCCGGCGTATCTGGAGCAGCACGGCACCCCGCGCGACGTGGCGGCACTGACCGAGCACACCCTGCTCGGCTTCAACGAGCCTGACTCGCTCAACCACTGGCCGCTGCCCGGCGCGACCGACGCGCTGCTGCACGTGCGCCCGGCGGTGGCGGTCTCCAGCGGCGAAACACTGCGCCGGCTGGCGCTGGAAGGGGTCGGGATCGTCAGCCTGTCTGATTTCATGACCCACCGCGACCGCGAAGCCGGCGCCCTGGTGCAGGTGCTGCCGGATATCACCGTGGAGGTCCGCCAGCCGATCCACGCCGTGTACTACCGCAACACGGCGGTCTCGGCGCGGATCAGCTCCTTCCTCGATCACCTGGCCGAGGCCATGGTGGGTACCCCTTACGTCCGGTAGTACCGGCCGCTGGCCGGCTCCCTCGCGATGCCCACTGCGTGCGGTTGCCGGCCAGCGGCCGGCACTACGGCTGCATCACGCCGCGCGCGCCAATCCGGTCACCGCACCGCGCCCGGCATCCAGCACGAACACATCCACCGCCGCGTTCAGGGCCAGCGCCTGCTCTTCCATGCTGCGCGCTGCCGCCGAAGCTTCTTCCACCAGCGCTGCGTTCTGCTGCGTGGTCTCGTCCATCTGCACCACGGTCTGGTTGACCTGCTCGATCCCGGCGGACTGTTCCTGCGAGGCCGCTGCGATGTCGGCCATGATGTCGGTGACGCGCTGCACACTGCCGACGATCTCGCCCATGGTCTGCCCGGCCTGCTGCACCAGCGCGGCACCGCTGTCGACATCGGCGACGGATTGATCGATCAGCCCCTTGATCTCCTTGGCCGCGCTGGCCGAGCGCTGCGCCAGCGTGCGCACTTCGCTGGCGACCACCGCAAAGCCGCGGCCCTGCTCGCCGGCGCGCGCCGCTTCCACGGCAGCGTTGAGCGCCAGGATGTTGGTCTGGAACGCGATGCCGTCGATGACGCTGATGATCTCGGCGATCTGCCGCGACGAGGCCTGGATCGCCCCCATCGTCGTGACCACCTGGCCGACCACCTCACCGCCTTGCGAGGCGACCGAGGCGGCGTTGAGCGAAAGCTGGTTGGCCTGGCGCGCGTGCTCGGCGTTCTGGCGCACGGTGGAGGTGAGTTCCTCCATCGAGGCGGCGGTTTCTTCCAGGTTGGCGGCCTGCTGTTCGGTACGGCGCGACAGGTCGCTGTTGCCCGCGGCGATCTCGCCGGCGGCGGTCTGGATCGATTGCGCGGCGTGCTTGATGTCGCCGACGATGGTGGTCAGCTGACCGGTGGTACGCGCCATGTCATCGCGCATGCGCGCGAACACCCCGTGGAAGTCGCCGCGCATGCGCGCGCTGAGATCACCCCCGGCGATCGCCTGCAGCACGCGCGAGACCTCGCCCAGATCCTGCTCGGTGGTCTGCATCAGGCGGTTGAGACCGCCGACCATCTCGCCGAAGTCGTGCTGGTAGCGTGCCTCATCGCCGCGCTGGCTGAAATCGCCCACGGCCGCTGCCGCCGCCAATCGTTTGATCTCGGCATTGATGGCACCGAGGTTGGCCTTGGCGGTATCCAGCGCCTGGGTGATCACCGCCTTCTCGCCGGGCAGGCGTTCCATGTCCACCGATAGATCACCGACCGCGTAGTGGCCCATGATCTCGATCGCCCGCAGCTTCACCTGGATGTGGTTGGCGACCAGGGTGTTGGTGTCGCTGACCATCTGCCCATAGCCGCCCGGGAATGCCGTGGCGTCCATGCGGTAGCTGATCTCACCGGCGTCGTGGCGCTGCGCCATCGTCGCCTGCGCGGCCAGCACGCCCTTCAGGGTCTGGGTAACCTCGCGCATCGCGGTGCCAAGGCGACCGATCTCATCGCCGCTGCGCACCACCACCACATGCTCCAGATCGCCGCGTGCCACCGCGCGGGCTGCGGCTTCGACCGCGACCACCGGGGCGATCACCGCGCGCCGCAGCCACAGGGTGAGCACGGCCAGCAGCACCAGCGCCGCCAGCGCCGTGACCATGGCCGAGGCGACCAGCGCGGCGCGGGCGCGCTCGGCCGTTGCACCGGTCTCGTACTCGGCTCGTTCGCTGGCGCGCGCGGCCAAGGCATCCAGCGTGGCGCCCACGGCGCGGTCGGCGCCGCGCACCAGCGCGTCGCCGGCCTGGGTGTCATAGCCACTGGCCGCGAATGCCTCCAACGCGCCGCGGTAGCGGGCCTCCAATGCGCGGTGCTCGGCCAGGAACCGGTTGGCCAGCGTGCGTGTCTGTTCATCGCGGCTGGTCGCCAGCGTGCCGGCCAGGGCTTCAATGCGGCGTCCTTCCGCATCGAACGCCGCCAGGTGGCGCTCGCGCAGCGCCTCATCGGCGCCCCGGATCAACACGTTCTTCCACTCCTGCACCTGCAGCCGGAACTCGCGCTGCAGCAGCTCGGCCTGCGCTTTGCGGGCGACCTCGACGGGCACCTCGGCCGACAGGTTCCGCCAGGCCGACCCCAGCCCGGCCAGGGCCGCCAGCACGATGATGACCAGGCCGAGCGACAGCGCGCCCAGCAGTTTGAATTGAAGACTCAGGGCGCGTGGACGCGCCGGTGCGGAGGACGTCATGGGAAATGAAAAGTGGGGAAGGGCAATGCGGTATCGGTCTGCCTAAAGCAGGCTGAAGTGCGACGCCAATCACGGTTACCGTTCCATTAAACGTTGTGACGATGGCGTGTAGATTAATTTTGGTCGCATATGGAACGAAACAGGACTGGACACGCAACCAATATGTAACTAATGTAGTTACATGAAATCCAGCAACCAGTTCTCAGACGCCTTGCACGTGATGGCCCATCTGGTCGGCCAGGACGGTCCGCGCACCTCCGAGCAGCTCGCCACCTGCCTGCCGACCCATCCCGTGGTGATCCGCCGTCTGCTGTCGGCCCTGAACAAAGGCGGCCTGGTGACCACCGTGCGTGGCCACGGGGGTGGCGCCCAACTCGCCCGGGAGCCGGCGCAGATCACCCTGCACGACGTGTATGTCGCCATCGGTGCGCCCGCCCTGCTGCACACCGGCGCGCGCGAGACCGGGCGCGGCTGCCCGGTGCAGCGCGTGGTCAACGAGGCGCTGGACGACAGTTACCGCCAGGCCCAGGCGCTGCTCGAGGCCCGCCTGCGTGACACCACCCTGGCCACGCTGGGCGAGGAATTCGCCCGCCACCTGGCCCACCATGCTGCAGGAGTTCCCCATGAGGTTTGATGCGATTGTCGTCGGCGGCAGCTTCGCCGGCCTGTCCGCTGCCCTAATCCTGGCGCGTGCGCGCCGCGAGATCCTGGTGATCGACAGCGGCCTGCCCCGCAACCGCTTCGCCGCCCATTCCCAGGGCGTGCTGGGCCAGGATGGCATCGCCGGTGCCGAGCTGCTGCGCAACGCCAAGGCGCAGCTGTTGGACTACCCGACGGTGCGCTGGGTCAACGATACGGTCAGCACGGCCGAGCCGACCGTGGATGGTTTCGTGGTCGGCACCGCGAACGGTGACACCTGGGCCACGCGCAAGCTGCTGCTGGCCACCGGCATCGCCGATGAACTGCCCGAACTGCCCGGCCTGGCCGAGCGCTGGGGCCACAGCGTGGTGCACTGCCCGTACTGCCATGGCTATGAAATCGGCGGCGGCGCGATCGGCCTGCTGGGCGGGCATGAGAAATCCGCGACGATGGCCGCGTTGCTCGCGGACTGGGGCAACGTCACCCTGTTCGCGCACGGCATGACACTGGCACCGGAAGAACGCGCTGCCCTGCAGCACCGCGGGGTCAGCATCGAGCACGACGCCGTGATCGGTCTCGAAGGCGAGGCACCGGCGCTGAGCGCTGCCGTGCTCGCCGATGGCCGCCGGGTTGAACTGCGCGCGCTGTTCGTCACCGCGCGCCAGCACATGGCGACACCCCTGGTGGAACAGCTGGGCTGCGTGCTGGAGAACAGCCCGATCGGCGTGCTGGTCCAGGTCGACCCGGGCAAGCAGACCAGCGTGCCCGGCATCTATGCCGCAGGCGATGCAACGCTGGTCGGCAACATCAGCCTGGCCAGTGCCGAAGGCGTGCGCGCCGGGGTCAGCCTGCACCACGCGCTGGTCGCCGAAGACAGCCGGGCCAGCCGATAAGGCGAGGGCGCTCGGCCGGGCCGGAAACCGAGCGCCCGCCCCACACGGAAACAGCCGCCCTGCGGCGGCTGTCCGTCATACGTGGCGGTGGGCTCAGGCCTGTTCGGCGCTCGCCGCATCCAGCTGCTGCACATCCTGCGCCGACAGCGCGACCTTCGCGGCGGCCAGCACATCGTGCAACTGCTCGACACTGGTGGCGCTGACGATCGGCGCGGTGATGCCTGGACGGGCGATCAACCACGCGATCGCGATCTGCGACGGGCTCACGCCATGCGTGCTGGCGATGTCGTCCAGTGCGCCCAGGATGCGCAGGCCACGCGGATTGACGTACTTGTCCACCACGCTCTGGCCGCGCGCGCTGCTCTTGCCCGCATCGGCGGCACTGCGGTACTTGCCGCTGAGGAAGCCGCTGGCCAGCGAGTAGTAGCTGATCACGCCGAGCTGCGCTTCGCGCACTACCGCTTCCAGCCCGGCTTCGTAACCGGCGCGGTCGTACAGGTTGTACTCCGGCTGCAGCGTTTCATAGCGCGGCAGTTTGTAGTCGGCCGAGACCCTCAAGGCATCGCGCAGGCGCTCGGCGCTGTAGTTGGAGGCACCGATCGCGCGCACCTTGCCCTGTTCGATCAGGCGACCGAAGGCGGCCAGCGTGGATTCCAGCGGGGTGGATTCATCATCTTCGTGCGCCTGGTACAGATCGATCACGTCGGTCTGCAGGCGGCGCAGCGAATCCTCCACGGCGGCGGTGATGTTGTCGGCCGACAGGCCCGGGTGTTCGGACCACTTGGCCACCTTGGTCGCCAGCACCACCTTGTCGCGCTTGCCGCTGTGCTTGAACCAGCGGCCCAGAATGGTTTCCGACTCGCCCCCCTGGTTACCGGGCACCCACGCCGAATAGACATCGGCGGTATCGACCAGGTTGAAGCCGGCCTCGACGAAGGCATCGAGCAGGGCGAAGGAGGTCTTCTCGTCCGCACTCCAGCCGAAGACATTGCCGCCGAAGGCGATGGGGGCGACATGGAGGCCGGAACGACCGAGTTCGCGCGTAGCAGTCATGGGTGATGTTCTCCCTGGGAATCGTTTCCACAGGATACGGCCGGGGGGGTGACAGCGTTGCGGCAGCAGGCACAAAACAGTGTTCTGGATTGCTGCGTCGCACTAACGCTTTGTGAACACCTGTGCACGCTTGGCTGCTAGTCTCGCCGCATCCCGTTACTGGAAGCCCCGCCGATGAAAGCCCGTTCGTTGACCTGTGCCTGCCTGTTCACTGTCTCCACCCTGATGCTTGCCGCGCCCGCGATGGCGATCAAGCCCGCCGGCCCGAACGCGCAGGTCGCGATCACCCCGGCCGTGCAGAAGGCCGTGCAGGACAGCCGCCGCGATCCGGCCAACGTCAAACGCGATGCCTACCGCCATCCGGCGCAGACGCTGTCGTTCTTCGGTGTCGCGCCGGGCCAGACCGTCATCGAAGTCACTCCGGGCAGCGGCTGGTATTCGGAAATCCTGGCGCCGCTGCTGCACGACAAGGGCCAGTACGTGGCCGCCGTGGTCGACCCGATGGCCGTGGCGGAGGGACGTGGCCGCGACTACCAGCAGCGCAGCCGCGATGGGCTGGACAAGAAATTCGCCGGCAACGCTGCCGTGTTCGGCAAGAGCCGTGTGGTGGCTTACGACCCGAAGGCCCCGGTGTTCGGCCCGGCCAACTCGGCGGACGTGGTGCTGACCTTCCGCAACGTGCATAACTGGCGCAGCAGCGGCCAGGCCGAAGGCATGTTCAAGGGCTTCTTCTCGGTGCTCAAGCCGGGCGGCGTGCTCGGCGTGGTGGAACACCGTGCCAAGGCCGATGTACCGGCAGACGACAAGACCGGTTACGTGGGCCAGCAGCAGGTGATCGCGATGGCCAAGGCCGCCGGTTTCGAACTGGCCGGCAGCAGCGAGATCAACACCAACCCGCGCGACACCAAGGATTATCCGAACGGCGTGTGGACGCTGCCGCCGACCAACCAGCATGACGCGGCCGATGAGGCCAAGTACCAGGCGATCGGCGAAAGCGACCGCATGACGCTGCGCTTCGTGAAGCCGGGCAAGTAAGACACCGCGCGCGGGCCATGGCCTGCGCGTCCTGGTCGAGATGAAGACCATCGGCTGACGCCGTCTGGATCGCGGCGACGGCATGGGGATGGGACAATGGGCCATCCCACTGCCGCTGTTGCCCCGATGCTGATCGCCTTCAACAAACCGTTCAACGTGCTGTGCCAGTTCACCGACCGCAGCCAGCCGCCGCGCGCGACCCTGGCCGGTTTCGGGCTGCCACCGGCGGTATACGCGGCTGGCCGGCTGGATTACGACAGCGAAGGCCTGCTGTTGCTCACTGATGACGGCGGCCTGGCACACCAGTTGACCGATCCGCGGCACAAGGCGGACAAGACCTATTGGGTGCAGGTGGAAGGCACAGTGACCGATGCGCAGCTCCAGGCGCTGCGCCGTGGCGTGCTGCTCAACGATGGCCCCACATTGCCGGCCGGTGTCGAGCGCTTGGAGCCGCCACCCGAACTGTGGCCGCGCACGCCGCCGGTGCGCTTCCGCAAGACGGTGCCCGATGCGTGGCTGGCGATCACGCTGCGCGAGGGCCGCAACCGGCAGGTGCGACGCATGACCGCGGCGGTCGGCCTGCCCACGTTGCGCCTGGTGCGTATCTCGATGGGCGCGCATGCGATCGGCGATCTGCAACCCGGCCAATGGCGGCAGATCGGATAATAAAAAACCGCCGGCAGAGACCGGCGGTTTCGATGCACGTGCGGTAACGCGTCAGCGGATCAGGCGTCGCTGCCGATATCGCTGGTTTCGTCCACCACGGTGTCGTTGCGGCGGTTGCGGGCGCTGATGCGCTGCGCCTGGCCGTTCACCACCCCACCGTTGGCGAGCTTCTTCTTCTGCTGCTTGCGGTACAGCGCATAGCCCAGCAGGCCCACGCCGACAGCGGCGGCGGCGATGGTCACGGCCGGATTGCGGCGCACCACCTTGGCGGCGACCTTGCTGCCGGTCTTGACCGCGCCGAGTGCGGCACCGGTCTTGATCCAGTCGGTCGCCTGCGGCCCGAAGTGACGCAGGTTGCTGCCGGCATGCTTGAGGCCGTCACCAGCGCTGCTGGCAATGTCCAGGGCACGCTCGAGGGCGCGGTCGGTAATCACAGTCAATCTGCTCATGGGGGGTCCTTGCCTAAAGGTTCTGATCCAGTGTCGCGCGGTGGCCGTGTAGGGCGTGTTATCCATTTGCTACGGCCGGATCACGACTGTAGCCGGTTCCCCGCGCTGCGCGCGCCACGTGCCGGGCGATGGTCAGGTGACAGCCATGAATGCGCGCATCGGGTGAGGAATGGGCGGCCTGCTCACGTGCCGCGCGGCTTGGCGCGGTGTGTTGCGTTCGCCGTCCACGGATCGTCCGGCCACGGATGCCGGGGATACCGCCCCTTCATTTCCTTCTTCACCTCGGCGTAGGTGTTCGCCCAGAAATTGCGCAGGTCCTGGGTGACCTGCAGCGGGCGGCCGCCCGGGGAGAGCAGATGCAGCGTCAGCGGGATGCGGCCATCGGCGATGCGCGGGGTGTCGCTCAGGCCGAACAGTTCCTGCAGCTTGACCGCCAGCACCGGCGCCTGCGGCGTGACGCCATCGGCATCGAGCGTGTAGTGGATCGGGCGCTCCATCCCCGAAGGCACGGTGATGCGGACCGGGGCATGGCGATCGATCAGCTGGCGTTGCGCCCACGGCAGCGGTGACTTCAGCGCTTCACCCAAGCTGGATTCGTCGAGCGCGTCCAGGCGGGTCCTGCCGTTGAATGCGGGGGTCAGCCAGGTCGGCAGCGTCGCCAACAGCGCTGCGTCGGAGACATCCGGCAGTTCCAGCGCCGGCATCCATGCGCGCACCGCCAGTGCACGGGCCTGCCACTGGCGCAGCCCTTCGGTCCACGGCAATGCGTCCAGCCCCAGTTCGGCAACCGCATCGGTCAGCGCCTGCGCGGCGTGCGCAGGATCCACGCGACCGGCCGAGCGGCTGTCCAGCACGATGCGATCGAATCGAGTCTCGCGTCGCGCGACCAGCGCACGCTTCTCAGCATCCCAGCGAACCACGTCTTCCTGTTTGAAGCGATCGGCGAAATCACGGCGCAGGCGGTTCTCGTCCACCGGCGCGGCGCGCAGCAGCAACGCGTCGCGTGCTTCGTAGCGCAGCTCCACCGCGACCAGCCACGGCTCGCCACGCAGATCGCTGGGATCGAACAGGCGCGCGCTGCGGCCATTGGCCAGCAGATAGCGCAGCGGATCGGTCGGATGGCGGGCAGCAATCCGGTCCGGAAATGCATGGGCGAGCAGGTCACCGAGTTGATGCGCCTCGACCGACGCAGGGGGCGCGGCCTCACAGCGCAGGCGTCGCCGCCATTGCTTGCTGGCCGCATCGATCGCAGCCAGGCCCCCGCGGTTGGCATCGTGCGGCACGCGCCCCTGGCGGAACGCCGCCAGCGCACGCCACCGCGCAGCGAGTGCATCCCCCCCTTGCCGCAGCGGGTCGCGCGCTTCCACCAGCGCGGCCAGATCGCAGGCCAACGCCTGTTCGACACCCCCGGCGGCCGCCATCAGCATCGCGGCCAGCCGCGGGTGCGTACCGAGGGTCAGCATGCGCCGGCCCAGCGGGGTCAGCGTGCCGCTGTCGCTGAGCGCGCCCAGGCGCTGCAGCAGTTCACGGGCGGCGGCCAATGCACCGGCCGGCGGGATATCGACGAAGCGCAGGTCGTCACTGCCCCAGGCGGCCAGTTCCAATGCCAGCGAAGCCAGTTCCACCTGCGCGATCTCGGGCCGCCGCTGCGCCTCCAGGCGTTGCGACTGTGGCCACAGCCGCCATGCCCAACCCTCCGCAACGCGGCCGGCGCGGCCGGCACGCTGATCGGCCGAGGCCTGCGCGATGTTCACCACATCCAGGCGCGCAAAGCCGCTGTTGGGGTCGTAGCGCGGCTCGCGTGCCAGACCCGCGTCGATCACCACCCGCACGCCGGGCAGGGTCACCGATGACTCGGCCACGTTGGTGGCCAGCACCACGCGGCGGCGACCGCCGGGATCGGGCTGCAGCACCTGCGATTGCTGGTCCACCGGCAGTTCGCCATGCAGCGGCAGTACCTGCACGGCCGAATCCAGCACGGCCTGCAGCGCGGTCTGCACGCGCGCGATCTCGCGCTGCCCGGGCAGGAACACCAGCACGTCGCCAGGATGTTCGGCCAAGGCCTGCTCCACCGCGCGCCGTGCCTGCGGTTCCAGTGCCTCGTCGCGACGGGCGGGGAAATGCGCGATCGTCACCGGGAAGCTGCGGCCTTCGCTGCTCAATCGGGGCGCATCGAGGAACTGCGCCAGCCGCTCGCCATCCAGCGTGGCCGACATCACCACGATGCGCAGGTCCTCGCGCAGCTGCGACTGCACATCCAGCGCCAGGGCCAGGCCGAGATCGGCGGCCAGATGGCGCTCGTGGAATTCATCGAACAGCAGCGCCCCCACGCCTTCCAGCAACGGGTCGTCCTGCAGCATCCGGGTCAGGATGCCTTCGGTCACCACCTCGATGCGGGTTCGCGCCGAGATCTTGTTCTCGAAGCGGATGCGGTAACCGACGGTCTCACCGACGTCCTCGCCCCGCTGGCGCGCCATGAACTGCGCGGCGCTGCGGGCCGCCACGCGGCGCGGCTCCAGCATGAGGATCTTGCGGCCTTCCAGCCACGGCGCTTCCAGCAGGGCCAGCGGTACCTGGGTGGTCTTGCCGGCGCCAGGTGGCGCTTCCAGCACCAGTCGGGTGCCGCGCTCCAGCGTGGTCAGGATCTGCGGCAGCAGTGTGGAGATGGGAAACATCGGGGTACGCATGACACAAGGATACGGCGTCCGCCGCGCGCGCATTGCCAGCGGGCGTTCGGCGTGTTCCCCTGTGCCGCCCTGGAACCCTGGAGACCCGGATGCGCTGCGCGGTAGGTGTGCTGTTGTGGTTGACCGCAGGCGCGATGGCGTCGTTCACGGCCCTCGCTGCCGCGCCTGCCGCCACGGAGGCGGATACGGCGCTGCACGCGCCGTACGATGGCAATCACTGGGCGGTGCTGGCGCGGGCGCAGATCCAGGCGCGCTACCTGCCGGCGGGGTTGAGCGATGACGGCGCGATCCTGCGCGCCGTGGCCGATGGCACGTTGCGCGAAGCGGTGTACCCGAGTCTGCAGTTGGCCGACGATGTTGCCTTCATCACCTTGAAGGCACTGGCGCGCAGCACCTTGGACCGGCGCAAGGACATTCTGGGGCTGTGCCGGCGGACGGTCGGTTTCCATCTGCTGCTCGACGACACCGGTGACTGTGCTGACGATGCCGCGCGCCGCCTGCGGTTCGAGGCCGCCGCCGGCGGAGCGGTGACGTGCCGTGACTGCGCAGCGCTCGGCCTGCCCACGCGGTGGGAGCGCCATGATCGCCCCGCGCGCTGCCCCCTGCCGGCATGGGACCTGGCCGCGGCGCAGCAGCAGTTCGGCGCATGGCGGACGCAGTTCGAGCGCGACATGCAGCCGTATCTGGGCGAGCCCACCGAGGCGCTCTGGCAGTCGCAGGCGCGGGCGGGCCGGTCCATCGACGGCACGGTGGTGCCGGCCTCGCGCGCCAGTGCCGCGCTGATCGCCATGACCACCGCGCCGGACGCGTTTGCCGAGGAGGTGGGCATGTCCGGCCAGGTGGCGCCGAGTGCCGTGCTCGCGCGTCTGCTGCGTCTGCTGCGGACGGCCGAGGTCAGTGGGCGCGGCGGCCTCTATCGTGAGCCGGTGCCGGCGTTGGAGGCGACGTGCGCGCAGGTCTGGTACCTGCGCATGCCGGGCACTGCCGCCAACGGACCGGTAGCGGCCACGGATACCTTCGTGCGCGGCGGCGCGCCGTTCATCACCGTGCAGCAGCAGGGCGGGCGGATACGCCTGGCCGGTCTCTCGCGTGAACTGGTCGAGGTGCTGCTCGCGCCGGCGGCGTCCAATTGAGTCTCCCGGGGCGCAGGTACAATGGCCCGGTTTTCCGTCCTGCAGCAGCCCCATGCAACTGATCGATATCGGCGCCAACCTCACCCATGATTCCTTCGATCGCGACCGCGACGCCGTGCTGGCGCGTGCGCGCGAGGCCGGGGTGGTGCAGATGGTGATCACCGGCGCCAGCCGCGAGCACTCGCCGATGGCGCTGGATCTGGCCCGCCAGCATCCGGGGTTGCTGTACGCGACCGCGGGCGTGCACCCGCACCATGCGGTGGAATACACCGACGAATGCGACGCAGAAATGCGCGCGCTGCACGCCCATGCCGAGGTGGTGGCGGTAGGTGAGTGCGGGCTGGATTACTTCCGTGATTTCTCCCCGCGCCCGGCGCAGCACCGTGCCTTCGAGCGTCAGCTGCAGCTCGCCGCCGAGAACGGCAAGCCGCTGTTCCTGCACCAGCGCGACGCGCATGCCGATTTCATGGCGCAGATGAAGAATTTCGAGGGCCGGCTTGGCCCGGCGGTGGTGCACTGCTTCACCGGCGAGCGCCAGGAGCTGTTCGATTACCTGGACCAGGACTGGTACATCGGCATCACCGGCTGGTTGTGCGATGAACGCCGTGGCGCGCACCTGCGCGAGCTGGTCAAGCACATCCCGGCCAACCGGCTGATGATCGAGACCGATGCACCGTACCTGCTGCCGCGCACGCTCAAGCCATTGCCGAAGGACCGTCGCAACGAGCCGATGTTCCTGTCGCACATCGTCGAGGAACTGGCACGTGATCGGGGCGAAGACGTGGAGACCACGGCCGCCAACGCGACGGCGGCGACGCGCACCTTCTTCCGGTTGCCTGACGCGGCCTGAGCGGGCAGATGCCGACCGTTGGTCGGTACGCGTGTCGGACCCCGCATTGGTAACCGCACCCACGACCGACCGTCGTGGGCTACCGCAGCGCGGAGCGTCCGTCGCCGTGGGCCCAGGCGTCGTCCAGCCCTTCGCGATAGGTCGTGAAGCGCGGCTGCCACCGCAATGCCGCGCGCGTGGTGCGGCCGTCGATGCGCTTGTGGCTGGTGTAGAAGCGGCGCAATGAGGTGGCCACCCCCGGTGCGTCCCACGCCTGCGCGGCAGGCAGCAGCAGCCCACTCAGCGTTGCGGCGTAGCCCAGCACGTCCTGCGGCGGCGCCGGCTCGTCATCGCTCAGCAGGTACAGCGCATGGCCTTCGGCCCGCTGCATTGCCGCCAGCACGCCACTGGCCAGATCCTCCACATGCAGCCGGTTGAACACCTGCCCCGGCCGCACCACATGCCTTGCCTTGCCCTGCGCCAGCTGGACCAGCGCATTGCGCCCGCGCCCATACAGGCCAGGCAGCCGGAACACGGCCGAGGCGAGGCCGCGGGCCTGCGCGAGGGCCTGCCACTGCTGTTCGGCATGCAGCCGTTTCAGGGCGGTCTCATCAGTCGCATCGGCGATGGACGTCTCAGTGACCCGGCCGCCAGCGCGGTCGGCGTACACCGCCGTCGAGGAGAGATAGCCGACCCAGCGCAGGGCAGGGCTGTCACTCAGCGCCTCGGTGAGCAGGCGCAAGGCCGGGTCGCCCTCGGCATCCGGTGGCACGGTGCAGACAAGGGCCTCGGCCGTGCGGATCGCCTCGCGCAGGTCCGCGTTGATCGGTTCGCCGGCGACGAGGCGGTGGCGGACCCATCCATCGTCTGGCGCATTCGCAGGATCACGCACGGTGCCGCTGCAGGCCACGCCGTGCGCGTGCAGCAGCGCGGCCAGATGCCGGCCGCTGTAGCCCAGGCCCAGCACCAGCACGCGGGCGGGCAGCGTGGCAGGCATGGTGCTCAGGCGCTGCGCAGGCGCTGGTAGGCCTGCAGGTGCGCATAGGCCACCGCCAGCAGCGGCGCCGCCTGTCCGGCTGCGCGTGCACGCACCAGCATGTCGCCGACGATATGCTCGGCCTCCACCTGCTGGCCGGCCTCCAGATCGCGCAGCATCGAGGCCTTCAAGGCCGAGCCGGCCTGGGTGGTCGCCGTCAGCGCGATCTCGCGTGCCTTGGCCGGAATCGGCTCGCCAGCCGCCTCGGCAACGGCCACGCATTCGTCGTACAGGCCGCGCACGATCGCCGCACCGTCATCGGTGGCCACGATCGTGCCGACATCGGCGCGCATCAGGCACGTCGCCGCCGCCAACGTGGTCAGGAAGGTGTACTTGATCCACTGCTCCTGCCCGATGGCATCGGTGGCGACGTGGTCCACCCCGGCCTGCACACAGGCTGCCGCCAACGCCAGCACGCGCGCGCTGCTGCCGGTGCCGTCGCGCTCGCCGAAGGTCAGCTTGGCCGCCGGCGCCAGGTGCAGCACCGCACCATCGGCGGCCTTGGTCGCGCTGATGAAGCACAGCCCGCCCAGCACCGCGTCGCGGCCGAAGCGCGCGTCGAGATCGGCGTAATGGCGCAGCCCGTTGAGGATCGGCAGCACCGTGGTGCGCGGGCCGACCGCCGGGGCGATCGCCTCGATCGAACTGGCCAGGTCGTAAGCCTTGCAGCTCAGGATCACCAGATCGAACGGCTCGGCGCTCGCCAGTGCGGGCAGCGCCTCGGCGGTGACGTGCTTGACCGGGAACGTCGCATCGCCCAGCGGGCTGCGCAGCACCAGGCCCTCGCGCGCCAGCTGCGCCGCACGCGCGGGACGCACAAGAAACGTCACATCCACACCGGCCTGGGCCAGCCGACCACCGAAGTAACCACCGGTTCCGCCGGCGCCGAGGATCAGGAGGCGCATCAGCTGCGCATCCCCACGCCCCGCTTCAACAACCACAGCGCCAGCGCGGTCAATGCGACCACGAAGCCGATCATCAGCGCGTAGGCCACCCACAGCGGCACGTCGCTGGTGCCCAGCAGCCCATAGCGGAACGCGTTGACCATGTAGAAGATCGGGTTGGCGTGCGTGGCCGCTTCGGCCCAGGTCGGCAGCAGCTTCACCGAATAGAACACGCCGCCCAGGTAGGTCAGCGGGGTCAGGATGAAGGTCGGCACGATCGCCACATCGTCGAACTTCTTCGCGTACACCGCATTGATGAAGCCGGCCAGCGAGAAGATCGTCGCGCCCAGCAGCACCGTGGTCAGCGTCACCAGCGGATGCGGGATGCGCACGGGGGTGAAGAACATGGCGATGATCAGCACGATCACGCCGACCATCAGCCCGCGCAGCACCGCACCGGACACATAGCCCCACAGGATCACCCAGTTCGGCATCGGGCTGACCAGCAGCTCTTCCACGTGGCGGCCGAACTTGGCGCCGAAGAACGAGGAGCTGATGTTGCCGTAGCTGTTCTGGATCACGCTCATCATCACCAGGCCCGGCACGATGAACTGCATGTAGGTGTAGCCGCCCATCTCGCCCACGCGCGAGCCGATCAGCCCGCCGAAGATCAGGAAGTACAGCGTCATGGTGATCGCCGGCGGCACCAGGGTCTGGCCCCAGATGCGCAGGATGCGCGCCACTTCGCGGCGCACGATGGTCATCAGGGCGATGCGGTTGCGCTGGCCGTCGGTGATGACCGGGGTCGGGGTGCTGCTCATGCCACGTTCTCCTGGTTGCCGGTGAGGCGCACGAACAGCTCCTCCAGGCGGTTGCTCTTGGTGCGCATCGAACGCACGCGGATGCCAGCGGCGTTCAAGGCGTCGAACACGCGGTTGAGGTCCATCGCACGCGGCATGTCCACATCCAGCGTGTGGCTGTCGGTGGCGATCAGGATCGCGCCGTCGATCTCCGGCAGCTGGGCCGGCAGGCTGCCGTCGATATCGAACAGGAAGCCTTCCACGTCCAGCTTGGCCAGCAGCTCGCGCATCGGGCCCTGGGTGACGATCTGGCCGTGATTGATGATGGCCAGGTTCCGGCACAGGTGCTCGGCTTCTTCCAGGTAATGCGTGGTGAGGATGATCGTGGTGCCGGCGGCATTGATCTCCTTGAGCACCCGCCACATGTCGCGGCGGATCTCGATGTCCACCCCGGCGGTCGGCTCATCCAGGATCAGCAGGCGCGGGCGGGTCATCATCGCGCGGGCGATCATCAGCCGGCGCTTCATGCCGCCAGACAGGGTGCGGCTCATCACCTGCGCCTTCTCCCACAGGTGGGCGCGCTTGAGCTCCTCTTCGGCCATCTTCTCGGCCTCGGCACGGGCCACGCCATAGAAACCGGCGTAGTTGACCAGGATGTCGAAGGGCTTTTCGAACAGGTTGAAGTTGATCTCCTGGGGGACCAGGCCGATCAGGCGCATGGTGGCGCTGCGGTTGCGCACCAGGTCGCTGCCGAACACCTCGACCTGGCCCTCGCTGAGGTTCACCAGCGAGCTGATGATGCCGATCAGGGTCGACTTGCCGGCGCCGTTGGGGCCCAGCAGGGCGAAGAAGTCGCCCGGGGCCACGTCCAGCGAGACGCCCTTCAGCGCCTGGGTGCCGTTGTCATAGGTTTTGCGGAGGTCACGCACCCGCAGGGCGGGCGCGGCGGTGGGCGCGGGAGTGTTCTGGGAAGCCAAGCTCTTGCCTTCGCGCCCATGGGCTGGCGCTGGATAGGGGCGGGGAGGGGCTATTATAGAAGACCCCGAGGGCTTGCCCCGGCTACACACTGTCCCGAAAAGCCGTGCCTGTTCAATTCCCCCTCAAACTGGTCGACCGGCGCATGCTCGCCCCGACCGTCGGCCACTACCAGTTCCTGCGTGATGACGGCCAGCCGCTGGATTTCCAGCCCGGCCAGTTCATCCAGGTCCATTTCGAGTACGCCGACGGCACCGCCACCAAGCGCAGTTACTCGCTGGCCACCATTCACAACCACGCCCTTGGCGCGGGCGAAGCGGTCGATATCGCGGTCAGCTTCGTCCCCGGCGGCGCCGCCACGGCCCTGTTCGAGGGCCTGGACATCGGCGGCCACGTCAGCGCCAGCGGCCCGTTCGGCCGGTTCTGCCTGCAGCCGGGCGACCACAACGCCCGCTACCTGCTGATCGCCACCGGCACCGGGGTCACCCCGTACCGGTCGATGCTGCCGCTGCTGGCCACCGCCATGGCCGAGCGTGGAGTGGAGGTGGTCCTGCTGCAGGGCGCGCGCACCCCCGCCGAGCTGCTCTACAGCGACGACTTCTATGCCTTCGCGGCCGCCCACCCGGGCTTCCGCTATGTGCCGTGCCTGTCCCGCGAGCTGCCGGAGAACCCGCATCCGGACGTGCGCCACGGCTACGTGCAGCAGCATCTGGCTGAGTTCGCCCCGAACCCGGCCACCGACATCGCCTACCTGTGCGGCAACCCGGACATGGTCGATGCGACCTTCGAGGCGCTGAAAGAGGCCGGCCTGCCCACACCGCAGGTGCGGCGCGAGAAGTACGTCAGCAGCAAGTAACCCCGCTTCCCGGCGCGCCGCTGGCCGGTGCGCGGCAGCCAGGTGCCGCTGCCCGGTCCCGGACCGGGCAGCGGAGCGTCGTGGCGAGCGGTAAGATGCGCCGCGCGCCGCTTCCGCCTGGCTGACTCGATGCCCCTGCATTTCCCCACCATTGCCGTGCTCGGCTTCCTGCTGTGCCTGGGCATCGCCATGGGTTTTTCGTTGCTGCTGCTGGTGCTGCGTCGGCAGCCGGCGCTGCGGCTGTGGACGGCCAGCCTGTGGATGCTGTCGGTCAGCCTGACCCTGGTCGCGCTGCGGCCGTACCTGCCGCAGGTTGCCGGAATCCTGTCGGGCAACGTCGCGGTCGCGCTGTCCGGCGTGCTGATGCTGTACGGCGTGGCGCGCCATCTTGGCCGCCGACTGCCGGCGTGGCAGCCGGTGGCATTGACGGCCACCTATCTTGGCGCGATCGCATTCTTCCTGGTGGTCCATCCCAGCCTGGTCATCCGGCTGCACGTGTTCAGCGTGTTCGCGGTACTGCTCAACGGCTGGATGACCTGGCTGCTGCTGCGCCACGCACCGCCGGCGCAGCGCACCAGCTGCCGGCTGGCGGCGGCGGTGTTCGCCGCGCAGACGCTGCTGTACCTGGCCCGCCTGTTCCTGCCGGTGGCCCCGGATGCGGGTGACGACCTCCTGCGCGCGGGTGCACCGGTCTTTGCCACGTATCTGGTCGGGCTGATCCTGGAGCTGGCGCGGTGCTTCGCGCTGGTGCTGCTGCTGGTGGAACGCATGCTGGTGGACCTGCAGCGACTGGCACGCACCGACGTGCTGACCGGCCTGCTCAACCGCGGGGCGGTGCTGGCCGACGGTGCCAGCCTGCTGGAGCTCAACCGCCGCCCCGGCCGGCCACTGGCGTTGCTGCTGCTGGACGTGGATCACTTCAAGCAGATCAATGACCGCTGGGGACATCTGGCCGGCGATGCGGTACTGCGGCATGTCGCCGACGTGCTGAGCAGCTGCGTCGCCGATCGCGAGCACCTGCTGGGCCGCTATGGCGGGGAGGAGTTCGTCCTGTTGCTGCCGGGGGCCGATCAGGCCCAGGCGCGGCAGTGCGCCGATCGCCTGCGCCAGGCGCTGCGTGAGTCGTCCGCGCGGCTGGACGGCATGCCGGTGCCGGTGACGGCGAGCATCGGCCTGGCGATCGATCAGGGCACAGGCGACATGGCGCGCCTGCTCGGTGCAGCCGATGCCGCGTTGTACCGGGCCAAGGCCGAGGGCCGCGACCGCACCATCAGCGCGGCGGCCTTGACGGTGCAGTGAGGTGCGCGGCGACGCCGCCGCCTTCCCCGGCACGGGGCCAGCCGTGTAAGTTGGGTCACATCGGCCACGCCCGCGCGTCGTGGTGGCATGACCTTCAACAAGGGGAAGTACGGAAGATGTCTACACACCACCTGAGGCTGGCCGGTGCGCTGGTCGCCGCCCTGTGTGCCGGCTGTGCGCCGGTACCGGAAGATGCATCCGGCGCCGCCGCCGCTCAACGCCTTTTCGGCACGCTCGCGTTCCAGCCCTGCACCCTGACCAGCGCGCAGGCCAGCGCGAACGTGGAGGCACAGTGCGCCACGCTGCAGGTGCCGGAAAATCCGGCCGAACCCGACGGCCGCCGGATCGGGTTGAACATCGCCTGGCTGGAGGCCGGCAATGACGGCGCTGGCAAGGCCGACCCGGTCTTCTTCCTCGCCGGTGGCCCCGGCCAGGCCGCGACCGAGGTCGCCGCACCGGTGAACATGGCACTTCGCGATGTGCGCAAGCAGCGCGACATTTTCCTGATCGATCAACGCGGCACCGGCAAATCCAATCCGCTCACCTGCCTGGATGCGCAGGGCAAGGAGCTGCCGCTGGATGAGAACGCGGCGCCGAGCGCGCGCCTGATCGAAGACTATGCCCGCCGCTGCGCGCAGTCGCTGACCGGTCGCGCCGATACCCGCTTCTACACGACCACCGAAGCCATCGGCGACCTCGATACGGTGCGCAAGGCACTGGGCGTGGACAAGATCAACGTGATCGGTGGCTCCTACGGCACGCGCGTGGCACAGCAGTACGCCGCGCACTATCCGCAGCACACCCGCACCGTCGTGATCGATGGCGTGGTGCCGAACGACCTGGTGGTCGGTGGCGACTTCGCCAACACCTTCGAAGATGCGATCACCCTGCAGTCGGCGCAGTGCCGCCAGGATCCGATCTGCGCCAAGCGCTTCCCGGTGGACACCCGCACCCAGCTGCGCAACGTCATGGCCACGCTGGCCAGGGCGCCGGTCGAGGTCGAGTACCGCAATCCCGGCACCGGCCAGGCCGAGCGTGATGTGCTGACCGCCGATTCGGTGACCGGACTGGCCTTCATGTTCTCGTACATGCCCGAGCTGTCCTCGCTGCTGCCGGTGATGCTTGATGAGGCCGCGCAGGGTCGCTATGCGCCGCTGATGTCGCTGAGCAAGATGGCCAGCCGCACGCTCGGGGTGCAGATGAACCGTGGCATGCAGTGGTCGGTGCTGTGCGCCGAAGATGCCGATCGCTACCAGGAAGGCGCCCAGGGCGACCGTGTGCTCGGCCCGGAAGTGGCGCGCATGTTCTTCGCCGCCTGCCCGGCCTGGAACGCCGGTTCGCGACCGAAGGATTTCACCGCGCCGTTCGCCTCGACGCTGCCGGTGCTGCTGCTGTCGGGCCAGTTCGATCCGGTCACGCCGCCGCGCTACGCCGAGCAGGTGCTCAAGCAGCTGCCCAACGGGCGTCACCTGCTCGCCAAGGGGCAGGGCCACGGCACGATCAACGCCGGCTGCATGCCGCGCATCCTCGGCCAGTTCATCGACACGGCGGATGCCAAATCCCTCGACGCCACCTGCCTGGATACCCTCAGCCCGGTGCCCGCCTTCACCTCGTTCAACGGATGGGCCCCATGAACCGTTCCTCCCACCGCACCGGGGAGGTGCGCGCATGATCGTCGCCGAGAACCTGCATAAAGCGTTCAAGACCAAGACCGGCCTGATCCAGGCCGTCCAGAACGTCGGCTTCCAGGCCGAAGACGGCCGCATCACCGGCCTGCTCGGGCCGAACGGTGCCGGCAAGACCACCACCATGCGCATGCTGTACACGCTGATGAAGCCCGACCAGGGCCGCGTGCTGGTGGATGGCATCGACGCGGCGGTGGACCCGGTCGCGGTGCGTCGCCAGCTGGCGGTCCTGCCTGACGCGCGCGGGGTGTACAAGCGCCTGACCGCGCGCGAGAACATCGCCTACTTCGGCCAGCTGCACGGCATGAGTGCCGCGCGGATCCGCGAGCGCACCAAGGTGTTGTGCACGGCGCTGGAGATGGAGGACATCCTCGACCGCCAGACCGAAGGCTTCTCGCAGGGCCAGCGCACCAAGACCGCGATCGCCCGCGCCCTGGTGCACGACCCGCGCAACGTGATCCTGGATGAGCCCACCAACGGGCTGGACGTGATGACCACGCGCGCGCTGCGCGGGTTCCTGCGCGGGCTGCGTGACGAAGGTCGCTGCGTGATTTTCTCGAGCCACATCATGCAGGAGGTGGCCGCGCTGTGTGACCACGTGGTGATCATCGCGCAGGGCACGGTGATGGCCGCCGGCAGTGCCGATGAGCTGCGCGCACAGACCGGGGAAAGCAACCTGGAAGATGCCTTCGTCAAGGCAATCGGTACCGAAGAAGGATTGCACGCATGAGTTCGTTCGCCACGCTGTTGACCGTGATGCGCAAGGAACTGCGCGATCTCTCCCGTGACCGCCGCACGCTCGCGCTGACGCTGCTGCTGGGGCCGCTGTTGTACCCGGTACTGATCCTGGGCATGAGCAAACTGGCCGAAAGCCGGGTCAAGACGCAGATCGAGCAGCCGCTGGAAATCCCGATGATCGGCGGCGAGCATGCCCCCAATCTGGTGCGTTTCCTGGCATCGCAGGGTCTGAATGCGACCGAGGCACCGAAAGACCTCACCGAGGCGATCCGCAGCCAGCGCATTGATGTGGCGCTGCGCATCAGCCCGGACTTCGGCAAGGACTGGGCCGACGGCCGCCCGGCGCTGGTCGAGATCATCAAGGACAGCACCCGCCGCGCCGCCGATATTCCCAGCAGTCGCCTGGAGGCGGCACTGGGCGGCTACAGCCAGCAGGTCGGTGCGCTGCGCCTGCTGGCGCGCGGTATCGATGCACAGGTGGCGCGACCGCTGGACGTCGCCGCACAGGATCTGGCCACCGCCGAAGCCAAGCGCGGCATGATGCTGTCAGTGCTTTTGCCGATCCTGCTGACCATCACCTCGTTCCTGGGCGGCGCCTACCTGGTGATGGACACCACGGCCGGCGAGCGTGAGCGGCAATCGCTGGAGCCGCTGCTCGCCACCCCCGCACCGCGCAGTGCGATCGTCAGCGGCAAGATCGCCGCAGCCTGCGCTGTCGGTGTGGCATCGCTGTTGCTGACCCTGGCGGCCTTCAAGATCAGCGCGCAGCTTTCCTCGGGCGGGGTAGGCCGGCAGCTCAACATGGGTTTCCTGCCGATGCTGCAGATGCTGCTGATCATGCTGCCGATGCTGTTCATCGGTACGTCGCTGCTGACCTTCCTCTCGGCCGCCGCCAAAAGCATGAAAGAAGCCCAGAGCCACATGACCTGGCTGATGCTGCTGCCGATGCTGCCGGGGTATGCGCTGATGGTGTACCCGATCAAGAGTGAGCTGTGGCAGTTCGCGGTGCCGTTCCTGGCACAGAACCAGATGCTGCTCAAGATCATCCGCCACGAAGCGATCAGCCCACAGATGTGGGCGGTCTACCTCGGTGCGGGCTTCGGGCTGGCGGCGCTGTTCTGGTATGCCGCGGTGCGCCGCTACCATCAGGAGCGGTTGGCGATTTCGGGTTGATCCAAGAAGGGCTCCGAAAGGGGCCCTTCTTCAGGGGTGGATTCGCATGACGACAGCGCGCCTCAGCGCTTGACCGGTGAGGCGCGGTCCGTGTTGGATACGACACATGGGATCACTGGTAGAGGCTGCACTCGCAGGCGATCTGCGCTTACCGCGATGCTGTCCGGCTAGATTGATGGGTGACGAGCTTTCGGAGACGGAGAGCGAGCCCGCCCATGCATATCGATGCCAATCTTGTCGTGTTGTACGTTTTCAGCGTGGTCGTGATGATCGCCATGCCAGGCCCTGTTGCGGTGTTCGTGGCAGGCACCGGCATCGTCGGTGGACCGAAGCTGGCGCTTCGGGCGATTGCCGGCACCAACGCTGGCTCCCTCGTACTGATCGTGCTGTCGATGCTGGTCGTCCAAGGGCTGCTGTCTATCAATGAGACGGTGTTTACCTTGCTCAAAGGCGGCGGCGCCCTTTACATCGGCTATCTCGGCTACAAGATGCTGCACGATGCCGGAAGGGCGGCGGCCACGCCGGTGGCGACGCACGGGAGTTTCACAAAGGGCTTCGTGATGTCGATCTCGAACCCTAAAGACATCATCTTCTTCGCATCGTTCTTTCCGCAGTTCCTCGAGATCACGCCTCAGCCAACGGTGAGCCTGGGGCTGCTGACCGTACTGTGGATCGTGCTGGACTTCGCCACCCTGATGACGGTCTGCCTGTTGGTCCGGCGGTTGGTGAAACCAAACGTGCACCGGGGGATGCTGCGCGTCTCAGGCGTCTTGCTGATGCTGATTGCCCTGCTCGGCGTGGGGATGGCAGGGCGTGATCTCGTCAGCGCTGGGTTGCCCGGCACCTTGGCGTTGCAAGAACCTTCGACTGCCCTATAGCGGCAGTGCTGCATGCGCCACTGAAATCAGAAAAAAGGCCCGGATCACTCCGGGCCTTTCGTCATACCAGCTTACGTCGCGATCAGCCGCCTTCCGGCGCGAAGGCAAGCGTGCGGCGCGTGGTGACCGGTGCACCGACCGGTTCGAACTTCCAGCGTTTGACGGCATTGAGTGCTTCGCGGTCGAACACGCGGGCCGGGGTGGCGCGCAGCACGCGGGCGGCGGTCACCGAGCCGTCGGTGCCGACGGTGAGTTCGACCAGGACTTCGCCGGAGGTGCCCGAACGCAGCGCGTCGGCCGGGTAGCGCGGGGCGGGCGTGCTGACCGGGCGCAGGCTTGGTGCGGCGGCGGCCTGGCGGGTCGCCGCAGCCTGCTGGGCGGCCGCCTGCTGCTGGCGCTGTTCGGCCTCGCGACGGGCGTTGGCCTGGCGCTCGGCATCCTGCGTATCACGGCGCGCGGCTTCCTGCTGGGCAGCAATCTGGCGCGCGGCCTCGGCTTCGGTGGTCTGCTGCTGCGCCAGGCGCTGTTGTTCCACCAGCTGCTTGGCGCGGGTCTCGGCGTCCTTCTTGACCTTGTCGGTCTCTTCCTGGGTGCGCTTGAGCGCAGTCTGCATGCTGCCGCTGATGCCCTGCTTCAGGCGGGGCAACGCCGGGGCGGTCGGGTCGACTTTCTCGATCAGCGCGACCAGGCGCTGGGTCTCAGCGAAGTCTTCGCGGCCCAGGTTCTGCTCGGCGGCAATCAGGGTGTACGGCAGCAGATCGGTCAACGCGCTCTTGACCGAGGCATCATCCGGGGTCTTGTCACGCAGCGCCAGGTAATACTCGATGGCGTTGTCGCCGGCCGGGGCGTACATGCGGTTCTCGCGCAGCGCCTTGCCGGCCAGCTCGCGCAGTTCTTCGGTGCCCAACGATTGGACCTTGGCCGACACCGCCGGTGCGGCCGGCGCAGCAGTGGGGGCTGCCGGTGCCGCAGGTGCGGCCGGTACGGTTTCGTCCTTGCCAGAGCAGGCGGACAGGGCCACCAGCAGGATCATCGGCGCGAACAGCCGCGCCGGGCCATGAGTCTTGACGTGCGACATCCAACTCCCCTTTGAAGACGACGATACGTAGGGCCTGATGCGGTCAGGCCGACCGAAGGCCATGGACGTTTCCCGACGTCCACGGCGGACCCGCAGGTGTGCAATCTAGCATCACCCCGCCCGGCCCGGGGGCCAGGCGGCCAGGGCAGGGGGCATCCTCACCGATGCCGCCGCTGCCGTGCAAGCCTCAGTGAGACAACGTCTTGCTCGGCGTCCCGTTCATCAGCTTGTCGGTGTAGGCGATACCGATCGCCGACAGGATGAAGGCGGCATGGATGATGGTCTGCCACATCACGCCGGTGGAGGTCATGGCCGAGCACTTGAAGGCTACGGCGGCCGTGGGCCCGGCGGCTGCGACAGCGGCCGAAACGGCCTGCAGGTACGCGTCGCTGTTGCACGATGGCAGCCCATCCAGATTGCCAGCTGCAATGAAGGTCTTCAGCAGGTGGATCGAGGAGATGCCGATGATCGACAGCGCCAGCTTCACCTTCAACACGCTCGCATTGACGTGGCTCAGCCACTCCGGCTGGTCGGGGTGGTTTTCCAGGCGCAGGCGCGACACGAAGGTCTCGTAGCCGCCCACGATGACCATCACCAGCAGGTTGGAGATCATCACCACGTCGATCAGGCCCAGCACCAGCAGCATGATCTGCTGCTCGCCCATCTCATTGGCCTCGTGCAGCAGGTGCCACAACTCCTTGCCGAACAGGAACACATAGACGCATTGCGCCAGGATCAGGCCCAGGTACAGCGGCAGCTGCAGCCAGCGCGAGGCGAAGATCAGGGAAGACAGGGGACTGATGGGGGTCTGGGTCGAGCTCATGCTGGAATGCTGCGTTGCGGGGACGGCGCAGCGTAACGGTCCGGCTTGACCCTGCCAAGCCGAATGACGGACTAGACTCGGTATTCCCAATCCGCGAGCCGTCGCCATGATCGACCTGTACTACTGGCCTACCCCGAATGGCCACAAAGTCACGCTGATGCTGGAGGAGACCGGCCTGCCGTACCGGATCCAGCCGGTGAACATCGGCGCCGGGGACCAGTTCACGCCCGACTTCCTGGCGATCTCACCCAACAACAAGATGCCGGCGCTGGTCGACCACCAGCCCACCGACGGCGGCGCGGCGCAGAGCGTGTTCGAGTCCGGCGCCATCCTGCTGTACCTGGCCGAAAAGACCGGCCGCTTCCTGCCGGCCGACAGCCGCGGCCGGGTGGCGGTGCTGGAATGGCTGTTCTGGCAGATGGCCGGCCTTGGCCCGATGAGCGGTCAGATGGGCCATTTCAACGTCTACGCGCCCGAAAAGATTCCCTATGCGATCGAGCGCTACAACAACGAAGTGCGCCGCCTGCACGGCGTGATGGACAAGCGCCTGGCGCAGAGTGCCTACCTCGGCGGCGATGACTACAGCATCGCCGACATGGCCAGCTACCCGTGGATCGGGGCCTACGACACGCTTCCGGTCGATTTCAGCGCCTTCCCGAACCTCAAGCGCTGGCATGACGCGATCGCTGCGCGCCCGGCCACCCAGCGGGCCTACGCCCTGCGCGAGAAGGTGAACCCGCAGGCCGGCAAGCCGCTCAGCGAAGAAGAGCGCAAGCACCTGTTCGGCCAGCGCTGACGCGGTGGTCGCTTGCCCGGTCGTGCCGGCCGCTGGCCGGCTCCCCGCAGCGGTGGGCGCGCCCGGACGCCCGCCATTCCCGGCACGACCGGAACGGTTTTGGTTAGGATGAAGCGTTCCCCGTGCCGTTTTCCTGGCCGGGGACTGCCCAGACGCTGCCGGAACCCTCCATGCGCCACCTGTTTGCTTCGCTCGCCCTGATGCTCGCCTCGACCTCGATCGCCCACGCTGAAAAACTGACCCTGGATGCCATCACCGGCCCGCTGCCGTTGTCCGGCCCGACCCTGATGAAACCCAAGGTGGCCCCGGACGGCTCGCAGGTCAGCTTCCTGCGCGGCAAGGACGCCGACCGCAACCAACTGGACCTGTGGGCGTACGACCTCGCCAGCGGCCAGACCCATCTGCTGGTGGATTCCAAGGTGGTGCTGCCCGGCACGGAAACCCTGAGCGACGCCGAGAAGGCCCGCCGCGAGCGCCAGCGCATCGCCGCGATGACCGGCATCGTCGATTACCAGTGGTCGCCGGATGCACGCACGTTGCTGTTCCCGCTCGGCGGCGAGCTGTACCTGTACGACCTGAGCAAGCAGGGCAAGGCCGCGGTGCGCCAGCTCACCCATGGGGAAGGCTTCGCTACCGATGCCAAGCTGTCGCCGAAGGGCGGCTTCGTCAGCTTCGTGCGTGCCCGCAACCTGTGGGTGATCGATCTGGCCAGTGGCCAGCAGATCCAGCTCACCGACGATGGCAGCGACACCATCGGCAATGGCGTAGCGGAGTTCGTCGCCGATGAGGAAATGGACCGCCACACCGGTTACTGGTGGGCGCCGGATGACTCGGCGATCGCCTTCGCCCGCATCGATGAATCGCCGGTGCCGGTGCAGAAGCGCTACGAGATGTATGCCGACCGCACCGAGATGATCGAGCAGCGCTACCCGGCGGCTGGCGACCACAACGTCACCGTCAAACTGGCGGTGATCGCGCCGCGCCGCAACGCCACGCCGCGCTGGATCGACCTGGGCCGCAACCCCGATATCTACCTGGCCCGCGTCGATTGGCGCGATCCGAAGCACCTGACCTTCCAGCGCCAGTCGCGCGACCAGAAGACGCTCGAACTGATCCAGACCGAACTGGCCAGCGGCCAGCAGCGCACGCTGGTGACCGAAACCTCGCCGACCTGGGTACCGCTGCACAACAGCCTGCGCTTCCTCAAGCAGGGCGGCTTTGTGTGGTCGTCCGAGCGTAGTGGCTTCGAGCACCTGTACCGCATCTCCGATGACGGCAAGACCGTCACCGCACTGACCGCCGGTAACTGGCCGGTGGACGAACTGCTGGCCGTGGACGAAGATGCTGGCAAGGTCTACTTCCGCGCCGGCATGGACAGCCCGCGCGAAAGCCAGCTGTACGCCGTGTCGCTGCAGGGTGGGGTGCCGCAGCGCCTCTCCCAGGCCCCGGGCATGCACACCGCCAGCTTCGCGCGCAACGCCAGCGTCTACGTGGACAGCTGGTCCAACACCACCACGCCGCCGCAGATCGCGCTGCACCGTGCCAACGGCGAGAAGATCGCCACCCTGGTCGAGAACAATCTTGAAGACCCGGCGCATCCGTACGCACGCTATCTCGATGCGCAGCGCCCGGTCGAGTTCGGCGCCCTGACCGCCGCCGACGGCAAGACAGAACTGAACTACAGCCTGATCAAGCCGACCGGTTTCGATCCGGCCAAGCGCTATCCGGTCGTGGTGTACGTCTATGGCGGCCCGGCCTCGCAGACGGTCACCAACAGCTGGCCCGGCCGTGGCGATCACCTGTTCAACCAGTACCTGGCCCAGCAGGGCTACGTGGTGTTTTCGCTGGACAACCGCGGTACCCCACGCCGTGGCCGTGATTTCGGCGGTGCGCTGTACGGCGTGCAGGGCACGGTGGAAGTGGCTGACCAGCTGCGCGGCGTGGCCTGGCTGAAGCAGCAGGCCTGGGTTGATCCGGCGCGCATCGGTGTGCAGGGCTGGTCCAATGGCGGCTACATGACCCTGATGCTGCTGGCCAAGGCCTCCGACAGCTACGCCTGCGGCGTGGCCGGTGCACCGGTGACCGATTGGGGCCTGTACGACACCCACTACACCGAGCGCTACATGAACCTGCCGGGCAACAACCCGAAGGGCTACGAGGAAGCGCGCGTGCTGGCGCATATCGACGGCCTGCGCTCGCGGCTGCTGCTGATCCACGGCATGGCCGATGACAACGTGCTGTTCACCAACTCCACCGTGTTGATGAGCGCGTTGCAGAAGCGCGGCCAGCCGTTTGAACTGATGACCTATCCCGGTGCCAAGCACGGCCTGTCGGGCAGCAACGCGCTGCACCGCTACCGCCTGGCCGAGGACTTCCTGGGGCGCTGCCTGGCGCCCTGATCCGCCGTTGCTGCCACCGGCCTGACAAGGAGTTTGCCGATGACATTGCCGCCCGCACTTCCTGGTACCACCGTGCGCACCGGTTGGTGGCGCCGTCACTGGCGCTGGGCCATGCCAGTGGCGGTGGTGGTCGGCATGGCGGCGGCAGCGGGCGCGGTGTGGTTCGCGCTGTCGCAGTGGGCGTACTGGAGCAAATCCAGCACGCCCTACCAGGAGGCCATGCGCCGCGCACGTTGCAACATCGAGCTGGTCGAGGCCCTCGGTGAACCGTTGCGTGATGGCTACCTGCCGGCGGGATCGATGCATTCCAATGGCCAGAGCCAGTTCGTGATCGGTGTGACCGGCCCACAAGGGAAGGGCCGCCTGTTCCTCAATGCGAAGCGCAGCGGCGACCATTGGGACTACCCGATGCTGTACGTAGTGACCGATGCCAACGAGGCCATCGATCTGACCGCGCTGGACGACGCCGAGGCGGCCGAGCGCTGTGCGTTGGCTGAGTGCCGCGCCAAGGGCGAGTGTCCGCCGTCGCTCAGTCTTTGAGAGGCGAAGCTGACGTTGCTGCCTTCTGGATTCGCAATGACTGCTGTTTTCTTTGATACCGTGATGCCACGCTGGGTTCTGCGTACCCGCGGTCTCTAGTCTCGATGCACCTGCCCGTTTGGGCAATGCTGCGGGCGAGGTGGAGCGGTGGAACGAATCTTGAGTGGCTTGATGGCTGTGTTGTGTGGTTTGTTTCTAGCGCCGACAACCTTTGCGGCGCTACCGTTCATCGAGGTTCCCACTGGTGGGTGGGATCCCGGGCTGGAGGCGCGCAAGCACTATGCCGGCGGAATGTATGACTGGGTGCGCCGGGTCAAGGTAGATCGCACGGCACTGGCGTCCGATCGGATCCAGGTCGATCTGTTCGACGACGTGTTCATTATCGAGCGCACGCCCCTGATCGCCAGAGAGCCGGAAGATGTTCCTCTATATGTGGCGG
The DNA here is from genome assembly GCF_039674765.1 of Stenotrophomonas sp. TWI273. Taxonomy (NCBI): domain Bacteria; kingdom Pseudomonadati; phylum Pseudomonadota; class Gammaproteobacteria; order Lysobacterales; family Lysobacteraceae; genus Stenotrophomonas; species Stenotrophomonas sp. TWI273. The sequence continues at coordinate 102,804 of NZ_JBDJOA010000002.1, forward strand.
ATGTCAGCACGCATGATGTCCAGCGCTCGCCCACGTCGCGGCAACTGTGGGCAGGGACGATCATCGGCGTGCGGGGGCCTGGGGGAATGTCGAGCACTGTCGAAATCACCGAGCTGGGCAACGGCGACCTCATGTCCAGTTTTTCACGTGGCCATTTGCTGTATCAGCTGTTTGGGGATCTACTGGTGCGCATCGATCTGCGCCGGGTTCCCAATGAAGCACCCACGGTGCGTGATCCCTATCCGGCGGACCCGCTCATCCTGGATAAGGCTGCTTCCCCATCAACCGCGGTATCGACGATACGCGTGGCTTTTGGGTACGGAAATGGTGCGCTTGCCAACGGTAGGGAGCAGGTTTTCAGAATGATGGAGGGAGCGGTCGAACACGCAACTGCTGGCTTCCTCGCTAGCGGTATTCGGGTTGAACTACAGCGGGCTGGAAATGCGCTGCCCGGCTACGCTGAATCCAGCGTGGTACAGACGCTGGATGACCTTGTTCTGGGCTCTAACGGCCCGCTCTGGCTGGTGCATAGGATGAGGCATCTGGAAAAGGCGGATTTGATGCTGATGATCATCGACACGAAAGATCCGGAATCCGTCTGCGGTCAAGCACAACGGCTTCTGGCAACGAAGGAAACGGCATTTGCGGTGGTTGAACGTCGCTGCCTTCCTAATGAGATCAACAGCCTCGCCCATGAAATCGGCCACCTCTTGGGCGCCGACCATGATCCTGCACACGCGTCCATCAGCCCTCCAAAATTCCAATACGGGCATGGCTATCAATCACCATTGAATACACTTGACCGGTGGAGGACAGTGATGGCTTACGATTGCAGTGATCGTGCATGCGGACGGGTCAACCGCTGGTCATCTCCGCGGGTGAGCCACAACGGATTGCCGGCTGGAACGGCGCGTCTGCATGACAACGTCCGCGTGTTGAATGAGACACGAGCCACAATAGCTGCATTCTATCCAGACCCGTGAGCAGACTGACCCGGGCCGGGAGGTTAACAATCAAGCCATGACCTCCGGCCAATTGCCCCCGACCCGCCAAGTGCGTAGGGTCGCAGGCATCCTGCCCTGGAGTTCCTGCATGAAGCCGCTTGTCCTTGCTGTTGCGTTGGCCCTGTCCGTTCCCGCCGCGCTGTCGGCCCCGCCGGCGTTGGCCGCCCCGGCTGCCGCCAAGCCCGCCGCTTCGCCCGCATGGGTCACCCGCAGCAACCAGCTGGCGCAGATCCTGCTGGATGCGCAGGGCCCGTTCCAGCCGGAAGAGACCGGCTTCTTCGGCGTGCCGGGCTATGACGACAAGGTGGCCGACTTCGGCCCGGACAATGGCGCCCGCTACCGCGCGGCGATGACCAAGGCCCGCGGTGAGCTGCAGGCCAAGCTCGCCACCGAGCGCGATCCCAACGTCCGTCAGGACCTGGCGATCATGATCGCCGCCGCCGACCAGAACATCGAAGGCAGCGAACTCAACGAGAAATACCTGCTGCCGTGGAGCGATACCCCGCAGACGGTGTTCAGCGGTCTCAACCTGCTGCTGTCCGATCAGGTGCCCGCCGAGCGCCGGGCCAAGGCGCTGGACCGCCTGAAGGCCTACGCCGGGCTTGCCCCGGGCACGCAGCCGGTGACGACGCTGTCGCGCCAGCGCTATGAAGAGCGCCTGGGCGACAAGACGCTGTTGCAGCCGACGAAGATCGAAGTCGAGCAGTCGCTGGCCAATGTGGATACCTACATCACCGGCATCGAGCAGCTGTTCGGCAAGTACAAGGTGGGCGGTGCCGAGCAGGCGCTGCAGACCATCGCCAGCCAGCTGCGCGAGTACCGTGACTGGACCCGTCGCGAGGTGCTGCCCAAGGCCCGCACCGATGCGCGCCTGCCCGATCCGCTGTACGCCTACCAGCTCAAGCGCGTGGGCATCGACATCGCCCCGGCGCTGCTGATGCAGCGTGCCCAGCTGGAGTTCATGGAGACCCGCTCGGCGATGCGCCAGCTGGCGCCGCTGGTGGTGCAGGCCAAGGGCCTGAAGGTCACCGACACCACCGATCCGGTGGCGGTGGTGCGCGCGCTCAAGGGCGACAAGATTCCCGACGATCAGCTCGAGCTCCACTACCGCGGCGTGATCGATGCGATCGACCCGATCATCCGCAAGGAAAAGATCGTCGACGTGCCGCAGCGCCCGATGCAGATGCGCCTGGGCTCGGCGGCGGAAAGCGCTGCCTCGCCGGCACCGCATTTCCTGCCGGCGCCGCTGGTCGGCAACACCGGGCAGCAGGGCACTTTCGTGCTGCCGCTGGGCAACCCGGCCGCGGGCGACAAGGCCGCGCAGTACGACGATTTCAACTTCGGCTCGGCCGCGTGGACGCTGAGCGCGCATGAAGGGCGCCCGGGTCACGAATTGCAGTTCACCGCGATGGTCGAGCGCGGCATCTCGCTGGCGCGCACGATGTTCGCGTTCAACTCGGTCAACGTGGAAGGCTGGGCGCTGTATGCCGAGGCGGAGATGGTGCCGTACGAGCCGCTGGACGGGCAGCTCATCGCGCTGCAGTTCCGCCTGCTGCGGGCCGCGCGCGCGATGCTGGACCCGATGCTCAACCTGGGTCAGATCGACCGGGCCAACGCCGAGCGCGTGCTGATCGATGAGGTTGGCCTGTCCAAGGCGATGGCCACGCAGGAGCTGGACCGCTACATGGTGCGCATGCCCGGCCAGGCCGGCAGCTACTTCTACGGCTACACCCGGATTCTTGAGCTGCGCATGCAGACCGAGCTGGCGCTGGGCGATCGCTTCGACCGGCTGGCGTTCAACAACTTCCTGCTCGACCAGGGTCTGCTGCCGCCGGACCAGCTGGCCAAGGCCGTCAATGACGTGTTCGTGCCGAAGTACAAAAGCGCGGCCAAGCGCTGACGCGTTTGCGGTAGGCACCGACCGTTGGTCGGTGCGCTATCCCAGCAGCCACGACCAACGGTCGTGGCCTACCGCGGCCTTCGTTACCGCTGCGGCGTGATCGTCTGCGTCGGCAGACGCGGCGCCGGCGGCGGATTCGGTACCCAGATGGCCACACCGGCCGCGCGCTTCTGCGTGGTCGGGATGCCGATGCCAACGCCACCGCCCACGTGCGAGCCGTAGCTGCCCGCACCGACGGACATGCCGACTGGCGAGCCGCTGGAGCCCACGCCCATCAGGATCACGCCGTTGGCACCGAGGGCGGCGGCCTCACGCTTGAGCCGCATGACCGCGGCATCGGTCTGGCCCTGCGTGCCGAAACCCACCGCGCTGGCCGATTCGAGCTGGGCGATTTCCTGCGACCCGGCCGGCGGCGTGGAATAGATCTGCACCGTGGCCGGATCGACCGGCGCACGCGCCTGGCCGAGCATGACCTTGGAGGTACTGGCGCAGCCGGCGCTGAGCAGCGCCAGGCCCAGCAATGCAGCGCATCGGATGTTCATGGCGTTACCCCTGTGTGTGATGGCTGGGATGATCGGCGCTGGCGACTGAATCGGTCCCAACCCCTGCCAGCGCACCCTAGCACCGGCCCGGTGAGGCCCCCGCCAACGGCGTCTCGCCGGCGCTTGCGCCTGCGCCGGGAACCGCTATGGTGGGCCACGCATTCACCTCAAGGAGCCGGGCATGGGATTGATCAGTCTGTTGTGGGGCATCGTCGCGCTGCTCTGGATGATTGTGGCCCTGATCCCGCTGCTGGGCTGGGGCAACTGGTTCCTGATCCCGTTCGCGGCAGTGGGCGCGGTCATCGCCGCGATCGGCATCCTGTTCACCCACGCCAGCAAGCGCGGCCGGGCCTGGACCGGGCTGGTGCTCAACGGCATCGTGGTGGTGGTGGGCATCGTCCGGCTGGGGCTGGGTGGCGGCATCATCTGAGCGGCCCGTGCGCGGCCCGGGTGCGACCGACCGTCGCAGCTCACGGCCGCCCGGTACCATCGGCGTAGAATGACTGGCTGCCGCATCCGGCTCTGCCGGCGGTCCACGCCCGTCCGGGCGCTCTCCCTGCACCGATGATCATTCGTCCTCGTCCCCACGGCTGGCAACTGCTCTACATCCTGCGCGGCTCCATCGTTCCGGCGGTGGCCCCGAAGGTGGTGGCGATCCTGCTGCTGTCGATCGCGGTGGCTGCCCTGGCCGAGCTGTGGCACCCGCCGGGCATCGAGCGCGTCTCGGTGGCACCGTTCACGCTGCTGGGCCTGGTGCTGTCGATCTTCCTGAGCTTCCGCAACAACGCCTGCTTCGAGCGCTGGTGGGAAGGCCGCAAGCTGTGGGGCCAGCTGATCTATGAATCCCGCAGCCTGGCCCGCCTGTGCCAGGCGCTGCTGGTCGACGATCCTGCGCTGCGCGACCGCGTGTGCCGGCTGTGCATCGGCTTCGCGCATGCGTTGGCCGCCCGCCTGCGTGGCCGCGACATGGCGCTGGCGGCGCTGCCGTGGGTGCCCGAGGCCGATCGCGCGCGGTTCGGCCAGCGCCTCAACGCGCCCGACCAGCTGCTGGCGATGATCGCCGCCGATCTCGCCCAGGCGCTGCGCGCCGGCCAGCTTGATCCGTTCCTGTACACCCAGTTCGAAACGCGCCTGCATGCACTGTCCAGCATCCAGGCCGGTTGCGAGCGCATCCTGACCACGCCGCTGCCGTTCGCCTACACGCTGCTGCTGCACCGCTGCGCATGGCTGTTCTGCGTGCTGCTGCCCTTCGGCCTGGCCAGCTCGCTGGGCTGGGCCACTCCCGTGGTCTCGGCCGTGCTCGCCTATGCGTTCTTCGGCCTGGACCAGCTGGGCGAGGAGATGGAGGAGCCGTTCGGGCTGGAATCCAACGACCTGCCGCTGGATGCCATGGTGCGCATCATCGAGATCGACCTGCTCGACAGCCTGGGCGTCCAGCCGCTGCCCGAGCCGCTGCAACCGCGGCACTACCTGCTGCAGTAGTTCCTGCCCTCCTTCCTGCATTCTGTTCCGGAGTTCCTCATGGCACACCCCGACTATCGCCCCCGCCGCATGCGTCACGACGAGTTCTCGCGCCGCCTGATGCGCGAGAACACGCTGACCACCGACGACCTGATCTATCCGGTGTTCGTGCACGAGCTGGCCGGCCGCGCGCCGGTGGCCTCGATGCCGGGCGTGGAGCGGCTGTCCATCGACGAGCTGCTGAAAGTGGCGGAAGAAGCGCTGGAGCTGGGCATTCCGGTGATCGACCTGTTCCCGGTGATCGATCCGGCCGGCAAGTCGCTCGATGCCGCGGCGGCATGGGACGAGAACGGCCTGGCACAGCGCGCCATCCGCGCATTGAAGTCGCGCTTCCCCGAGCTGGGCGTGATGACCGATGTCGCGCTGGATCCGTACACCACGCACGGCCAGGACGGCATCATCGATGACAAGGGCTATGTGCTCAACGACATTACCGTGGAGGCGCTGGTCAAGCAGTCGCTGTCGCATGCCGAAGCGGGCGTGGACATCATTTCGCCCTCGGACATGATGGACGGCCGCATCGGTGCGATCCGCCGTGCGCTCGATGCCGCCGGCCACGTCAATGTGCGGATCATGGCCTACTCGGCCAAGTACGCCTCGGCGTTCTACGGCCCGTTCCGCGATGCGGTCGGCAGCTCCACCGGCCTCGGCAAGGCGGACAAGAAGACCTACCAGATGGACCCGGCCAACGGCGACGAGGCCATGCGTGAGATCGCGCTGGATCTGGAAGAAGGGGCGGACATGGTGATGGTCAAGCCGGGCATGCCCTACCTGGACCTGGTGCGCCGGGTGAAGCAGCAGTTCGGCGTGCCGACCTTCGCCTATCAGGTCAGTGGCGAGTACGCGATGATGAAGGCGGCCTTCGCCAATGGCTGGCTGGACGAGCGGGCGTGCGTGATGGAGTCGTTGATCGGCTTCAAGCGCGCCGGCGCCGATGGCGTGTTGACCTATTTCGCCCCGCAGGTGGCGCGTTGGCTGCGTGAGCGCTGACAATACGCGCCCACCCGATACAGGACGACGATGATGCAGACGATGGGATGGCTACAGTGGGTGACCTGGACGGCCGGTGTGCTGGCCTTCGCCGTGGTGATCGGGCTGGTGATCCGTGGCGTGCGCCGCGCCGCGCGGCAGGCACCGGAGCAACCCTCCGCCGCGGCCCGCATCGCCCGTGAGGCGCAGCTGTCGCCCGCCTTGCAGGCACAGCTGGCCGCGTTGAACCAGCGCAAGGATCACGGCGAGATCAGCGAAGCGCAGTACGAGCAGCTGCGCGCGGAGCTGCTGCAGGGCCATTGACCCTGGGCGGCGCCGCCTCCACGGGTAGAGCGACGCCAAGCGTCGCTGCCCTTCGGCCCCGCAACATCAACCGCAGCCCGGACCCTGCGGCGCTGACGGCGCCTTGATCCGGTACAGATCCAGCCCGCCGGCACGCGGTGCGCGTGCCATGCCAGCCAGGACCATCTCCGACGGCTTCGACGCGTCCACCACCGGCGCACCGGTCTGGCCGTCGGCGGTATTGAAGGACAGCATCAGCGGCACCGCCGCCTGGCGGTGATCGCAGCTCGCCAGCAGGACCTGCGAATGCCCGTCGCTCGCGCGGGTGAACGCCAGTGCGCCGTCATTGTCCAGCCACGCCGCCCCAAGTTCGTCGGCGGCCGTGTTGAGCGGGGCCGGCAGGGCCTGCGCGGTACCGAATCCCTCGCCCTGCACGGGCGCCAGATACAGATCGAAGCCGCCCTGGGTCTGCCTGCCGTTGCGTGAGAACAGCAGCGTGCGCCCATCCGGACGCAGCGCGGGCGCCCGTTCGTCGTCGCGCGTGTTGAGCGCCGGCAGGGCCTGCACGGCCTCGATGGTGCCGTCGGCGGTCACCGGGGCACGGTACAGATCGAAGCCGCCTTTTCCGCCGCTGCGGTTGGAGGCGAAGTACAGCCAGCGGCCATCGTGGCTGAAGTACGGGTCGCGCTCGTCATTGGCGCTGTTGAGCGCGAGCGGGGCAGGGTCCTGCCAGCGCCCCTCGCGCAGCACCGCCTGCCACAGGTCCCAGCCCCCCTTTCCGCCGGGTCGGTCGCTGGCCCAGACGATGCGCTGGCCATCCGCTGCGATCGTGGCCTGCGCCTCGTTGGCCTTGGTCGAGACCACGCCCATGCCCTCGATGCCGAATTCGGAAAGCGCCATCGCGGCGGGTGTGCAGAGTAAACTGGCGCTCAGCGCGAGCAGAGACAATGGAATGCGCATCATCGCGTCCGTTGGGGTTTGCGTTCCATTCTAGGCCCGGAGCAGGAAACCCATGACCGACCGTTACGCCGTATTCGGCCAGCCCATCGCGCATTCGCAGTCGCCGCACATCCATGCCACGTTCGGCCGGCAGGAAGGCCTGGCGCTGGACTACCGTGCGATCGAGGCATCGCCGGGCGAGTTCCTGGCGGCCCTGGACGCCTTTGCCGCCGAGGGGGGCGTGGGCGCCAACATCACCGCGCCGCACAAGGAAGCCGCCTTCGCGCTGTGCACCACGCTGACCTCGCGCGCGCGCCGCGCCGGTGCGGTCAACACGCTGCTGCGCAAGGGCGATCGCTGGCATGGCGATACCACCGATGGTATCGGCCTGGTCCGGGATCTCACCGACCGTCACGGCCTGGACCTGCGTGGCCGCCGCACCCTGTTGATCGGCGCCGGTGGCTCGGCCCGCAGCGTGGCCCCGGCCCTGCTGGATGCCGGCATCCTGGAGCTGGTGGTGGTCAACCGCACCCCCGAGCGCGCCGACGCGCTGATCGATGCGATGGGTGAGCCGGGTCGCGCCATCACCCGCTACTGGGAAGACATCCGCGAGCTGGGCGATTTCGAGCTGATCATCAACGCCACCTCGGCCGGCCGCGACCGCGCCGCGGAGTTCAAGCTGCCGCTGTCGCTGGTCAACAGCATGACCACCGCGGTCGACCTCAACTACGGCGAGGCCGCGATTGCCTTCACTGCGTGGGCGCGCTCGGCCAGCTGCCGCAACATCGTTGATGGCTTGGGCATGCTGGTCGAACAGGCGGCGGAGAGCTTCCTGCAGTGGCACGCCGTGCGCCCGCAGACCGATGCGGTCTACACCGAGCTGCGGACCCAACTGGCCCCGCTGGCCGGCGAGGACTGAGCCGGTGGACATGGATCTGCTGATCTCGATGCTGACCATGGTGGGCGTGCGCCTGCCGGTACTGATCGCGCTGGCGATCGCGGTGGTCTGGGTGGTGGATACCCCGCGCGGCGCGATCCGCAGCGTGGCCTTGGCTGCGCTGGGCGTGATGGCGCTGACCACCCTGGCCGGCCTGGTGCTGAACCTGGTGCCGATGTGGATGGTGCAGCAGGGCAACTACGAGAATCTGCAGCTGATGTCCAAGCTGCTCGGTGCCGGCCACTTCGCGCTCAATCTGTTCGAGGCGCTCGCGCTGGTGCTGCTGGTCTGGGCGATGACCCGCGCGCTGCGCGGCCGCGCCGTTCCCCCCACTGCGCCGCTGCCGCCACGCTGAGCGGGTGCAGCCACCTGTCGCGGCCCACAGTATTGGCGTGGGCCGCGTCACGGATATGAACCGGCGCGGAAAATGGCGCCGGTCACGGCCCCCGGGTCGTGAGAAAATGGGGGCCGTGATCCAGTCAGGCAGTCCCCCGGCGTGACCGAAAAAGTTGAAGCTCCCCGCGCCCTGAACGACGAGCTCAAGGCCGGCATCCGCGATGCCTACGCCAAGCTGCAGGCCAATACGCCCGGCTTCAGCACTCGGCGTTCGCAGAGCCAGATGATCGGCGTGGTGTCGCGTGCGCTCTCGCACAGCGGCGGCGTCGGCGTGGTCGAAGCACCCACCGGCGTCGGCAAGTCGCTGGGCTACTTGACCGCCGGCGTGCCGATCGCACTGGCGACCAAGAAGAAACTGGTGATCAGCACCGGCACCGTGGCGCTGCAGTCGCAGTTGGTCGAGCGCGACATCCCCAATTTCCTCAAGGCCACCGGCATTGAAGCCACCGTGGCGCTGGCCAAGGGCCGCACCCGCTACCTGTGCACCCGCAACGCGGCCGAGGCGCATGGCGATGGCGCGCAGGAAGGCATGTTCGACGACGAACAGCCGTTGTTCGACCGGCCGTTGGCGCCGATCGAGATGGACCTGGCGCAGTCGCTGAGCAAGGCCTTCCTGGAAGGCCGCTGGAACGGTGACCTGGACAACGCGCCGGAAACGATCAGCAACACCCTGCGCTCGCGCATCACCACGCCGGCCTCCGGCTGCGCCGGGCGCAAGTGCGCCTACTCGGCGCAGTGCGCGGTGCTGCGCTCGCGCAACACCGTGCGCGAGGCGCAGATCGTGGTGACCAATCACGCGCTGCTGTTGTCGGCGCTGTCGATCGGCGAGAGCGACAACGGCCAGCCGCTGATCGCGCCGCCCTCGGACATGCTGCTGGTGCTTGATGAAGGGCATCACATCGGCAACGTCGCCATCGACCAGGGCGCGGCCAGCCTCGCGCTGGACGAAATGGCCAAGCGCACCGGCCGTCTGCAGGTGCTGATCGCCGCGTCCTACCGCGCGGTGGACAAGGACAAGCTGGGCAACCTGCTGCCCAACGAGGCGATCGAGGCCGCCGCCAAGGTCAGCAAGCAGCTCAAGGCCTTCCGCGATGTGATCGACCGCAGCTGGCGGCCGGATCCTTCCGCGCAGGAGCCGATGTGGCGCGCTCCGAATGGCCGCTTGCCGGACATCTGGATGCCGGAGATCGAGGCCATCGCCGACGACACCCGCGCGCTGTTCAACTGGGCGCACGCCGCGCTGACGCAGGTGGCCAAAGGCAAGCCCGAGGATGCCGCGCGCGAGCGCCTGCAGCGCAACCTCGGCATGGCGCTGGAGATGATCGAGCAGCAGCACAACCTGTGGACCGGCTGGCGCCGCGAGGACAAGGAGGGCCAGCCGCCGACCGCGCGCTGGATCACCCTCGCGCGCGATGGCGATCTGATTCTGCATGGCTCACCGGTCTCGGCCGCGAACGTGCTGCGCAAGCTGCTCTGGGACGAAGTGGACTCGGTGGTGATGACCTCGGCCACGCTCACCGGCGGTGGCGATTTCCAGGCGCTGGCGATCGACAACGGCATTCCGGCCGAGGCCGAGATGGTCTCGCTGGCCTCGCCGTTCGATCTGCCGAACCAAGCGCAGCTGATCGTGCCGGCATTCCCGGTCACCCCGGATGACAAGGAAGGTCACCCCAAGGAAATCGCGAAGTACCTGGTCAAGGAGCTGGACTGGGGCAAGGGCAGCATCGTGCTGTTCACCTCGCGCTGGAAAATGGAAAAGGTGGCCGAGCTGATGCCGGCCGCGCAGCGCAAGCAGGTGCTGGTGCAGGGCGAAACGGCCAAGCAGAAGATGATCGATGAGCACCTGCGGCGCACCTCGGCCGGGGAGGGCTCGGTGCTGTTCGGGCTCAATTCCTTCGGCGAGGGCCTCGATCTGCCCGGCGAAGCCTGCACCACGGTGGTGATCACCCAGGTGCCGTTCGCGGTGCCGACCGATCCGCAGACCTCCACCCTGAGCGAGTGGTTCGAAAGCCGCGGCCTGAATGCCTTCAACCTGATCGCGATCCCGCATGCGCTGCGCACGCTGACCCAGTTCTCCGGCCGGTTGATCCGCACCTCCACCGATACCGGCCGCGTGATCATCCTCGACTCGCGGCTGCTGACCCGCCGCTATGGCAAGCGCATCATCGATTCACTGCCACCGTTCAAGCGGGTGATCGGGTAGGGATGCATCAGACAGCCACGTGGCCGTGGCGTTCACAACGGTAGAGCCACGCCATGCGTGGCTGCTCTCCGATCAGAACGGGGTAGAGCCACGCCATGCGTGGCTGCTCTCCGATGAGAACGCGCCGCAGCCTGAAACTGCACGCATCCACGCATGGCGTCGACCTACTCTTCCAGCTTCGCCAAGTCCCGCACCGCACCCTTGTCGGCACTGGTGGCCAGCAACGCATAGGCCTTCAGCGCGCCGGTGACCTTGCGCGGGCGCGCCTCGCGCGGCTTCCAGCCCAGTGCATCCTGCTCGGCGCGGCGTGCGGCCAGCGTGGCGTCATCCAGAAGCAGATCGATGCGCCGTGCGGGGATGTCGATGCGGATGCGATCGCCGTTTCGGACGAGGCCAATGGTGCCGCCCGAGGCCGCTTCCGGCGAGGCATGCCCGATCGACAGGCCCGAGGTGCCGCCGGAGAAACGGCCGTCGGTGAGCAGGGCGCAGTGCTTGCCCAGCCCCTTGGATTTCAGATAACTGGTCGGGTACAGCATCTCCTGCATGCCCGGGCCACCGCGCGGGCCTTCGTAGCGGATCACCACCACGTCGCCGGCCACCACGTCATCGGCGAGGATGCCGGCCACGGCGGCGTCCTGGCTCTCGAACACGCGCGCGTTGCCTTCGAACACGTGGATGGATTCGTCGACGCCGGCGGTCTTCACCACACAGCCATCGACGGCCAGATTGCCGCGCAGCACCGCCAGCCCGCCTTCGGCCGAATAGGCATGCGCGACGGCGCGGATGCAGCCTTCGGCACGGTCCACGTCCAGCGTCGGCCAGCGCGTGGCCTGGCTGAAGGCGACCTGGGTCGGGATGCCGGCGGGGCCGGCACGGAAGAAATCGTGGACCTTTTCATCGGTGCTCACCGCGACATCCCAGCGTGCGATCGCCTCGGCCAGGGTGCGGCTGTGCACGGTCGGCACGTCGGTATGCAGCAGGCCACCGCGCGCGAGTTCGCCGAGGATGCCGAACACACCGCCAGCGCGATGCACATCCTCCATGTGGTACTTCGGCGTGTTCGGGGCGACCTTGCACAGCTGCGGCACACGGCGCGAGAGTTCGTCGATGGCATGCAGGTCGAAGTCCACCTCCGCTTCCTGCGCCGCGGCCAGCAGATGCAGGATGGTGTTGGTGGAGCCGCCCATGGCGATATCCAGCGTCATCGCGTTCTCGAACGCTTCGCGGGTGGCGATGCCGCGTGGCAATGCACCCACGTCTTCGCCGCCGTACCAGCGGTGGCACAGTTCCACGACCACGCGGCCGGCGCGGCGGAACAGCTGCTCGCGGTCGGCGTGGGTGGCCAGCGTGGAGCCGTTGCCGGGCAGGGACAGCCCCAGCGCTTCGGTCAGGCAGTTCATCGAGTTGGCGGTGAACATGCCCGAGCACGAGCCGCAGGTCGGGCACGCGCTGCGCTCGTACTCGGCGACCTTCTCGTCGCTGGCGCTTTCATCGGCGGCGATCACCATCGCATCCACCAGATCCAGCTTGTGCTCGGACAAGCGCGTCTTGCCCGCTTCCATCGGCCCACCGGAGACGAACACCACCGGGATGTTCAACCGCAGCGCGGCCATCAGCATGCCGGGGGTGATCTTGTCGCAGTTGGAAATGCACACCAGCGCATCGGCGCAATGCGCGTTGACCATGTACTCCACCGAGTCGGCGATGATCTCGCGGCTGGGCAGCGAATACAGCATGCCGTCGTGGCCCATCGCGATGCCGTCATCCACCGCGATCGTATTGAACTCCTTGGCCACGCCGCCGACCTGCTCGATCTCGCGCGCCACGAGCTGGCCCAGGTCCTTGAGGTGCACGTGGCCGGGCACGAACTGGGTGAACGAATTGGCGATGGCGATGATCGGCTTGTGGAAGTCGCCATCGGTCATGCCGGTGGCGCGCCACAGGGCGCGGGCGCCGGCCATGTTGCGGCCGGCGGTGGAGGTGCGGGAGCGGTATTCAGGCATGGTGGCTGGCAGGATCTGGCGGGCCGTGGGGGCGCGTTTCACCTCGATTCTGCCGAAAAATTCCGGTTGCGTTTGCAACCGTTGCCACCGGTGTTTTCCGGGCAAAACCTGAAACCGCGTTCAGCTGGGCGACTTTGCCGGTTTTGGTTGTTCGCCCCGATCAGGCATGATTGGGGAGATAACCGTACTAGGGGGCATGACGCCATGAAACGTTCCAGGACCACTGCGCTGCTGCTGATGAGCGCCGCGCCGCTGCTGTTCACCGCCTGCCAGAAGAACGAGGCCGTGCAGGTGCAGGAAGGGCTCTACACCTCGGTGCAGGCCTGTACCGAAGCCACCGGCGATCCGTCCAGCTGCCGCACTGCCTTCGCCGAGGCGCAGAAGCAGTCGGCCGATGCCGCCCCCAAGTACGCCACGCGTGAAGCCTGCGAGGCCGAATACAACGCCGAGCAGTGCGTGGAACAGAAGACCTCCACCGGCCATTCGTTCATCGGCCCGATGATGATGGGCTTCTTCATGTCGCAGATGCTGAGCAACCGTGGCGGCGCAGGCCTGGCCCAGCAGCCGGCCGCGAGCCCGGCCTACCAGGACAAGGCCAAGGGCTGGGCACGCCCGGGTCCGTCGACCGGTGGCATGAACACCGCCAGCGGTATCGGCGCCGGCAAGGCCGGCCTGGCCCCGGTCAATGCCACCCCGAACCGGGCGGTCACCGCCAGCCGCGGTGGCTTCGGCAACACCAGCAGCAACCGCAGCAGCGTCGGCGGCTGATCGATGCAGCGCGTGCGTATCGCCGAGCGCAGCCAATGGCGCGCCCGGGCCGAAGAGTCGGGCTTCCGTTTCCACACCATCGATGGCCTGCCGTACTGGGATGAAACCGCGTACTACGCCTTCACCCTGCGCCAGATCGAACAGGACATCGAAGATCCCAGCGCCGAGCTGCATGCGATGGCGATGGACCTGGTGGACGAGGTGGTGGGCAGCCAGCAGCTGATGGACCAGCTGGCGATCCCGCCGCCGTTCCGCGACTGGATCGCTGACAGCTGGCGTCGCCGCGAGCCGCATCTGTATGGGCGGTTGGATTTTGCCTACGACGGCACCGGCCCGGCCAAACTCTACGAGCTGAATTACGACACGCCCACCTCGCTGTTTGAAGCCTCGTTCTTCCAGTGGCAGTGGCTGGAGGACCAGCGCAACCAGAACCGGCTGCCGCCGGATGCCGATCAGTTCAACGCGATCCATGAGGCGCTGGTCGAACGCTTCGGCGAACTGGCCGCGCAGCTGCCGCCGCCGCTGTATTTCAGCGCGGTGGGTGCGTCGGACGAAGACCAGGGCACGGTCGCCTACCTGCGCGACTGCGCGGCCCAGGCCGGCCTGCGCGGCGAAGCGATCGCGATCGAAGATATCGGCCTGTCCGAGGACGGGCGCTTCACTGCGCTCGACGACACCGTGATCGGCAGCCTGTTCAAGCTGTACCCGCTGGAAGACCTGATGACCGAGTCGTTCGGCCAGGCGCTGCCCGCCTCGGGCGTGCAGCTGCTGGAACCGGCGTGGAAGGCGATCCTCAGCAACAAGGGCGTGCTGCCGCTGCTGTGGCAGCGTCACCGTGGCCACCCGAACCTGCTCGCCGCCGAGTTCGACGATGGCAGCGAGCTGCCGCGTGGCTGGGTGCGCAAGCCGCTGTTTTCACGCGAGGGCGCCAATGTGGCCATGCACCTGGCCGATGGCAGCTGGCAGGAAAGCGAAGGCCCGTACACCGGCCCGGCGATCCGCCAGGCCGCGCATCCGCTCACCGCGTTCGATGGCGGCTATCCGCTGATCGGCAGCTGGGTGGTGGGTGACCACGCCTGTGGCATGGGCATCCGCGAAGACAACAGCCGGATCACCCGCGACAGCGCCCGCTTCGTACCGCACGCGATCATCGACGAAGCGCCGACGCGCATCTATCTCTGAGCGTTACAGCAACCCATCCCGCTTGACCGCCAGGTAGCGTTCCACCAGCGCGCCGGGCAGGGCCTCGGCGGTGACATCCAGCACCATCACCCGGTGGCTGCGCAGCGCGTCATGTGCGTCGCTGCGCTGCTGCAGGTAACGCGCGATCGCGCCGGCCTGGGTGGCGTCCTGCAGGGTCTCCACCGGCTGGGCCAGCGCATCGTCCAGCGCGCGCTCGCGCAGGCTGGCCACGCACACCAGGTGCTGGCGCTGCAGCAGGCGCACTGCGGCGAGCAGGTCTTCGATGTCCTCATCGCGCACGTTGGTGACCAGCATCACCAGCGAGCGCCGGCGCTGACGCAGCGACAACTCGGTGGCAGCGGCGAGGTAATCGGTGGCCACCGGCTGCGCCTGCAGATCGTAGCTGGCGCGCAGCAGGGTATCGATGGTGCCCATGCCGCGTCTGGGCGCGACCCAGCGGCTGTCGCCCCCGGCCGCAAACAGGCCCACACCGTCGCCCTGGCGCAGCGCGAGGTAGGACACC
The DNA here is from genome assembly GCF_039674765.1 of Stenotrophomonas sp. TWI273. Lineage (NCBI taxonomy): Bacteria > Pseudomonadati > Pseudomonadota > Gammaproteobacteria > Lysobacterales > Lysobacteraceae > Stenotrophomonas > Stenotrophomonas sp. TWI273. Next base: position 117,994 of record NZ_JBDJOA010000002.1, read on the forward strand.
ACCAGCGCCGCGTTGAGCACATGATCGAAGTGCGACAGGCCACCTTCGCTGGCCATCATGCGCCGGCCGGTGTCGATCATCAGCACCAACTGCTGGTTCTTCTCGTCCTGGTATTCGCGGGAGATCAGCTTGCGCGCCCGCGCGGTCGCCTTCCAGTCGATCTGGCGCAGGCTGTCGCCGACGCGGTACTCGCGCATCTGGTGGAAGTCGGTGCCTTCGCCGCGGCGGCGCTTGAGGTGCGCGCCGACCAGGCGCGAGGCCTGTTCGGCACTGAACAATGCGAAGCGCGTCAGCGGGGCGAAGTTCGGGTACACGCGCACCGCCAGCGCCGGCGGCAGTTGCCGCCGTTGATGCCACAGCCGCCACGCGCTGTGCATGCGCAGGTGCACGCCCTCGAAGACGAAACGGCCACGCGCGGTCGGGGTCAGCCGGTACGCCACGCTGCTGGCGACCATCGGTTTGAGCGCCAGCGACCGCGGCAGGCCCTGCAGGCTCCAGCCGCCGGGCACCAGATCGAACACGTCCACGCGCTGGTGGCGGCTCGATTCCAGCCGCAGCGTCGCCTCGCGTTCAACGTTCAGTGCCAGCGACTCCGGCAGCTCGCGGTGCACACTCGGCGAGGGCTGGCGGCGCAGGCGCAGCAGGTCCACCAGCGCAATCAGCGCCACGCCGCCACCGATCGCCCACCAGACCGCATGCGGCCAGGCGCCGAGCACCACCGGCACGCCGAGCAGGCCCCAGCCGGCCAGCAATGCCAGCAGCAGCGCGCCCGGCCTCATGCCGATCGCTCGCGATGGAGGACGCGCGCCCTCATTTGCGCGGTGCGTCCACCTTGGCCAGCAGCGCGGTCAAGGCATCGTCGGCGCTTTGCCCTTCGATCTGCAGTTCCGGTGCCAAGGCGATGCGGTGGCGCAACGCCGGCTTGGCGATGTCGCGTACGTCATCGGGGATGACGAAATCACGGCCGGACAGCACCGCCTGCGCACGCGCCGCACGCACCAGCGCGATGCTGCCGCGCGGCCCGGCGCCGAGGGCGATACCCGGCCACTGCCGGGTGGCAGCCACGATCCGCACCGCGTAGTCGATCACTTCCGGATCGACCGTGATCGCCGCGGTCGCCTGCTGCAGCGCGACCACCTCGGCCCCGCTCAGCACGCGTGGCACCTGCGAGAGATCGAAGTCGGCCGCGCTGCGGCCGGTGGTGATCGCATCGACCATGCGCTTCTCGTCGTCCAGCGTCGGGTAATCGATCAGCACCTTGAGCAGGAAGCGGTCCAGCTGTGCTTCGGGCAGCGGGTAGGTGCCTTCCTGCTCGACCGGGTTCTGTGTGGCCAGGGTCAGGAAGGGCGGGGACAGCGCGAACGCCTTGCCTTCGATGGTGACCTGGCCTTCCTGCATCACTTCCAGCAGGGCCGACTGGGTCTTGGCCGGGGCCCGATTGATTTCATCGGCGAGCAGCAGGTTGGTGAACACCGGGCCGCGACGGATCTTGAAGCTCTCGGTCTTCGGGTCGTACACCGCATGGCCGCTGACATCGCTGGGCATCAGGTCCGGGGTGAACTGCACGCGGCCATAGTCCAGTTCCAACGCCTGGGCGAGGGCGCGCACCAGCAGGGTCTTGCCCAGCCCGGGCACGCCTTCGATCAGCACGTGGCCGCCGGCCAGCAGCGCGATCAGGATCTGGTCGAGCACCTCGGGCTGGCCGATGAAGGCGCGGCCCACGGCCTCGCGCACGGCATCGACGCGCTCGGACAACGGCGATGGGGATGGCGTCACGGCAGGCGGGGACAACGGCGGCGGAAGCGTCGGCTCGGTCATAGCAGGTTTCTCATCTGGATCAGCAGGCGGATGCGGTCGCGCAGGCCGGCGACGTCGTGGGAAGCGGGTGGGGTCAAGGCAGTCTGCACGCGCTCGTGCGACCACTGCAGCAAGGTGGCGACGGCCTGTACCCGGGCCTCGCCGGTCAGTGCGGCCGCACTCGGCGAACGCCGCCGCAGACGCGCCAGGAACGCGCGGCGGACCGCGTCATACAACAGCGGTGCCTTGCCAAAGCGCAACAGGTGGTCGCCGCTGGCGCGGATGTGTTCGAGCAGCGAACGGCGTTCCGCGGCAGGCGAGGGCAGTTCACTGCCCAGGCGCTGGGTGCGCTGCCAGAGCCAGCCGAGCAGGGCCAGCAGCAACGGCGCCCACACCGGCCAGCCGAGGTAGAACACGCGGTTCCACAACGACGGCGGGCGCGAAGCGTAGACCAGCCACATCGTGCCCTTGCCGTAGTTGGGCGCCAGCACGTAGCGGGTGAGATCGCGGTGGGCTTTGTCGTGCAGGCCATCAACGAGGGCGTTGGCAGCGTTTGGCGGAACGGTCGGGTTGGGCCGGCCCTTGCCCTGCATGAAGGCCATGTCGGCCAGCACATCGATGCGCCCCTGGCCGTGGCGCAGGCGGGCGAAGACCCGATTGGCCGCGTTGCCCCACTCGCGCTCGAGCCCCATGCCCGCGGGTGGCTCCACCGCGAAGCGGCGGCCAGTGCAGAACTCCACATGCTGCGGGTCATCGCGCACGTGGAACTGCTGGCAATAGCTTCCGCGGTCCGCGCTGTCCACGCCGAGCGCGTCCAGCAGCGGGCCATTGCGGGCGGTGTCCTTGCCCACCGGTGGCGTGCGCACGATCAGGTGCCCACCACGCTCCACCCAGGCCATCAGCGTTGCTACGGCAGGTGCGGGCACTTCCGCGCTGTCCTGCAGCAGCACCAGGGTATCGCCCGGCGCCAGCGGCATCCGGGTCAGGTCCAGGCGTGGCCGCGACTGCACGGTCAGCCCGTCCGCACGCAGCGCCTGGCCGAGGACGTACAGCGGGTTGTAGCTGGCTTCGCCCTGTGGCGGCAGGTGCTCTGTGTGCGTCACCCGCTCGTGGGTGCGCAGGAACAGGATCGCCAGCGGTACGCCGATCACCAGCAGGCCCAGGCCGACCAGCAGCCAGCGCAGGCGGGCGCTCACGCGCGCCACCCGAACTGGGCCTGCAGAATCGTCGCAAGCGCATCGAAGTCATCATCGCTGGGCAGTCGGCCGGCATAGGCCGCGTATTGCCAGACCCGCACGATGCGCGCGAACAGGCTGCGGTCGGCCTCGGCCGGCATCCGTCGCGAGGCCCGCAGGCATTGGGCCTCGGTCGCACCCGGGGGCAGGTTGATCTGCGCCCGTTCGCTCATCGACTCCACACTCGCGCGGTACAGCAGCGCCAGCGCCTGGCGTGGGCGGCCCTCCTGCCACAGGGCACGCGCACGCGCGGCGGGATCGGGCGGCGCCACGTCCGGTACCCGGATCGGCTCTTCCACCACGGCCGCCGCCTTTGCCCGGCGGCGCTGGCCGGAGCCGCGCAGCCACGGCAGCCAGCGCGGTGCGGTGGCCAGCAGCAGCAACACCAGGACCCCGACCACCGCCCACAGCGTCCATTCGGCGATCCGGGCCGGCAACAGCGGCCCCTTGCTGCCGCGTTGGCCATTGGCCTTGGCCGCGGCCTCACGTTTCGCCTTCTCCGCCTCGGTTGCATCGCGCTCGATGCGCGTCCACTCGGTGACCTCACGGGTCGGACTCTGCAGCGGGTCTTCATACGCGCGCTGCACGGCCTGGCGGAAGCCAGCCGTATCCACCGCTTCAGCGCCAAAGATGACCGGGGGCGTGTTGTCCGGATCATTGTCGTACGTACGCGGCGGGTCATCGGCGTCATCGTCGTCGCCACCGTCGGCATCCGCGACCGCGTCCGCGTCCGAAGCCGTATCGGCGTCCTGCGCAGGCGACGGAGCGTCATCGGCCGGCGTCGGCAACGCACCCTTGGTGTTCGACTGCGCCGGTGCCTGTTGGGCGTGCAGTGCCGCGCCCGGCCAGACCAGCACAAGGGCCAGCACCAGCAGTGGCGCAGCGCGCTGCAACCGTGCATGCAGGCGCCGGAAGGCGATCTCCAGGTCCCATGCTTCCATCTGCGTACGCCGGTCCAGATACAGGCCGAAGCCGGCACCGACATAGAACGGCCCGATCAGTGTGGCGGCCAACCAGAACAGCAGGTTCACGCCCAGCTGCATCCACGCCGGCATGTCCTGCTTGGCCAGTTCCCACGCCGCGCGCCAGGACTCGGACAACAGGTCCACCGGGATGAACAGGAACACCGCGGCGATGCCGCCGACCACCAGCACGATCTCGAAGACCATGCACACCAGCGTCAGCAGTACGGTATGGCCCATCGCGCCACCGGCGATGGCGCGCCGACGTTGGCGACGATGCGCGGCGTCGGTGCCCTCCAGCAGATTCACCGGCAGCAGCACCGAGCGCAGCGGACTCAGGCGCCGCCAGCCCAGATAGCCCCAGAAGCCCTCCCAGCCCCACGTGCGCTGCGCGCGCAATGTCTGCGGGGTGGTGGATGCATCGCCGAACACCCCGCGCGAGATCACATACAACGCGATGCGCTCGAACAACGGCTTGAGCCACCACATCGCCAACCAGGCCCAGCCGAAACTGTCGGTCCACCAGGCCAGCGCGTTGAGCAACACGAACACCGGCAGCGACACGACGACCCACGGCGCCCAGATCGCCGCGGCATGCCGACGCACCAGGGCCATGCCCAGCTCCATGGCTTCCCAGCCGGAGCGTGCGCGAAGGACGATGTTGAGCCGGTCAATCTGCATCGGCCCCTCCGCGTCCGCCGCGCCACAACCACACCAACACCGCGGTCCACAGCACGGCCGCCACGCTGTATTTGCCCCAGGCCGGAATCGCCGCGATAGAGGACCAGAACGCTTCGATGAAGGCGGCGATCAGCAACATCGCCGCGACCCCAACGCACAGCTTGGCCCCGATCACACCGCCCTCGACCAGCGCATCGATGCGACGCCGGCGGCCGGGCGCGAGCAGTTTCATGCCCAGCTGCAATCCAGCGCCGCCGGCGATCACGATCGCGGTCAGTTCGAACGCGCCGTGGCCCGCCACGAAGCGCCAGAACGGATCGCCGTGGCCGACGTGCTGCAGATGGCCGGCGACCGATCCGATGCCGACGCCGTTGAACAGCATCACCAACACCGTGCCGACGCCGGCGATCAGCCCGAAGGCGAACGTGCGCAGGCCGATGCTGATGTTGTTCATGATGTAGTAGCCGAACATCGTCCAGTTGGTGCCGCTGTCGCGGCCCAGGTTCGGCGAGGCCGGGTCGTACATGCGTTCGAATTCGGCGATGCGCGCGTTGTCCATCAGCAGATGGATCAGCTCGGGGCGCCACAGGATCAGCGCGAAGCTGCCCACCAGCGGCACCACGAACAACGCTGCGGCTACCCACATGCTGCGCGCCTGGCTGCGCACCAGCTGCGGGAAATCGGCGAACAGGAAGGCGAGTGCACGCTGCCACTGCGGACGCGGGGTGCGGTAGAGCAACGTGTGGCCCTGCTGCATCAACTGCTGCAGGCGTGCCACCAGCTGCGGGCTGTAACCGCGCCGACGCGCCAGTGCCAGCTGTTGGCACAGGCGGCGGTAGCGTTGCGGGAAATCACCATCGTCCAGGCCCTCGTGGACCGGCTGCCGGCGCGCCTGCCGCGGGCGCTCACCGCGCTGGGCCAGCCACTCCTCCAGCGCCTGCCATTCGGCCTGGTAGCGGGCGACGAACTGCTCCTGTCTCATCGCCGCCCCAGCAGCCAGTTGGCCATCGCATACAGGCGCAGCACGCCGACCTGGCCGTGGCTGCCGGTGAGTGGCGACGCGATGTCGGCCAGCTCCTGCTGGCGCGGGGCCGATAGCCGCGGCGCGCGTTCGGCGAAGGCGACCACGGCAGCCTGTTCGGCCGGCTGCAGGGGCTGCGGCGGGGGCAGCACGCTGCCGACCGGCACGGTACCCCCCAGCGGCGCTGCGCCCTGGTGGATCACCACGGTGCCGGCGACCAGATCGCCAAGGCGGCGGCCATGCGCATCGAACAGACTCGACAGCAGTCCCAGCGCGTAGCCGAACGGCAGCATGTCCACGGTGCGTAGCAGGTTGCGGGTGATCGCGCTCATCCAGCCGATCGGTCCACCATCGCGCGCGACCACGCGCAGGCCCATCGCGCGCTTGCCCAGCGTGCGGCCCCAGCAGGCTTCCTGGACGATGGTGTAGGCCCACATCAGCAGGAACATCAGGCCGAGGTAGAGCCCTTGGCCGAACCCGCCGAGGAAGGCCAGCGGAATGCTCAGCATCATCAATGCGCCGACCCGGATCACGAAGTCGATCGCCCACGCCAGCGCACGCGGCAACGGCCCGGCGACCGGCAGGTGCAGGGGCACGCCTTCAGGGGTGATGACCTCCCGGTAGGTATCCAGCATGGGTGCGCTCATCGGCGGCGCTTCACGGTGGATCGTACGGAAGGCCACGGGGGACGCCGGATTCCTCTCCGGTCTGCCAGCGGGGGCATGCGGTTCTCGACTGCTTCCTGGTCGGCTGAGGACTTTACCGCAATCAACCCCGGTACTGGTCCTTCAGGCGCACGTAGTGATCGGCCGAGTAATGCAGCGACTCGATCTCCTTGTCGCTCAGCGTGCGCGCCAGCCGTGCCGGGTTGCCCAGCCACAGTTCGCCTTCGCCGACCACCTTGCCCGGGCCGAGCACCGCGCCGGCGCCGAGGAAGCCATGGGTGCTCACCGTCGCGCCGTCCAGGATGCAGGCGCCCATGCCGATCAGGCAGTAATCGCCGATCGTGCAGGCATGGATGATGGTGCCGTGGCCGACCGTGACGCCCTCACCGATGATCGTCGGGTAGCCGCCCTTGTTGAACGGGCTGTGGTGGCTGACGTGGATGATGGTGCCGTCCTGGATGTTGCTGCGCGCACCGATCCGCACGTGGTTCACATCGCCGCGGATCACCGTGCCCGGCCACACCGAGACGTCATCGCCCAGCACTACATCCCCGATGATCGTGCAGGCCGGATCGATGTAGACGCGCTCGCCGAGCACGGGCAGTTTGTCGAGGAAGGGGCGGATCGGGGACATGCGCAAACTCCGGCAACGCAGGGGCTGGGACGCCGCCTGCAGCGTTGTCCCGGCCCCCGATGATAGCGCGGGGGCGCCCGCCACCCGCCGATACCCGTACACCAACGGTCGGCTCTACCGGCGGTGGGTGCTGTGTTACGCGGCGCGGGTGCGGCGCGCGCGCTCCAGATGCACCAGCAGCAGCGAGATCGCCGCCGGGGTCATGCCGGGGATGCGCTGGGCCTGGCCGAGGGTCTGCGGCCGCACGCGTTCGAGTTTCTGCTGCACTTCCGCCGAGAGGCCGCGCACGCCGGCGTAATCGAAATCGGCCGCGATCGCGGTGTTCTCGTGGCGCTGCTGGCGTTCGATCTCGTCGCGCTGGCGGTCCAGGTAGCCGGCGTACTTCACCCCGATCTCGACCTGCTCGGCGACCTTGGCATCGGCCACGGCCGGGCCAAGCGAGGGCACCTGCATGAGCGTGGCGTAGTCCAGTTCCGGGCGCTTGATCAGATCCAGCACATTGGTTTCGCGGCTGACCGCCACGCCCAGCGTGGCCTCCACTTCGCGGCCCAGCGCATTGCCCGGCGTGGCCCACAGCGCACGCAGCCGTGCGGTTTCCTGCGTCACGGCGTCCTGCTTGGTCTGGAAGGCGGCCCAGCGGCGGTCGTCGACCAGGCCCAGCTCGCGGCCGAGGCCGGTCAGGCGCACATCGGCGTTGTCCTCGCGCAGCTGCAGCCGGTACTCGGCGCGGCTGGTGAACATGCGATACGGCTCGTTGGTGCCGTGGGTGATCAGATCGTCGACCAGCACGCCCAGGTAGGCCTCATCGCGGCGCGGGCACCAGCCGGCGTCGTCACGGGTGAAGCGCGCGGCGTTGAGCCCGGCCAGCAGGCCCTGCGCGGCGGCTTCTTCATAGCCGGTGGTGCCGTTGATCTGGCCCGCGAAGAAAAGGCCGCCGACGGTCTTGGTCTCCAACGTGTTCTTCAGCCCGCGCGGATCGAAGAAGTCGTATTCGATCGCGTAGCCGGGGCGGGTGATGTGCGCGTTCTCGAAGCCACGCATGCTGCGCACCAGTTCCAGCTGCACATCGAAGGGCAGCGAGGTGGAGATGCCGTTGGGGTAGATTTCGACCACATCCAGCCCTTCCGGCTCGACGAAGATCTGGTGACTGGCCTTTTCGGCGAAACGCACCACCTTGTCCTCGATGGAGGGGCAGTAGCGCGGGCCGATGCCTTCGATCTGGCCGCTGTACAGCGGCGAGCGGTGCAGGGCGTTGCGGATGATCTCGTGGGTGCGCTCGCTGGTGTGGGTGATCCAGCAGCTCACCTGCGCCGGGTGCTCGTCCACGCTGCCGAGGAAGGACATCACCGGGCGCGGATCGTCGCCGGGCTGTTCTTCCATCACGGTGTAATCCAGCGAACGGCCGTCGATCCGTGGCGGCGTGCCGGTCTTGAGGCGGTCGATCACGAACGGGCGCTCGCGCAGGCGCGCGGCCAGCGTGGTTGCCGGCGGGTCGCCCATGCGACCGGCGGCGTACTGGGTTTCACCGACGTGGATCTTGCCCGCCAGGAAGGTGCCGGCGGTAAGCACCACCGCGGCCGCGCTGAAGTGCAGCCCGGTCTGGGTGATCGCACCGCGCACGGCATCGCCTTCGATGATCAGGTCATCGACCGCCGCCTGGAAGACCGTCAGGTTGGGCTGGGCTTCGACGATCTGCCGGATCGCCATCCGGTACAGATTGCGGTCGGCCTGGCAGCGCGTGGCGCGCACGGCCGGGCCTTTGGAGGCATTGAGCGTGCGCCACTGGATACCGGCGCGGTCGGCGGCATGCGCCATCGCGCCGCCCAGGGCGTCGATTTCCTTGACCAGGTGGCCCTTGCCGATCCCGCCGATGGCCGGGTTGCAGCTCATCGCGCCGATCGTTTCCACGTTGTGGGTCAGCAGCAGGGTGCGCGCACCGCTGCGCGCGGCCGCCAGCGCGGCCTCGGTGCCGGCGTGGCCGCCGCCGATGACGATCACGTCGTAGCGGTAGAAGGTGTCAGTCATGGCGGAGGAACTCGGGACGGGGCCGGGCAGCCCGGATCAGCCCTGGAGGCAGGGCGCGGGTGGCGATTTTAGCGCCATTCGTCGGGGGCCATGACATCCACCCTCAAGTTGGCACGTTTTCTGCAGATAACCCAATAGCACCCAGGATGGCATGCGCCTTGTGCGTAACGGACCGGAATTGGAACAGGGGCCGGTCCAAGCGCATCGTGGGGAAGCAGAGGGGCCGGTAGTCGGGGGACTGCCGGCCCTGTTTTTTTGCCGGCCCGCGCCGGTTTCATGGGCGCCAGATACAAAAGGCCCCGCCATTGGCGGGGCCTTCTGCGTTGTAGGTGCCGACATCCGACAGGGCCGGAACAGGGGGGATCCAGATGTTCCTGGCGGATATCGACATAGAGCCGAATGTGACGCCACTTGTCGCTTTTGGCACTTTGTGACCGTGACTGTCACCGCCCGGCTAGAGTGAACTGCCGGGCGCGTGAAAATCAAGCCATCTCAAGGCTCAACTGTGCGTTGGTTCGCATTGTTGAGATTCCGCCACGGGGAACCGTTCATCCTCGGCGCAGACGGACGCGGTGCCTGGGCCGGGCGTGCCTGGGGCGGCGGCGACGGGCGCTGCTGTTGCCGCTGCTGCGGGCGGCGCGGGCCACCGACCGAATCCATGTTCCGCCACGGCGAGCCGCCGTTGTTCGGACGCGGGCGATCCGGCGGACGGGTGGGGTTGCCGTTGCCGTTGCCGGGGCGCGGCGGCGGCCGATGATTGTGCGGCGGGCGATAGTTCGGGTACGGGCGATACACCGGATAGCCGTAGCCACCGCCATACCCACCGCCGTAACCGTAGTAGCCACCCCCGTAGTAGCCGCTGCCGTATCCGTAGGGATACCCGGCCGGGTAGCGATACTCGACCGAAGGTGCGCCGTGGTAGTAGCCATTGCCGCCGCCACCGCCGACATAGTCGTACGTCGCGCAGCCGGACAGGGCCAATAACAGGCCACCGGCAAGAACAAGGCGCATTTTCATGATGGGGTCCCCCCAAAGGGCTGTAGGGCCAGCTTCCGCCCAGGGCATTGAATCGGCCCTTAACTCGGCCCGATCCGAATGAATGGTTGCCATGCTGACACGTTCATCCAGGCGGGTGTGGACGTGGGGCATACGTTAATCTTGCGTCATGAGCGATTCACCCTTGCCCTGTGTTGACGACGTGCTGGCGGCGGCGGCGCGCATTGCCGTGCACGCCTGCGTGACGCCGGTACTGCGCTCGCGCACGCTGGATGCGATGACCGGCGCCACCGTGTTCTTCAAGGCCGAGCATCTGCAGCGCAGCGGGGCGTTCAAGTTCCGCGGTGCCTGCAATGCCGTCTGGGCGCTGGAGGAGGCGCAGGCGCGGCGCGGGGTGGTCACCCACTCCTCCGGCAACCATGGCGCGGCCTTGGCGCTGGCCGCCCGCACCCGCGGCATCGCCTGCCACGTGGTCGTGCCCGACGGCGCGGTGGCCGCCAAGCTGGCCAACATCGGCCGTCACGGGGCCACGCTGTGGCGCTGCGATGCCTCGATCGCCGCGCGCGAAGCGATGTGCGCCCAGGTCCAGGCCGAAACCGGGGCGACCCTGGTGCATCCGTATACCGACCCCCAGGTCATTGCCGGCCAGGGCACGGCTGCGCTGGAGCTGCTGCACGCCAGCGAGGGCCTGGACATGATGGTGGTGCCGGTGGGCGGCGGTGGCCTGGCCTCGGGCACGCGGCTGGCCCTGCAGGCGGTCGCCCCGGCGACCGGGCTGGTGCTGGCCGAACCGCTGGGCGCGGCCGATACCGCACGCTCGCTGGCGGCTGGCGAGCGCCGCATCGACTTCACCCCCGACACCGTCTGCGATGGCCTGCGCGGGACGCTCGGCGCGCCCAACTTCGCCCTGCTGCAGGGCGCGGCGCAGGTCATCACCGTCGCCGATGCGGCCACCGTGGCCGCAATGCGGCAGATCTGGCAGGTGCTCAAGCAGGTGGTGGAGCCATCCTCGGCCATCGCCCTGGCGGCGATCCTCGCCGAACCGGCGCGCTTTGCCGGCAAACGGGTCGGCGTGGTGCTGTCCGGTGGCAATGTCGATCTGGATGCCCTGCCGTGGGGCGCGGCATGAGCCGGCGCACGCGGGTGGGGTTGTTCGGGTGGCTGTGGCGGCTGTGCATCGTGCTGGCGGTGTGGCTGCTTGGGGTCACCGCGTGGATCGTCTGGATCGGCGAGCGCGATCAGGCGCAGAAGGCCGATGCGATCATCGTGCTCGGCGCCGCGGCCTATGACGCCAAGCCGTCGCCGGTGTTCGAAGAGCGCATCCGGCACGGGCTGGACCTGTACCAGCAGGGCTATGCGCCGCTGCTGATCTTCACCGGCGGCTACGGCGGCACCGGCGCACGCTTTTCCGAATCACAGGTGGCGCGCCGCTACGCGCTCAAGCAGGGCGTCCCCGACGATGCGATCCTGATCGAGACCGCTTCACGCACCACGCGACAGAACCTGATCGAGGCGCGGCGCTTGATGGATCAGCGCAAGCTGCACCGCGTGATCATCGTCAGCGACCCGCTGCACATGGCCCGCGCGCTGCGCCTGTGCCGCGAGCTGGGCATCGATGCGCTGGCCTCGTCCACGCCGAGCACGCGCTTCCGCAGCTTCCACACCAGCTGGCGGTTCCTGGCGCAGGAAATCTACTTCTTCCATCGCGATCTGTTCCCGTCGTTGCGCCGACGGTTGGTGGGCTGGACGCTTGGGGGCGCGGGGGCCCCGCCCCCCAACGGTCGGCTCTACGCGATCAGCGTGGTCGGCTCAGGGCGTTTTGCGGCGGATCGGAATCGCCGAGATCGGCACCGTGGCGACATCGTGCCCCCGCTCGCGGATCGGCGCGCCGCCTTCCGGCGCCCACGCGTGTGCGTAGATCACTTCCCAGCTGCTGGGCAGCTTGCCGTCTTCGCGCCGCAGCGGCTCGTAGGCTGCGCGCGCGGCATCGAAGCGCCCGCGCCCGGTCAGCGTGTGGCGGCGGTCCTGGCGCGCGTTGGTGGCGCCGATCGCCTGCAGTTCGCGCATCAGCGCGGTCAGGTCGTCGTAGGTCAGGGTGAACAGGTCGCGGTCCAGGACCGGATCGCGGAAGCCGGACATCATCAGCGCATCGCCGAACTGTGCGATCGGTGCGAAGCGACTGACGTGCGGTACGTCGTCGGCGGCGGCGAACGCATCGCGCAGTTCGATCAGGGTCTCCGGCCCGAACGTGGAGACCAGCAGCAGGCCCCCGGGCTTGAGCGCGCGGCGGAACCCGGCGAACACCGCCGGCAGATCCTCCACCCACTGCAGGCACAGGTTGCTGAAGATCACATCCACGCTCTGGTCCAGCACCGGCAACGCCTGCGCATCGCCGCACACCCGCGAGAACGGCTTCCACCAGCCGGCCTGCTTCTTCGCCTCGCGCAGCATCGGCTGGGCCAGGTCCAGCGCGATCACCTGTGCCTTCGGCCAGCGCTTCTTCATGAGCGCGCTGGCATGGCCGGTGCCGCTGCCGACATCGAGCACCACCTGCGGCTGGCGGCTTTCCAGATAATCCAGCGATTCGAGCAGGCGCTTTTCCACCTCGCGCTGCAGCGCCGCGGCGGCGTCGTAACTGCTGGCGGCGCGCGAGAAGGCGCGGCGGACATGATGGGGATCGAAGCTGGACGTCATGGGGTACTCACGGCTCAAAACGGTGGTGCGGGTGGACTCAGAAGGTGCCGGGGTAGGCGCCGCCATCGATCAGCAGGTTCTGCCCGGTGATATAGCCGGCCTGTGCGCTGCACAGGAAGGCGCAGGCGGCACCGAACTCATCGGCGGTGCCGAAGCGGCCGGCGGGAATATGCGTGCGTTTGCGCTCGGCCAGCTGGCCGGCATCGATGCCCTGCTGCTGCGCCAGGTACGCGAAGTTGCCGCGCAGGCGATCGGTATCGAACTGGCCCGGCAGCAGATTGTTGAGGGTGACGTTGTGGGCAACGGTCTTGCGTGCCAGCCCGGCCACGAACCCGGTCAGCCCGGAGCGCGCCCCGTTGGAGAGCCCGAGGATGTCGATCGGGGCCTTCACCGAAGAAGAGGTGATGTTGACCACGCGGCCGAAACCACGCTCGATCATGCCATCCACCGTGGTGCGGATCAGCTCGATCGGGGCCAGCATGTTGGCATCCAGCGCGGCGATCCAGTCCTCGCGGGTGAACTGGCGGAAATCGCCCGCCGGCGGGCCCCCCGCGTTGTTGACCAGGATGTCGACCTGCGGGCACGCGGCCAGCGCGGCGGTACGGCCTTCCGGCGTGGTGATGTCGGCAACCACGCCGATCACCCTGCGTGCGCCCGGCAGGGCCTGCAGTTCGAGCACGGCGCGTTCCAGGGCCGCTTCACCGCGCGCGGCGATGACCACGTTGACGCCCTCGCGGGCGAGTGCGCGTGCACAGCCCAGCCCGAGGCCTTTGCTGGCGGCGCAGACCAGGGCCCAGCGGCCGGCGATTCCAAGATCCATGGGGTCAGTCCTGTGGGGAAAGGCAGGCGTACATGATCGGCGATGCGCGGCCGGAACAGGTCAAGGCAGCGCGGCAACAAAGTGTTGCAGCTGCGCGGCCACTTCGTCGGTATGGCCGAGGAAGGGCGCATGCCCGCCCTGGGCGATCACATGCGCCTGCGCGCCCGGCGCCAGCGCGGCGGCAGCCTGCATGGCCCGCGCCGAGACCAGCCGATCGCGCTGGCCGGCCAGCCACAGGCTGGGCTTGCCCAGCTGGGCCAGGGCGCCCCGCAGATCGGTGTTCTCCAGCAGGCGCAGGCCCTCCTGCAACGCACGTGGGGCCGGCGCACCGCGCGCGACCAGCATCTCGCGCAGCGTGCGCAGTTCCTGGCGGGCGTGTTCGGAGCCCATCGCATCCAGCGCGAGGAAGCGCTCCAGCGTGCCGCGATAGTCCTGCGCGAGGTCCTGACCGAACTGTTCGAACACCGCCGGCTCCACCGCATGCGGCCAATCGTCGCCGCGCACGAAACGCGGCGTGGCGGCGATCATCGCCAGGGCACGCACCTGGGGCAGGGTCGCGGCCGCATGCAGCGCGAACAGCCCGCCGAGCGACCAGCCGCACCAGACCGCCGGCGGCGTGGCGGCGGCAATGGCGTTGACCACGTACGGCAGGCGCAGCGGCGTGGTGTCATCGCGGCTGGCGCCGTGGCCGGGCAGATCCACCAGGTGCAGCTGCAGGTGCGCCGACAGGCGGTCCACCAACGGCGCGAACACGCCGCCGTGCAGGGCCCAGCCGTGGATCAGGACCAGCGCGGGGCCTTGGCCGATGACATCGATCTGCATGCTCAACCCAGCGCTGTCACGCGGTCAGGGCAGTCAGCGATGGCGGCTGCACCACGGTGTCGCGGGCGTGCGCGATCGCATCGACCAGTGCGCGTACCTCGGCGGGTGCGTGCAGGGCGGACAGGGTCACCCGCAGGCGCGCCTTGCCCTCCGGTACGGTGGGCGGACGGATCGCGCTGACCAGGAAACCGGCGGCTTCCAGCGCGGCCGACATGCCCATCACCGTCGATTCGGCGCCGCACAGCAGGGGCTGGATCGGGGTATCCGATGGCATCAGTTCCAGGCCGTGCTGGCGGGCGCCGGTGCGGAAGATGCCAATCAGTTCGGTGAGCTTTTCGCGGCGCCAGTCGTCGCGGCGGGCCAGCTTCACCGCGGCCAGGGCGGCGGCGGCCTGCGCCGGCGGCACGGCGGTGGTGTAGATGTAGGGGCGCGCGGTTTCGGCCAGGTGCTGGATCATCGCCTCGTCGCCGAGCACGACCGCACCGCTGCCGCCAAGCGCCTTGCCGAGCGTGGCCAGCTGCAGCGGCACATCGTTCACACCCAGGCCCGCATCGGCCACGCAGCCGCGGCCGTGTTCGCCGACCACGCCGATGCCGTGCGCGTCATCGACGTAGAGCAGCGCTTCCTGCATGCGCGCCACCAGCGACAGGGATCGCAGCGGGGCGATGTCGCCGTCCATGCTGAAGACGCCGTCGGTGGCCAGCATCGCCGCGCCGTTGGGCGCGTGCTTGAGTTGGCGCAGCGCGCCTTCGGTATCCAGATGCGGGTAGCGGCGCAGGCGGCAACCGGCCAGGCGCGATGCATCGAGCAGGCTGGCGTGGTTGAGCCGGTCCTGCACGCAGACATCGTCTTCTTCGCTGAGCAGCGCCTGCTGCACCGCGAGGTTGGCGGCGAAGCCACTGCCGAACAGCAGCGCACGGGGATAGCCGAGCCAATCGGCCATTTCCCGTTCAAGCGCGTCATGCAGCGCGTGGTGGCCGCAGATCAGGTGCGATCCGGTGGCGCCGGTGCCTTCGCGCGCGGCAGCATCCTGCAATGCGCTGACCACGCCGAACTGCTGCGACAGGCCCAGATAGTCATTGCTGCAGAAACCGGTGAGCCACTGGCCATCGACGTCCAGCCGCACGCCATCGCGCCGGTTCACCACGCGGCGCACGCGAAGGCGCCCCTGCGCGTCGCGGAGCTTGCGCTGGGCCTGGATGCGGTCGTGCAGGTCAGGGCGGGCCATGGTCGTCAGGGGGTCCGGGTGGGCCGTTAGCGTACCCGGTTGCCGGGCCCGCTGCTCGGGGCTCAGGCCGCCCGCCCGCCGCGGCCGCCGGCGGTGATGTCGGCGTGGACCGTGCCTGGGTGGTCGTGCCCGTCGGCATCCACCGTGACCGGCATCGGGCGCAGGCCCAGCCGCGCGAACAGGGCCAGGTCGCGTTCGGTGTCCGGGTTGCCGGTGGTGAGCAGCTTTTCGCCGTAGAAGATGGAGTTGGCCCCGGCCAGGAAGCACAGCGCCTGCAGCTCGTCGCTCATCGCCTCGCGCCCGGCCGAGAGCCGCACCATCGCGCGGGGCATGGCGATGCGGGCCACCGCGACCATCCGCACGAACTCGAACGGGTCCAGTTCGGCGGTGCCGTGCAGGGGCGTGCCGGCCACCTGCACCAGCCGGTTGATCGGCACCGAATCCGGGTGCGCGGGCAGGGTGGCCAGCGCCAGCAGCAGGCCGGCGCGGTGCTCGCGGGTCTCGCCCATGCCGACGATGCCACCGCAGCAGGTCTTCAGCCCGGCATCGCGCACGTGCGCCAACGTGTCCAGGCGGTCCTGGTACTGGCGCGTGTGAATGATCGAATCGTAGTAATCCGGCGCGGTATCCAGGTTGTGGTTGTAGTAGTCCAGCCCGGCGTCGCGCAGGGCGGTGGCCTGTTCGCCGCTGAGCATCCCCAGCGTGGCGCAGGTCTCCAGGCCGAGTGCCTTCACCTCGCGGATCATCGCCGCCACCTTGGGGATATCGCGGTCTTTGGGCGAACGCCAGGCCGCGCCCATGCAGAACCGCGAGGCGCCCGCCGCCTTGGCCTGGCGGGCCTTGGCGACCACGTCGTCGGTGGCCATCAGCTTCTGTGCATCCACCC
Source organism: Stenotrophomonas sp. TWI273 (assembly GCF_039674765.1). NCBI lineage: Bacteria > Pseudomonadati > Pseudomonadota > Gammaproteobacteria > Lysobacterales > Lysobacteraceae > Stenotrophomonas > Stenotrophomonas sp. TWI273. The sequence goes on from NZ_JBDJOA010000002.1 coordinate 134,460, forward strand.
CGGTGCTGTAGCGCTGCGCCTGCGGGCAGTACGCGCAGTCTTCCGGGCAGCCGCCGGTCTTGACCGACAGCAGGGTCGAGACCTGCACTTCCGCCGGATCGAACTGCTCGCGGTGCACGCTGGCCGCGCGGTGCAGCAGCACCGGGAAGGGCAGCGCGAACAGCGCCAGCAGTTCCTCGCGGTGCCAGTCGTGTCGGATGACAGAAGCCATGGGGGTGTCCTGACAGATAGTGGAACGAAAGGGCGGCAGTCTGGTGAGGCTGCCTGCATCTGTCAACCATATGGCCTTATCAAAAGTTTACGGAGCCCTGGGCTGGCTCGGCTGGCAGATCCTGCCGCTGCGCTGCCTGGTCTGCGAGTGCCCGGGCGAGGACGGGATGGATCTGTGCCGCGCCTGTCATCAGGCGCTACCGTGGAACGACCGTGCCTGCCGTCGCTGCGCACTGCCGTTGATGGCGAACGATCCCGGTGATGCAGCGGGGGATCACTGCGAGCGTTGCGTGGACGAGTATCCCCGCCAGGCGGCGGCCAGTGCCGCGTTCCTGTACGCGCCGCCGATCGACCGGTTGCTGATCCGGTTCAAATTCCACCAGGACCTGGCCGCAGGACGGTTGCTCTCGCAGCTCATGCTGCAGCGCGTGCCGCCGTTTCTGGCCGGGCCGCTGCAGCCGATGCCACTGCACCGCCGCCGGTTGCGCCAGCGCGGTTACAACCAGGCGCTGGAACTGAGCAAGCCGCTGGCGCGCGGGCTGTGCTGCCCGCTCTGGAACGGGCTGCAGCGTACCCGCGAGACCGTGGCGCAATCGAACCTGGATGCGGATGCCCGGCGCTGCAATCTGCGCGATGCGTTCGCAGTACGCGGCCATCCACCCGCCGGGCTGACGATCCTCGACGATGTGATGACCACCGGGGCAACCACCGATGCCGCGTTGCGCGCGCTGCAGTACGCCGGTGCCGGCCCGATGCAGGTCTGGGTCTGTGCGCGGGTGCCGTAAGCGCCGTTGCCGCGCCTTGCACGCTGCCAGGACGTACCATCGGGCGGTCATCACCCTCGCAAGGACGTCCCATGAACCTGCCGCCGGATCCGCGCACCTCACCGCTTCTCACTGCCATCGGCCGCAGCTGGTGGGTGCTGATGCTGTACGGCGCGGTCGCCGTGGTCTTCGGCCTGATCGCGATTGCACGGCCGCTCTCGGCCGCGACCGCACTGGCCTGGGCGATCGGCGTGATGGCGCTGGTGGAAGGCCTGATCAGCCTGTTCGCGCTGTTTGGCCGCAGTGGCGTGCCGCGCGGGTGGCTGCTGGTCTACGCGCTGGCCTCGGTGGCATTCGGTGTGCTGGCCGTGCTCAACCCGCTGGCCACGGCCAGTGTGCTGATCCTGTTGCTGGCCGCCTGGCTGATCGTCGCCGGCATCTACCGCATCGTGTTCGCGATCCGGGTGCGCAAGGAAATCCAGGGCGAGTGGCTGCTGATCCTCAGCGGCGTGCTGGCGATCGTGCTCGGCGCGATGATGGTGGCCAATCCGATGGCAGGCATTGCCGTCACCACGCTGTGGGTCGGCATCGGCAGCCTGCTCTACGGCGTGCTGCAGATCATGGTCGCCTGGCGCATCCGCCGCCTGCGCTGAGCACGCGCAGCGGCGATACTCGTGCCCGTCCTGATGGAGAGACACGCATGCGCAGCAGTCTGTTGATCGTAACGATGGCGCTGGGGGCCGGCCTCAGCGCCTGCACCCAGGCGCCGCCCGCACCCGCCGCGTCCGAGACGCCGGCGGGCGTCGCACCGCTGGCGAACGCACGCATCCAGATGCGTGAGGTGGCCGAGGATGCCCGCCACCCCGGCGTCACCACGCTCAAGGACCGCGACGGCAACGCGCTGTCCTTGATCGAGCCGGCCTTCATCACCACGGCCGACATCGCCACGGTGGCCGTGGGCAGCGACGGGTCTACCGGACACGGGACCCTGATCCTGCGCTTCACGGAGGCCGCGGCACCGCGCATCCTCGCCGCGACCGAAGCGCGCGTCGCCAAGCGTGTGGCATTTACCGTCGGCGATCAGGTCCTCAATGTCGCCGTCATCGCCGGCCCCTTCGCGCAGTCCATGCAGGTGACCGGGCTGGACAGCACCGCCGACGCCCACCGGCTGTATACCGAGGTCACCGGCAAGGCGCCTTGAGTGCCTCGCCGCTGTTGACGGCCTCAGCGGAAATTCGCTTCGATCTGCTCCAGCGATTTGCCCTTGGTTTCCGGCAGCCAGAACGCGGCGATCAGGAAATACAGCAACGTGCAGCCGGCCCAGAAGAAGAACATGCTGGCGTAACCGTGATGGCCGACCGTGGGCAGGAAGATCGCGGCGATCACGGTGGAGACGAACTGGTTGATCAGCAGTGCGATGCTCATGCCGTTGGAGCGGATGCGGGTCGGCATCAGCTCGGACAGCGCCAGCCACACGCACACGCCCGGGCCCACCGCGAAGAACGCGACGAACAGCAGAATGCAGCCGGCGACCAGCCAGCCGTGGGTGGGCGAGGGCACCGGGCCGATCACCGCACGTTCGATCACCAGCGGCGCGTTGGCGGCCTGGGCGGGATCCGGGAAGGGATTGAGATGCAGCGTGCGGAAGAAGCGGCCGATCACGCTGTCGGCCGACACCGCGTCTTCGCGACGGATCTGCAGCGTGGCGTCGATCGGGTTGTCGCTGCGCAGTGAGCGCACGTTGCTGAAGCCACCGTAGGCATACGACACGGTCAGCTGCTGCGGCGCGCCGCCGGCGTTGCCCTCCAGCCGCTGCCATTGCGCGGCATCCAGCGGCAGCAACAGGGTGGTGCCGCTCACCTGCTGCTGCAGCGCGGCCTGCACATCCAGCCGCCCGCGCTCGCTCTGCACGAACAACAACGCAGCCGCCAGCAGCGACAGCGTGATGCCACCACTGCCCAGCATCAGCAGGAACTTGCGGCCCTTGCGGTCGACCAGCACCAGTGCGACCACGGTCATCACCGCGTTGAGCAGCTTGATCGCCACATCGGCGCCGTTGGCCACCGAGCCGGGCAGGCCGGCCTGGTTGAGGATGTTGACCGCGTAGGCCAGCACCGAGTTGATGCCGGTGGCCTGGGTGAAGGCCAGCACCAGGCAGGCCAGCACGAACGGCCACACGTAGCGGCGGCTGAGCAGCGGGTCGCGCTTGCCGTTGCGGCCGATCTGGAGCTCCTCCGGCGCCTGCATGCGCTGCAGGGTCGGCTCCACGTCGCTCGCGGCGACGGTACGCTGCAGGGCGTGGCGCGCTGTCTCGATGCGGCCACGGCGCACCAGCCAGCGCGGGGATTCACTGATCAGCAGCACGCCGCCGGTGAACACCAGGCCGGGCAGCAGGCAGCTCCAGAAAATGGTGCGCCAGGCATGGTCCTTGACGTCGAACAGCAGGCGCTGCTGCTCCGCACCGGGCAGATGGCGCACCGCGGCGGTCGCGGCATCCACGGCATGCGCGTGGTACAGCCCGATCACCGCAGCCAGCACCAGGCCGATGGTCAGCAGCAGCTGGAACATCGCCGCGCCGCGCCCGCGTCGTTCCGGGCTGAGCACTTCGGCCAGATACAGCGGCACCACCACGCCGATCAGCCCGCCACTGATGCCCTGCAGCAGGCGTCCCATCAACAGCGCGCCATAGCCATCGGACAGGGCCATCACCGGAATGCTGGCGGTGAACAGCACGCCGGCCAGCAGCATCGCGCCACGGCGGCCGATCAGGTCGGCGACCATCCCGGCAAACAGCGAAGACAGCACACTGCCCAGCAGCACCGCGGCCACCACGAAACCCAGCTGCTGGCTGGTCAGGTGCCAGCTCGCGGTGGCGGTGGCCTCCAGATAGGGCAGGGCGCCGGCGATGATGCCGATGTCGATGCCGTAGAGCAGCCCCCCCATGCCGCCGATGAACAACAGATAGCGTACCGGCCAGCGCGGCGCGGAGGCGCCGGCGTGCACGGGCATGGCTGCGGAAACGTCGTTCATCGTGCCGGTCCTGTCTGCAAGTGCGTGCGCCATGGCGGCGCGGGAGTCCACGCTCAGTCGAGCGCGATGTCGTCGCCTTCCACCACCACGCCGCGCACGCGCAGGTCGTGGCCGAGCACCACCAGGTCCGCCCAGGCGCCGGTCGCGATGCGGCCGCGGTCGTCGATGCCGAGGTAGTCGGCCGGGTAGCGCGACAGCCGGTGGGAGGCATCGGCGATGTCCAGGCCGAGCGAGACCAGGTTGCGCAGCGCCTGGTCCATGGTCAGCGCACTGCCGGCCAGCGAGCCGCTCGACAGCCGTACGCACCCCAGGCATTTGTGCACACGCTGTACGCCGAGCGCGTACTCGCCATCGGGCATGCCGGTCGCCGCGGTCGCATCGGTGACGCAGTACAGACGCGGGATCGCGCGCAGGGCGGTGCGGATCGCGCCGGGATGCACGTGCTGCAGATCGGGAATGAGTTCGGCGTACTGCGCGTGCGCGAGCGCGGCGGTGGCGATGCCGGGTTGGTAGTGGTCCACGCCGGTCATGCCGTTGAACAGATGCGTGAAGCCGGCCGCACCGGCGTTCAATGCGGCGACGCCGTCTTCGTAGCTGCCGGCGCTGTGGCCGAGCTGCACGCGGATGCCGAGCGCACTGAGCGCGGGAATCAGCGCGAGGTGCTGGCCGATTTCCGGGGCGAGAGTGATTACCTTGATCGGGGCGATCGCATGCAGGCGCTGCACGTCGGCCAGGGTGGCCTCCACCACCAGCGGTGGCTGCGCGCCCAGGCGCTGCGCACTGATGAAGGGGCCTTCCAGGTGCACACCGAGCACGCGGGCCATGCCGGGTGCGCGCGTGGCGATCGCGGTGGACAGGCCTTCAAGCGCGCGCGTGATGTCGTCTTCCTGCGCGGTCATGGTGGTGCCCAGCAGCGCGGTGGTGCCGTGCCGGGCGTGCGCGCGGGCCACCGTCTGCGCGGTCGTGCCGCCCTGCATGATGTCCACCCCGGCACCGCCATGCACATGCAGGTCGATGAAGCCGGGCAGGATCAGCGGCACCTCATTGTCGCCGCGCGGATCGGCGTGCACCGTATCGATGGCGGTGATGCGCTGGTCGAAATGGATATCGCCGCGGACCCAACCGGTGTCGGTGAGCAGGCGGCCGTGCAGGAAGCGGGACTCGGTCAAGGCGGGGACTCGGCGATGATCACTTCGACGCCCAGCCGCTGCAGCCCTTCCAGGTACTCGGGCTCGATGCTGCCGTCGGTGATGATGGTATGGACCTGGTCCAGCCGCGCGATGCGGTGCAGGCTGACCCGGCCAAACTTGGAGGCGTCGGTCAGCACCACGATGCGGCGCGCGCGCTCGACCATGCGGTGGTTGAGGCTGGCTTCGGCCTCATGGTGGGTGGTGAGGCCGAACTGCAGGTCCAGGCCATCCACGCCCAGGAACAGGGTGTCGAAGCTGTAGGTGTTGAGGCTCGCCTCGGCCTGGCTGCCATGCAGCGAGAGCGACTGCTTGCGCAGCAACCCGCCGGTGAGCAGCAGCTCCACGCCGGGCGCATTGGCCAGCTCCCAGGCGATGTTGAGCCCGTTGGTCATGACCGTGACGTCGCGATGCCCGCGCAGGTGCCGCGCCAGGGTCATCGTGGTCGAGCCGGAGTCGATGATGATGTTGTCGCCGGCCTTGACCAGCTTGGCCGCCTCGATACCGATCCGGTCCTTCATCGGCAGGTTCAAGGCATCCTTCTCGTGGATGTCCTGTTCCTGTGGCGGCGTGCGCACCAGCGTCGCGCCCCCATGGGTGCGCGTGGCCAGCCCCTGCGACTCGATGTGGGTCAGGTCGGCGCGGATGGTGACCGCCGAGACCGCAAAGCGCGCCACCAGCTCGCTGACCTGCACGTTGCCGTGCTCGACCAGGGTCTGGAGGATCTGTTGGCGGCGCTGCCGGGTGTTTCGCATGGGGGCGATTCCGTTCGAAAGGGAAAGCCGAAGCTTACCGTTCCGAAAGCTCCTTGGCCTGACGGGTTTCGTTATCCGCCCCTGAGCAGTTGCGATTGCAGGCCCGGGCATACTCGGCCAGGCGCAGCGCCACCTTGTGCTGGATCAGCGCCAACGGCGCCGGCCGCAGCTCACCGGCCTCGATCGCCTTGAGCTGTTCGGGCATGAACTGGCTGAGCAGCATCTGCGGCGGCGCGTGCGCGGTGAGATTGGCAACCAGCGTGTCCAGCGCAGCCTGTACCGCTGGCTCGCCCCAGTAATAGCGGCTGCGATCGCTGAGCGAGTACGCGCGCAGCAGGCGCAGTTCGTGCTCGTCGCCCTGGTAGTAGCTGCGCCAGCTGCCCGGTGCGTCGACCATGCAGCGGTCCAGCACCTCGATCAGGTTCGAGCGCTGCGCGGCCGGCAGCAGTTCGGATTCGATCATCGCCAGCGCGAACACCGCCTCGCGGAAGGCATAGGTCGCCGCCGGGCCGACTTTCAGGATCGCGAAGTGATCGCGGACCAGCGCGTGCAGGCCGGCTTCGGTCTGGTAATCGGTGGAGTGCGCTTCGAACACGATGCCCGGCTGTTGCTCGACAAAGGCAGACAGCGCGGTGGCGGCGGCCGGATCGTAGTAGTGCACGCTGCTGTGGTCGAAATCCACGCCGGGCTGGACGACCATCGCGATCACGCGCTCCCAGGCCGGCAGCAGGTCCGGGGCGGAGAACGCCTCACGGTGGATCGCCAGGGTGGTCGCTGCGGCCGCCGGCGTGGTCACCTGCAGGCCGCCGGCCAGCGAGGCTTCACCGCCGGGAATCGGTACCTCGGTGCCGATCACGTAGACCGGTGGTGGCAGCCCGTGCTCGGCGGCCGTGCGCTCGGCGATGCGCGCCAGTTCGGCCGAGCGCGCGGCGACGATGGCGTCCGGCAACGGGGTCGGGTCGTCGGCGCAGGACATGCTGCAGTCCAGGTGGATCTTGTGGAAACCGGCGGCGACGTAGGCGGCGATCAGTTCGCGCGCGTTTGCCATTGCAGCTTGTGCCGGGCCCTTCTGCCAGGCGTTCGGACCGAGGTGGTCGCCACCGAGCACCAGCCGCTCGGCCGGGAAACCGGCATCGCGTGCCAGCTGCAGCACGTAGTCGCGGTACTGCGGCGGGGTCATGCCGGTATAGCCGCCGAACTGATCGACCTGGTTGGAGGTCGCCTCGATCAGCAGCAGGGTGTCGTAACGCTGCGCGACCTGCATCGCCGCCAGCAGCACCTGCGCGTTGCTGCAGCAGACGCTGTACAGCCCGACGGGGTGGCCCTGGCGATGGGCGGCGATCAACGATTGGACGGCGGACATGGCAACTCCAGTAACAACAGTGTTCAGGGGGAGGGGAAGTGCTGGCGCGCGAGCAGTGCCGCGCCCCGCGCACCGCCGGCATCGCCGAAGGTGGGCGGCAGGATCGGGGGGACCCGCACACCGGCAAACAGGTAGGGCGCGATCGAGGCAGGCAGGTCGCGGTAGAGCTGTTCCAGCTTGGACAGGCCACCGCCGAGCACGATCACGTGCGGGTCCAGCGCGAGGATCAGGCTGGCGAAGCTGTAGCCGAGCAGGTCGCGGTGGATGGCCAGCGCCTGCTGCGCGACCGCATCGCCGGCCTGGGCCCGTGCGACCACCTCGGCGGCGTCCAGCGCGTGGCCACCACGGCGTTCATGGATCATCGCCAGGCCGCTGCCGGACACGTAACGCTCCAGGCAGCCGCGCAGGCCGCAGCCACAGTCCAGCACGGGCAGGTCGTGGCGCTGCTGCAGCGTGGCGGGCAGGCTCCAGTGGCCCCACTCGCCGGCGATGCCATTGTGACCGGCGATCAGCCGGCCGCCGACGCAGAAGCCACCGCCGGCCCCTGTGCCGAGGATCGCCCCGAACATGCTGGGGTAGCCGGCGGCGGCGCCGTCATGGGCCTCGGACAAGGCAAAACACTGCAGGTCATTGCCGAGCTCCAGCGGGCGCTGCAGGCGTGCCTGCAGGTCCGTACCGACGGTCTGACCGGTCAGGCTGGGCACGTTGGCACTGAGCTGGCGGCCGCTGACGCGATCGCGCACGCCGGGCAGGCCGATGCCGACCCCCAGGCCGCGCTGGCCGAGCGCGGCATCCGCCGCGGCGACCAGATCGACGATCGCCTGCAGGAACGCGGCGTAGTCGCGGGTCGGCGTCGCCACGCGTTGGCGGTGGTGCACCCTCAGCGTGGCGTCGCACGCGACCAGTTCGATCTTGGTGCCGCCGATGTCGATGCCATACCAGGTCTGCATGCGTGCTCAGCCGTGGGGGTGGATGGTCACGCCCTGCACCACACGGTTGACCGTGCCGTCGGGGAAGGGATTGTCCGGGGTCATGCCGAGCGCGGCCGAACGCTGCAGCGCATAGCACTGCGGCACCAGCAGCCACAGCGGGGCCAGCCACGGATCGGGCAGTGCAGGTGCGGCCAGGACGAAGTCGCCGTCGGCGCGGTCCGCGTCGTCCGGCCCGATCGACAGCACCCGCCCGGCGATGCCGTCGCGGCGCAGTTCGTGCAACAGGTCCTGCTCGTAGCGGCGGGCCAGCGGCTGCGCGCTGCGCAGCATCACCACCAGCGTTTCACCGTTGAGGGTGGACTTGGGCCCATGGCGGAACCCCAGCGGTGTATTGGCCAGTGCCAGCACGCGGCCGGCGGTGAGTTCGAGCACCTTCAGCGCGGCTTCGCGGGCGACGGCTTCCAGAGGACCGCTGCCGAGATAGATGACGCGCGAATACGGCGCTTGGGCCAAGGCCGCCACCGCGGCATCCCAGGCATCCAGCGCACGCTCGCCATGGCTGGCCAACGTGCGAAGACGCTCCAGGCGCGCTGCCCACGGGGCGCTGTCGAACGCACTCAGCGCGGCCAGCAGCATGCAGCTCAGGCTGCTGGTCATGGCGAAGGCGCGATCACAGCTGGCCGGCGGCATCAGCAGCGACAGCGTATCGCTGCGGCCGTGGCCACGTTTGGCGAGTTCGCCTTCGGCATTGCAGGTGATATCGACGAAGCGCGCGTGCTCGACCTGGTCGCGGACCAGATCCACCGCGGCCACGCTCTCCGGGCTGGAGCCGCTGCGCCCGAACGACACCAGCAGGGTCGGGCGCTCGCGGCGCAGGTACAGCGCCGGATGGGTCAGCAGGCTGGTGGTATGCACAGCGCGCACCTCGGCCGGCCACTGCGCATTGATCTGGTCGGCCACCATCTCGGCAATGAAGCCCGAGCTGCCGGCGCCGGTGAAGATCACCAACTGGTCGGGATCGCGCAGGGCCTCCCCGAGGAAGCCATTGATGCGTACCTGCGCAGCGTCCAGCAGGCTCGCCAGCGCGGCCCACAAGCGGGGCTGCTGGGCGATTTCTTCGGCGGTATAGGCGCCACCGAGGCGCTGCCATGTGGGCAAATCAGGGAGCAGAGAAGCGTCCATTCGCAATTCCTGTTGGGCGACCGCACCTTCTGCGTTTTCTTTCGAAATGTCAAATATCGAAAGATAAAGAAAAGGTCTGTCGGTCACAGTTTTCGTCTTTCATTCGGGGTTGACCGGCGGGAGATGCGCGCGAATGCCGCGTTGCACCACAGTTTCAGCACTCCAAAAATGCGTATTCAGGTGGGGTTTGGAAAGCGCGGCGTTGCCGAATCTTTCGTTTATACCAAAATATCCTTTCTTTTTCTTTGCAATTTGTTGACATCTTTCGAGACCGTGCCCTAGAGTCGGCCGCACTGGTTTCAGTTTCCCGCTGACCGCGGGCTTGGGGGCAAGGTGGACTTCCGGTTTCGACGCACTGGTCTGACGATCGCACTGCTCACCGCAGTGGCTCTGGCTGCCACCGCCCACGCTGAGCCGGTAGGCAACCTCCGTGCGATCACCGCCGCCCCCGCCAAAGACGGCGCCGCCGGCTGGACACTCAGCACGGATACCGGCGCCACGCTGCGCGTGGACCTGCTGCGCGATGACGTCCTGCGCGTGCGCGCCGGCCGCAACGGCACGCTGACCGGTGCCGGCGACAAGGCCGCCCCGATCGTGCTGCCGCAGCCGCCCGCGAAGGTCGCCGTCCAACTGGAAGAGGATGCCAACGAGGTGCGCATCCGCACCGATGCGCTGGTCCTGCACATCCAGCGCCAACCATTGCTCCTGTCGCTGGTCCGCCGCGAGGGCGACCGCGACGTCGCGCTGTGGCGCGAACTGCAGCCGCTGGACCTGGACAAGGACCAGAGCGTGCAGGTGCTCTCCAGCGAAAGCGATGAGCACTTCTACGGTGGTGGCCAGCAGAACGGGCGCTTCGAGTTCAAGGGCCGCGAACTGGAGGTCTCGTACTCCGGCGGCTGGGAAGAAGGCGATCGTCCCAACCCGGCGCCGATGCTGCTGAGCTCGCGGGGCTGGGGCATGCTGCGCAACACGTGGAGCGACGGCACCTACGATCTGCGCCAGGCCGACCAGGCCACGCTGCTGCACCGCGAGGACCGCTTCGATGCGTACTACTTCGTCGGGCCGAGCCTGCATACGCTGCTGGACCGTTACACCACGCTGACCGGCCGCGCCGGCCTGCTGCCGCGTTGGGCGTTCTCCTATGGCGACGCCGACTGCTACAACGATGGCAACAACATCAAGAAGCCGGGCAGCGTGCCCGACGGCTGGAGCGACGGCCCGACCGGCACCACGCCCGACGTGGTCGACAGCGTGGCCAGGCAGTACCGCGAGCACGACATGCCGGGGGGCTGGATCCTTCCCAACGATGGTTACGGCTGCGGCTACAAAAAGCTGCCCGAGACCGTGCAGGGGCTGGCGAAGTACGGCTTCAAGACCGGCCTGTGGACCGAGAACGGCGTCGACAAGATCGCCTGGGAAGTGGGCACCGCCGGCAGCCGCGTGCAGAAGCTGGACGTGGCCTGGACCGGCAAGGGCTACCAGTTCGCGATGGATGCCAACCAGTCCGCGTTCAACGGCATCATGGACAACTCAGATTCGCGCCCGTTCCTGTGGACGGTGATGGGCTGGGGCGGCATCCAGCGCTATGCGGTGGCCTGGACCGGCGACCAGAGCAGCAGCTGGGATTACATCCGCTGGCACATTCCGACCCTGATCGGCTCGGGCCTGTCCGGCATGGCCTACGCCAGTGGCGACGTGGACGCGATCTTTGGCGGCAGCGCCGAGACCTTCACCCGCGACCTGCAGTGGAAGAGCTTCACCCCTGTGCTGATGGGCATGTCCGGCTGGTCGGGCAATGCGCGCAAGCACCCGTGGTGGTTCGATGAGCCCTACCGCAGCGTCAACCGCGACTACCTCAAGCTGAAGATGCGCATGACCCCGTACATGTACGGGCTGGCACACGATGCAGCGACCAGCGGTGCACCGCTGCTGCGCGCGCTGATGTGGGACTACCCCCAGGACCCGCAGGCCTACACCGAAGCGCACAAGTACCAGTTCCTGCTCGGCCGCGAGCTGTTGATCGCACCGGTGTACCGCAGCCAGGCCGCGAGCCGTGGCTGGCGCCGCGACATCCATCTGCCGCAGGGCCGCTGGATCGACTACTGGGATGGCCGCCAGCTGCAGACCGGCGCCGAGGGGCGCTCGCTGGATCGTCCGGTCGATCTGGCCACGATCCCGGTGTTCGTGCGCGCCGGCGCCATCATCCCGATGTACCCGGCGATGCTCTACGACGGTGAGAAGCCGCTGGATGAAGTGACCTTCGATCTGTACCCGCAAGGCACGTCGCAGTACACGCTGTACGAAGATGATGGCGCCACCCGCCGCTATGAGAAAGGCGAATCGAGCACGCAGGCGATCACGGTGCAGGCCCCGGCGCAGGGCACTGGCCCGGTGCAGGTGCGCATCGATCCGGTGCAGGGCCAGTACGCCGGCCAGCTGCCGCAGCGCCGCTATGCGCTGCGCGTGCTCAGCCGCCAGCGCCCGGCCACGGTGACGCTGGGCGGACGCGCGCTGCCGATGCTGGCCGACCAGGCAGCGTGGCAAGGTGCGGGCGAGGGCTGGTACTTCGATGCGGCAGAGCGCCGCGGCACCCTGCACGTGCGCACCGCGCCGACCGACATCCGCCAGGCACTCACGCTGCAGCTGGATCTGCCGATCGCCGCCGCATCGGCCGACGATGCCTTCCCGGCCGCACCGGAACTGGGCCGCGCGCTGCCCTCCGACAGCCTGCTGGTGGTCAACCGGCCGGCCGAGGAGCAGGGCTATGAGATGGAGAAAGCCTTCGACGATGATCCGGCCACGTGGTTCCGCACCGTGCGCAACCAGGCGGTCAAGACCGGTGCGCATGAGTGGGTGCTCGGCTTCGGCGAACGCAAGCTGATCGACGGCATCGAACTGGCGCCGCGCAACGACCCGCACTGGAAGAACGGCCAGATCCGCGATTACGAGATCTACATGGCCGACAGCAACGGCGAGTGGGGCGAACCGATCAAGCGCGGTCGCCTGACCCTGCAGCAGGGCATGCAGCAGATCGACTTCCCCGCCCACGCCGGCCGCCTGCTGCGCTTCCGCGTGCTGAGCACGCAGAACCCGGAAGGCGACGGTGCCAGCGCTGCCGACCCGATGGTGACCGCGGCGCAGGGCAGCGTGGCGCGTGCGGTGGATGCGCTGCAGCCGCGCGATGTCGGCCCGATCGTGCTGTCCACGTTCCACGTGCTGGAGCATCCGCAGCCGGAAGGCCCGGTGCAGCAGCTGTATCTCTCCGCGCTGCCCATGCCGACCCCGTTGAAGGCCAGCGTCGCTGCCGACCACGCGTTGGGTGGGCAGGCCGAGATGCGCATGAACGGTCTGCATTTCCGCCGCGGCCTGGGCGTCAATGCCAGCAGCCGGATCGATCTGGAACTCACGGGCAGCTGGCGCCTGCTGCGCGCCGACCTGGGCATCGATGATCAGTGCCGCACCGCGGGCGGCATGCAGTTCCAGGTGTGGGGTGACGGTCGGCTGCTGTACGACAGCGGCCTGGTCAACGCACCCGGCGTGGTCAAACCGGAGCTGGACGTACGCGGCCTGCAGCGGCTGAGCCTGCGCACGCTCGGGGCGCAGGGCGATCGACCCGCGCAGGTCTGTGGCAACTGGGCCAATGCCGCCCTGATCGGACAGGAGGGCGATACCGCCAGCATCGTGTCGCCGTAACCGAAGAAACACGCTTTCAGAAAAACAGCTCTCTCCCGTTTCCCGTCTGCGGCCGTCTGGCCGCGGCACGGGGGACGTTTGCCCGAAAACACCCATCCACCGCCAGCCCCACGCTGCGGATCGAACAAGGAGCCAAAGATGTTGACCGAACGCCATCGCCATCGCCGCATCACCGCCACCCCCTTGTCCATCGCACTCGGCCTGGCCGTCGCGGTGGTCGGCAGTGCCAGCGCCCAGGACGCAACGCCCGATACCAAGGCCACCGAGCTGTCGCGCATCGAGGTGACCGGCTCCAACATCCGCCGCAGTGATGTGGAAACCGCCTCGCCGGTGCAGGTGATCAGCAAGCAGGACATCGAGAACATGGGTGCGCGCACCCTGCTGCAGGTGCTCGACAATCTGCCGGCGGCACGTCCGGGTCAGCAGGATGCGCGCTCGCTGTTCACCGGTTCGGATGGTGCCTCGCAGGCCAACCTGCGCGGCCTCGGCGCACAGGGTACGCTGGTGCTGCTCAATGGCCGTCGCCTGTCCTACTACGGCGCGCCGGCCGGCTTCCAGACCCAGTTCGTCAACATCGATGCGATCCCCGCTGCAGCGATCGAACGCATGGAAGTGCTGACCGACGGGGCCTCGGCCGTGTACGGCACCGATGCGGTGGCCGGTGTGATCAACGTGATCACCAAGCGCTCCTACCAGGGTGCGGAGATCAATCTCACCACCGACAAATCCTCGCGGATCAGCTCCTACGGCGAACACCAGGGCAGCATCACCGCCGGCTTCGGCGACCTGGATGAAGACCGCTACAACGTCTACGCCTCGGTGAACCTGTACCGGCGCGATGCGATCCCGCTGAGCGACTTCTACGACAAGCGGCCCGACCAGTACTACGTCAACAACCCGAACTACCTGCCCAACCTGCGCCTGGGGACCGGCAGCAAGCCGGGCGAGTTCAACCCGGGCAGCTACTTCGCCTTCGATCCGGTCACCGGCCGCCGCGTGCAGGAAGCCGCCCCGGGCTGCAACAACGTACTCACCAGCGAAGCGGCCGGCCCGCGCTGTATCTGGGAGACGTGGATGAACAACGAGATCGACGCCGGCGCCAAGTCCGAGCGCAACACCGCCTACGTCAACGCCCACTTCCTGATCGGCGACAGCACCGAAGCCTTCGCCGAAGCCACGTACACCGACATCGACCTGACCGCCAACGGCGGTACGCCGCGTGCCTACGGCACCACCACCGGCAACCCGACCAGCTGGTTCTCGCGCAATACCGGCACCACGGTCAACCAGTTCCTGTATCCGTACCTGGGCCCGAACAACGAATACAACAATGCCTCGCCCGAACTGAAGGCACTGATGGGCGGCGTGGTCGGCCTGCAGTATCTGCTGCAGGACGTGGGCGCCAACCACTTCGGCCAGCGCAACACCGATCAGAGCTATCGGGTGGTGGCCGGAATGCGCGGTGATGTCGGCGATTGGAACTGGGAAACCGCCTTCGCCACCGCCGGCAGCCACTCGGTCACCTACCAGACCACCAACGTCAACCTGGCCGGCTTCGAGAAGGCCTTCGGCCCGTATTCCGTCGATCCGGGCACCGGCCGCGTCATCATTTCCGATCACCCGGCGTACAAATTCGGTGAGATCAGCGAGGCCAACGCCGCGCTGATCCGCGAAGCATTCCCGACCTTCGACATCCAGTCCTGGACGCGCCTGCATACGCTGGATGGCAAGATCGAAGGTCCGCTGTTCCAGATGCCGGCCGGTGAAGTGCGTGCAGCCTTCGGCTTCAACGCCAGCCGCGAAACCTTCTACACCCCGGGCAACCCGGATGCGGCAAACGGCCTGATCACCCAGCAGGGCGGCTCGTGGTTCGACGGCAAGCGCAACACCTATGCGCTGTTCGCCGAGACAGTGGCGCCGCTCACCGAGAAGCTGGAACTGGACGCCGCACTGCGCGTGGACAAGTACCCGGACTTCAGCGCCAACCTGGCCCCGAAGATCGGCCTGAAGTACCAGATGTTCGATCAGCTGATGCTGCGCGGCACCTACTCCACCGGCTTCCGCGCGCCCAGCCTGGCCGAGTCCGGCAACGGCGGCGTGTTCGCCCAGTTGGGGGGCTACCGCGATGAAGTGCGCTGCAACGAGACCAACGCGATCGCCAACCTGCTGTTGCGGTCGCAGCGCGGCGGTGACGTGGACCTGGGCAAGTCCCTGCTCAATACCGACTGCAGCCGCACCGTGGCGCGCATGACCCAGCCGAACCCGGACCTGAAGCCGGAGAAGGCCAAAATCACCACCCTCGGCTTTGTCTACGAGCCGACGCAGTGGCTCTCGGTGTCGGCCGATTACTGGTTCATCTACCGCAGCAATGAAATCGTTGCCCCGGATTTCACCCGCGACGAAGACATCATCTCTTCCACCCGTTCGCCGATCACCGAAAGTGACCGCGCCAACCTGGCCGCGCTGGCGGCGATGTGCGCCGACCCGGCCAGCGGCGTCGCCTGTCCCGGCACGCTGCCCGGCTACAGCGTGGGCAACGTGGCCAGCGTGGTGGGCCAGTACAAGAACCGTGGCAAGACCCTGATCGACGGCTTCGACATCGACGCCCGCAGCCGCTTCTCGCTGGGCGAGTGGGGCAACCTCAACATCGGCGTGGCCGCCACCATCGCCAACCGCAACCGTTCCTACCTGGATGATGAAAGCGGCTGGTACTACGGCGACCTGGTCGGCTATTACAACAACCCGCGCCTGCGCGCCACGTTGAACGCGGACTGGAGCTACAAGCAGGTCACCACCAGCGTCTTCGTCAATTACGTGGGCGGCACCAAGTGGGCGCTGCAGCAGATCGACGAGGAAGACAACAACCCGCAGACCTGCACCGCCGGCTACCTGCCGGTGGAGCAGAGCAAGTGCGATGGCGCCCCGTCGTGGTGGACCGCCAACCTGAGCGTGGCCTGGCGCCCGGATGCCCACTGGAACGTCGGTTTCACCATCAAGAACCTCTTCGACCGCCTGCCGTTCTATGACCCGAACAGCTTCCTCGGCGATTCCAGCGACTACGCCACCATCTTCGGTCGCGGCTACAGTCTGACCGTCGGCTACAAGTTCTGATGCTCCCCTCGCGCCGGTCCTGGCCGGCGCGATCTTCACACGAGGTACTGTCCATGAAACGCAGAGAATTCATCGCCGCCAGCGCGGCCGTCGCCGCCACCAGCCTGCTGCCGAACACGCCCGCCTGGGCGCGCGGTCGCAAGGTACGGCTGGGCCTGATCGGCACCGGCATGCGCGGCCAGGTATTGCTGAAGGAACTGGTCCGCCGCGATGACGTGGAGGTGGTCGCGCTGTGCGACATCGAGCCGATCATGCTCAAGCGCGGCATGGACATGGTCGCCAAGGCCGGCAAGCCGGCGCCCAAGGCGTATGGTCAGGACGGCGACGTCAACGCCTGGAAGCGGCTGATCGAGCAGCGCGGCCTGGATGGCGTGGTCATCGCCACGCCCTGGCAATACCACGCGCCGATGGCGATCGCGGCCATGCAGGCCAAGGTCGCGGTGGGCTGCGAAGTGGTCGCCGGCATCACCCTGCAGGACCACTGGGACGTGCTCAAGACCCAGCTGTCCACCGGCACGCCGTACATGCTGCTGGAAAACGTCTGCTATCGCCGCGATGTGATGGCCGCGCTGCAGATGGTGCGCCAGGGACTGTTCGGGGAACTGGTGCACCTGCAGGGCGGCTACCAGCACGACCTGCGCGGGGTGAAGTTCAATTCCGGCGACCCCAGCCAGCCCTACGACAGCGGCGTGGAGTTCGGTGTCAAGGGATGGTCCGAAGCACGCTGGCGCACCGAGCATTCGGTGAAGCGCAACGGTGAGCTGTACCCCAGCCACGGCATCGGCCCGTGCGCGATGTACACCGGCATCAATCGCGGCAACCGTTTCACCCACATCAACGCATTTGCCAGCAAGGCACGTGGGCTGCACGAGTACACCGTGGCCAAGAGCGGTGGCACCACCCACCCGAGCACCAAGGTAGCCTTCAAGCTCGGCGACATCGTCACCACCACCCTGGCCTGCGAAAACGGCGAGACCATCCTGCTGCAGCACGACACCTCGCTGCCGCGCCCGTACTCGATGGGCTTCCGCGTGCAGGGCACCAAGGGCCTGTGGATGGATGTGAACCAGTCCATCCACATCGAAGGCCGCAGCCCGCCGCACAAGTGGGAACCGTTCCAGGCCTATCAGGACCAGTATGAGCACCCGCTGTGGAAGCAGCATGCCGATACCGCTGCCAGCGCCGGCCACGGTGGCATGGACTGGTTCGTCATCCATGCCTTTGTGGAGGCCCTCAAGGCCAAGGCACCGATGCCGATCGACATCTACGACGCGATCACCTGGAGCGCGATTACGCCGTTGTCCGAGCAGTCCATCGCCAACAGCTTCCAGACGCTGGAGTTCCCTGACTTCACCGCCGGGTTGTGGAAGCAGCGCAAGCCGATCTTCGCCTTCGACGGATCGTACTGAGCGGCATCGCCCGCCATCGTCCTGTCACGGACGGGTCGCACAGTAATCGCCCACCGGGCCGCCCTGCGCGGCCCGGTTCCATTTCGGGGACGGGCAGCATGACGGCAGTGGCGGAACATACGTATGGGTGGAAAGAGCGGCTGCACCGATGGTGGCAGCGGGCCCGCCGCTGGAGCGTGTTGGGTGGGCTGGTCGTTGCTGGCGCCGCGACGGCCGCCGATGCCGCGCCTGCGCACTGGATGGCCTATGCCGCGCAGTCGGGTGAGGCGCTCTCGCAGCGCCTGAGCAACACCGGCGATCCGCGCGTGGAGCGGTTGCAGGCCCGTCTTGCCGAGCGCAAGGATCCGGGTGCCGCGTTGACCGTGTCGTTGTGGATCGATGCCACCGGCAACATCATCGATAGCCGCTTCGCGTCACTGGGCGATGCCGCGGCAGATGCCGAGCTGCGTGCGCTGCTCAGTGCTGCGCCGTTGCCCGTCGCACCACCGCCGGACATGCGCCAGCCGTTGAATCTGGGGCTCTCACTCATCCCCACTGCGGCCGGCGACACGCCCATCCCCTGAGCGTCATCGTCCTGGCCTGACCGCTGGTGGCGGCGGGGGCGGACGCTGTGGTTGGGTGGATATGCCGAAGGTGTTGCCCATGCGTTGCTGGGTGGCCGCGCGATGGGCCAGCCCCAGCGCCGATGGCGGCTGGCGGACGATCAACAGCGAGCCGGGTGCCTGTACGGGTGCCGCCGAGGCCGGCGCAGGCGCGAGCAGCCGGCTGAAGCAATCGTAATCACGGATGCGCTCGCCGTTGACCTCCACCTCGATGCAGGCCGGCGCTGGGTCTGCCTGCGCGCGGGCGACCCAGGGCACGACCAGCAGGGCGATGCACAGGCCCGCTGCGGTAAGTGATCGAAGGTCCGGCATGGCTGTCACCGCTCTGCAATGAAACCGACCTAACGTGACCGGCTTGGCGTTGTGATGCTGGCGCGTCTTGCATGCAGTTTGATGACACCGGGGCGCATGACCAACAGGGGCGGGCAGGCAAACGCATCGGCGGCCGGCGCAGGAACTCTCTGCGCCCGTGTGGCTGGCTGTTTCTCCTGCTCGCGATGACCTGGCCGCCGGCGATGGCGCTGGCCCAGGACGCCATCGATGCCGCGCACACGCAGTACACGTTCGATGTTCCGGCGCAGCCGCTGCCGGAGGCCTTGCAGTTGTATGGGGAGATCACCGGGGTGGCGGTACTGATCGATGCCCGCTTGTTGGGTGGCCTGCGTTCGACCGCGCTGTCGGGGCGGTACGCCCGGCGCGACGCGTTGCAGCGGATGCTGAGCGGTACCGGACTCGTTCCGCATTTCGTGGAGAACGGTGCGTTCACCCTGGTGCCGGTGGGATCCGTGGCCGCCGACGAGGTGCTGCCCGATGCCACACCCATGCGTGCACCGTCCCTGCCCGAGCGGACCCGCCAGCGCGGTGCCCGGGTGATCCAGCACTCGCTGGAGCAGGCGCTGTGCGGCACGGCATTGACGCGGCCGGGTGACTACCGGGCGAGCGTGCGCTTCTGGCTGACCGAACGGGATCAACGCATCCGCGCACCGGAGCTGCTGGAATCCACCGGTGACCTGGCACGCGACACGGCGATCGTCAGTCGCCTGCGCGACCTGCCGTTACCGGGCCTTCCGGCTGGCCTGCCACAACCCATCACGCTGCTGTTGCTGCCTGAAACACCGGGCGCGACGCCGCCGTGCCGGGCCCGCTGATGACCGGTCTGCGCACCCTGTTCCTGGATCACTACGAAGCCTTCCGCAAACGCCTGCGGCGCCGGCTGGGCTCGGATGACCTGGCCATGGACGCGCTGCAGGAGACCTGGCTGCGGGTGGAGCGCATGGGCAGTACGCAGCCGCAGCGCAACCCGGTGGCCTACCTGTTCCGCATGGCGGTCAATGCCGCTACCGACCAGCGCATCGCCCACGGCCGGGTGCTGACCGGTGCCGAGGTGGAGGCGCTGATGGATGAAGCCCCGGATTACCTGGACCCGTCCGATGTGGCGCACGGGCGTTCCGAGCTCGCGGCGCTGGCCGATGCCCTGCGCGAGCTGCCCGAGCGCCAGCGCGCCATCCTGATCGCCGCGCGTATCGACCAGCAGCCCATCGATACCATCGCCGACCAGCACGGGGTCTCCTCACGGATGGTCGGCAAGGACCTCAAGAAAGCCCTGCAGCATTGCGCAGGACGGCTGGACCGGCCGCTGGTGCAGCGTTTCGGTCCCGGGGCGGGAAAACCGTCATGACTGATATGAAGACCTCCGTATCCCCATCGCCCGCTGATGTGCAGGCGCAAGCGCATGACTGGCTGCTGCGCCTGCAGACCGGCCCGGTGACGGCTGCCGACGCGGACGCGTTCCGACGCTGGCGTGCGCTGGATCCCCGTCATGCCGTGGCCTTCGCCCGGGCGCGCCGACTGTGGTCGGCGCTGGCGCCGGCGCTGCAGGCCAGTACGGGTCCGGCCGAGGCCACGGTGCCGAACGCCGGCGTGCCGCTGCCCGCATCCGCAACCGTCCTCCCGGTACGGCAGCGCCCCCGTCGTTTCAATCCAGGCCGACGTGCGTTTTTGGGCGGCGCTGCCGCTGCCGCCGCGGTCGGCTGGGTAGCGGTGCAGTCGCCGCTGGGGCTGTGGCCGGCGCTGGACGCGCTGGGTGCCGACTACCGCACCGCGACCGGCGAGCGCCGCGACCTCAGCATCGGCAGCGTGGCCGTGGCCATGGCCGCGCGCACCACGATGCGCCGTCCCGCCGATGGCTCGGCCGGGATCGTGGTGAGCCAGGGCGAAGCCCAGTTCGCGGTGCCGGCCTCGGCCGCTGCCAGCTTCGTGATCGGTGTCGACGGTGCGCGACTGATGCCGGCCCCGGGTGCGCGGGTGAACGTGCGTTGCGTCGGTGGCGACATCCGCATCACCTGCCTGGCCGGGCGAGCCGAACTGGTGCGGGGCGCGCGTACCGTGGTGCTGCAGCCCTCCTGGCAGGCACGCCTGACGGCGGACCGGATCGCTTCCGTGGCGCCGGTCGCGGCCGACACCATCGACGCCTGGCGGCGCGGCTGGCTGGTCTTCGATGATCAGCCGCTGCAGGACGTGGTGGACGAAATCAACCGCTACCGCACCGGCCGTATCGTGCTGACCGGCAGCGCATTGCCGGCACGGCGCGTACAGGCGCGCATCCCTTTGGCGCGCATCGATACCTTCATCGATCTGGTGCGCGATGCCTATGGCGCAAAGGTGGTGAGCATGCCCGGTGGCGTCGTGCTGTTGAGCTGAGCGGCGCGTGCGCAGATGAATTTTTTGTTGCAACGGTTCAGTCGTTGTCACCTGCCCCCGTCTTATCCCTCGTAACAAGCGCAACGCATTGCACTGCCACGCTCGCTCCTGCCATGGACGGGATCGCGCTGCAGGACGGCAGCACGCGCTTGCCCTTATCAGCGAACGATATTGCGACGGGTGACAGCGATGGTGAAGCAGCAGAGCGGTTCGATCGGATGCACGGCCCCGCAGGTGCCGCAGGTGCGCGCGCTGTCGCAGGCCATCGCGGTGTTGCTGATGGCCGGTGGCGTCGCGGCGGGCGTCAACGCGCAGCAGGCCTTCAGTCCGGCATGGTTCGCCAACAAGGGCGTGCAGCAGCAGACCGCCGCGCAGACCGGCCGCCTGCCGAACGGCATGCCGTCCAACCTGGTGCGTACCGACCAGCAGGCGCAGCAGGCCCGCGACACGCTGAAGACCTCGCTGGAGAACCTCAACACTGCCGCGCAGGCGATCGCCATGCAGCAGCGCATGCAGCAGACCGCCCGCGATGCCGCGCGGCTGCGCGCCGGCCAGGTGCCCGATGGGCTGGGCGAGGGCGGGCTGAAGATCGATGACGACACCCTGACGCGCGGCTGGTTCAACGCCAGCGCTCCGACCCAGAGCAGCAAGGACGGCACCACCACCGTCAGCATCGCGCAGACCGGCGACAAGGCCATCCTCAACTGGGAGACCTTCAACGTCGGCCGCAACACCGTGGTCGATTTCGACCAGCAGGCGAGCTGGTCGCTGCTCAACCGGGTCAATGATCCCAACGCGCTCCCGTCGCAGATCCTCGGCCGCATCCAGGGCCAGGGCACGGTGATGCTGGTCAACCGCAATGGCGTGGTGTTCGACGGCAGCAGCCAGGTCAACGTCAAGAACCTGGCCGCCTCGGCGGTCAACATCAGTGATGCGCAGTTCCGCAAGGGTCTGTACAGCGACGCGCAGGGCAATGCCTTCATCCCGACCTTCGGCAACGAACTGACCACCACCACCAACGGCTTCGCCCATGGTGCGGCCACCGGTGACGTGGTGGTGGAGCGCGGTGCGCAGATCACCACGGCGGTGCCCACCTCGGTCACCGAAGGCGGCGGCTACGTGCTGCTGCTCGGCCGCCAGGTGCACAACCACGGCCAGATCACCACCGCCAATGGCCAGACCACGCTGGCCGCCGGCGATGCGTTCGTGATCCGCAAGGGCATGGGCACCGACCAGAACCAGACCTCCACCACCCGTGGCAACGTCGTCACCACGCTGCGCAAGCCGGTGGCAGCCGATGCCGTCGTGGCCACCGCCAGTGGCGTGGTCAGCAACAGCGGCCTGATCCAGGCCAGCACCGGCGACATCACCCTGGCCGGCCATGACGTGCGGCAGCAGGGTGCAGTGGTGTCGACCAGCTCGGTGCATACCCGCGGCACCGTGCATCTGCAGAACGAACGTGCCGATACCACCGGCAGCGTCCTGCTGGACCAGGGCAGCACCACCGCGATCGTGCTCGATGCCAGCGCCACCACCGCGCTGGACGTCCAGCGCGAAACGCTGGTGCAGGAATCGGACAAGGTCGGCGACGGTATCGCCCATCGCCGCGACCAGTCGCTGGTGCAGATCAGTACCGGCGGCAAGGTCGCCTTCGATGACGACAGCCTGACGCTGGCGACGGGCGGGCAGATCTTCGTCGACGCCGCCGACAGCGAGGTCCGCCAGGGCGCGCGCCTGGACGTGGCCGGCTACGTCGGGGTCAAGATCGCGATGGAGGCCAACAACGTCCAGATCAACGTGCAGGGCAACGAGCAGCGTGACGCCGCGCTCAACCGTGACGACAAATCGCTCAACAGCAGGAACATCTGGCTTGACCGCCGCGACCTGGTCCTGGTTCCGGCCGGCACCAACGGCTATGAGACCGATCGCTGGTACACCGCCGGTGGCCTGCTGGAAGTCGGCGGCTACCTCGGGGTGACCGGCCACGGCATCGGTGAGTGGTCGGCGCAGGGCGGGACCGTGCAGTTCTCCGGCGGCAACGTGACCACGCAGCGTGGCTCGAACATCAACCTCTCCGGTGGCGCGCTGGACGTGCAGACCGGCTACGTCAACCTGACCCACCTCAAGGGCGCCGACGGCAAGCTCTACAACGCCTCCACCGCGCCGGGCGATCTGCTCTACAGCGGGCTGTACCGCGGGTTCGAAGATACCCATGCACGCTGGGGCAATACCGAGTTCTACTACAACCCGCTGATCGCACCGCAGCGCAGGCTGGAGAACGGCTACACCGTCGGCCGCGATGCCGGCCGGCTGATCGTCGCCACCCGTGCAGCGCAGCTGCAGGGCGACGTGGACACCACGACCTTCCAGGGCGACCGCCAGCAACGCGCCCGCGATGCCGCGCTGGATGGCTACCAGCAGGGACAGACCAGCGTTGCACGCCAGGGTCAGCTGGTGATCGGCAGCTACCTGCCGTACTACGACAAAAACAGCGGCCAGCAGCGTTTCGGCCCGGCCGCATTGGCCGAACATGTGGCCATCGGTGGCGATGCAGCCAGTGTCTCCGGCATCGGCGTCATCGGTCTGGACGCGGCCTGGCTCAACGCGCAGCGCTTCGGCGGCGTGGAGGTGTACGCGCACGCCGGCATCGATGTCGACCAGGCGCTCGAGGTTGCGCTGGGCGGCACGATCGCCCTGCATGCCAGCGATGTCCGCATCAACGCCGACCTGCGCGCCAGGGGCGGCAGCATCGCACTGGGTGACATGGTCGTGCAGCGCACCTCGAGCGGCATCGAGTGGCAGGATCTGCCGATCAGCGCGCGTCCCGGCGATACCCTGCTGCACCAGGTGCTGGTCGGCGATGGCGTGACCCTCGATGCGCGTGGCCTGTGGACCAACCAGGCGCAGGACCCGGCGGCCATCGACGGACTGCCGTTCCTCGACGGCGGCAGCGTGGCGGTGCGCAGCACCGGCAACGTGGCCCTGGGCAAGGGCAGCGTGATCGACGTGTCCTCCGGTGCGGCCATGGGCGAGGAGGGCGATGTAACCGGTGGCAAGGGCGGCAGCGTCACCCTGGCCGCAGGGCAGAACATGGGGAGCGGCGTGCTGTCGCTGGATGGCAGCATCCGAGCCCACGGCATGAAGGGCGGCGGGGCGCTCAACATCGAGAACGGCACGATGGTCAGCATCGGCGGCGACGTGCCGGATGCGATCGAGCAGCTGGCCGCCGGCCAGGCCAGCACGCTGCCGGTACGCCTGGCCGCCGACGTCACGCTCCAGCCGGGCGACGTGATCCCGCTGAGCTTCTCCATCACCATTACCCATGTGGCCGGCGGCAAACCGATGCCGCTCACGATCCGGCCCGAGGTCAGCAGCACCAAGCCGGTGACCACCCAGGCACCGTGGCTGTTGCCGGCTGCCGTGCAGCTGGCCGACTACGGCCCGGTCCGGTCCGCCGGCGAGATCCTGCCGGCAGGCACCACCCTGTGGACCATCACCGACCTGCCGGCCGGCTATGTGGTGCCGGCCAATGTATTCCCCGGTGGTCTGCCGATTCCGGCACAGACCTCCCGTTATGTCGCCGGTACCGTGGCCACTGCCGCGGTCACGGTCCCGGCCGGCACCCGCCTGCCGGTCGGCACGGTCTGGCAGCGCGATGTGCCGGTGCAGTCGTTCCTGGCGCTGGACACCGGTCTCTTCCAGAGCGGCTTCAAGCAGTACAACGTGGTGGGCCGCGATGGCGTCAAGGTGGTCGAGGGGGCGCACCTGGACGTGGCGATGCCGCTGCTGCAGGTCGACCTCGCTGCCGCGCGTGCGCTGGCCACCGGTGCCGATCCTGCCGATGCCCTGTCGGTCTGGCTGCCACCGCTGCAGCAGGACGATCCGAAAAGCGGCGAGGTCATTCTGCGCAAGGGCGCCGGGCTGTCACTGACCGCCGGCACGCCGCAGAACGCGGCCGACCTGGAGATCGGCCGCAACAGCCGGATCAACGTCGATCCCGGCCAGGCCATCACCCTGACCGGCAACGCACAGATCACCCTCGATGGTGCCCTGCAGGCCCGCGGTGGACGCATCACGGTACTTGGCGGTGACCTGGGCGAAGGCAGTCTGCTCAACCTGCCCAAGGGCACGCCCAACGCGCGCTCGATCTGGATCGGTGAGCAGGCCGTGCTCGACGTGTCCGGCATGGCCTATACGGCCCTGGATGAAGCCGGCGGTCGGCACGGCCAGGTGCTGGCGGGCGGCACGATCGAGATCGGCGCACGGCATGACCTCGCATCGCGCAACCTCCCGGCGATCGATGCATTCGTGGTGGTGCGCGAGGGCGCCCGCCTGGACGCCTCCGGTGCGCAGGCGGTGCTGGACCTGCCCGATCTCGGCACGACCCCCATTGCCAGCCACGGCGGCATCATCGCGCTGAGTGCCAGCAATGGGCTGTTCGTCGACGGCACCCTGCATGCCGCCGCCGGTGGCAGCGGCGCGCGCGGTGGCACGTTGGCGCTGAATCTTGAAACGCCGATCTACGGGCCGGTCGAGCGCTTCAGCGGCAAGGGCATCGAGGTCGCCGACGGCGTGCGCGTCCCGCGTGAGCTGGTGATCGAACAGCACTACAGCGGCAGCGGCCTGGGCAC
This sequence comes from Stenotrophomonas sp. TWI273, assembly GCF_039674765.1. Lineage (NCBI taxonomy): Bacteria > Pseudomonadati > Pseudomonadota > Gammaproteobacteria > Lysobacterales > Lysobacteraceae > Stenotrophomonas > Stenotrophomonas sp. TWI273. Next base: position 160,029 of record NZ_JBDJOA010000002.1, read on the forward strand.
GGAGGCCGTCGCCGGCGAGCTCGATCCAACCCTGGTCTATGGCAAGGCCCGCTACGGCGTGGACGCGATCCAGGCCGGTGGCTTCGATACCGCTTCGCTGTACGTCAATGGCCTGCTGAGCTTCGATGGCGATGTAGCGCTCGACATGCGCCAGGCGTTGTACCTCACGGCCAGCGCTCTGGGGCTGTCCACGGATGCCACGCGCGACAGCCAGGTGCATTTGGCCGCACCGTACCTGCGCCTGGCCGGCTCGGCGCGCCGCCAGCCGGACAACACCATCATGCCCAACCCGGTCACCGGCTCGCGCAATATCAGCCCGGCGTCCGGTTCGCTGGGCGTGGCCGCGCTCGCCGACGCGGCGTCGATCACGCTCGCAGGCAGTCTGGTCGATGTGGTGGGCATGGTCGGCTTCGGCGCGAACGGTGAAATCGTGCAGAACGCGGTCGACCCGCTGGCGGTCAAGCGCGACGCGTTCGGCGCGGTGCGCATCGAAAGTCAGGGCGACCTGCGCCTGCGCGAGGCCGACCTGTTCTCGCCCGGCGACACCACCCTGGCGGCGGCGCAGATCTACGGCAGCGGCAATGTCACGGTGGGCCTGCGGACCCTGCTGAACGAATGGGGCACCCTCACGACGGAGTTGGATCCGGACCGCATGCTGGACATCCAGCGCATCGGCAATACCTTGCCGCCGCAGCCCTACAGCGTGTTCGGCACGATGCGTTTCAGTGCCGCCACCATCAACCAGGGCGGGGTACTGCGCGCACCGCTGGGCAACATCATTCTGGGGCGCGCCGATGGCACCGGCTACACCGGCGTGGTCAACCTGCTGCCGGGCAGCGTCACCTCGGTCAGCGCCAACGGCCTGGTGATGCCCTACGGCGGCACGGTCGACGGGCTGGTCTACAACTACAATGGCGTCGACGTGGCTTACCAGGGCGTGGGCGGTGAACCGGCGGTGGAGTTCCGCTCGCACGCGGTGAACGCCCAGGCCGGCGCGGTGCTGGATCTGTCCGGCGGCGGCGAGCTGACCGGCGCGGCGTTCCTCTCCGGTCGCGGTGGCTCCACCGATGCGCGCCTCAACCCGCTGGTGCAGATGGACCGCGATGGGTTCACGCTGCCGGGCCTGTCCACCAACCCGGTATACGCCATCCTGCCCGGGGTACAGGCTGGGCAGGCTCCGCTCGATGCCGAGCGCGGTGCCGGCGATCCGGCCATCGGCCAGCAGATCACCCTCGGCGCCGGCATCCCCGGGCTGCCGGCAGGCACCTATACGCTGCTGCCGTCCAGCTATGCACTGCTGCCGGGTGCCTTCCGCGTGGAACGCAACGGCCTTGCCGGCAGTGCCACCGCGTTCGGCACGACCCAGGCCATGCGCAACGGCTCGTGGAGCACCTCGGCGCGGCAGAGCATCGCCAACACCGGCAGCAGCGACACGCTCCCCACGCAGTGGGTGGTGACCGCCGCCGACACCCTGCGCACCTATTCGCAGTACAACGAAACCAGCTACGCCACCTTCGCGCTGCAGCAGGCCGCGCGCGAAGGGGCGCCGCGCCCGCTGCTGGAACGCGACGCCAAGGCGGTCAATTTCATGGTGACCAGCCCGGATGTGGCCGGCTCGCTGGACCTGCCTTCGCTGCGGTTCAACGCCACGGTGCTGGATGTTCCCACCACGGCGGGCACCGGTTCGGTCGCGCGTCTGTTCAATGCAACGAACTACGAAATTCTCGCCGACGGCACGGAAGCGACCGAGGACTTCGCGGGTATTTCCATGCATGCCAGCGAGCTGAACCGGGTCGGCGCAGCGCGCCTGGAAATCGGCGGCCGCCTGCGCAGCACCTACGCCAATCCGGCCAACGGCTCGCTGCAGTCGGCCAACGTGATCAACATCGATGGCGGCGGGTCCAGCAACAGCATCGTGATGCGTGCCGGTGCGCAGCTGGAGGCGGCGGAGGTCTTCCTGATGACTGGCCGCCAGGCGGGTGGCATCACCCTGGAACAGGGCGCGGGCATCAACACGCTCGGCCAGGGCGCCGCCGCCTATGACGCCGCGCAGGGTTACATCTATACGCCGGGCCGCTCTGCGCTGCTGGCCGTCTCCAACGGGCAGATCAACCTGCTGGCGCCGGAAGCGGTCGACGGCCAGGGCAACGGCGCCGGCGCGATCGAGATCGGCGCCTGTGCGGTGCTCAGCGGATGCGCGGGCACGACCCGTCTGTACTCCGAAGGCACCATCGCCACCGCGACCGACAACCGCTTCGTGCTGGGCGATGCGGTGCGCTATGGCACCCGCAACCTGGCACTGGCGGTCGGTGGCATCAACGTCGGCAGTGCCGAGGCGATCGCCGACGCCACCGCGCGCGGCACGCTGCCGGCCGGCATGACGCTCAACCAGGACGTGCTCAGTCGGCTGTTGCTGGGCGACACCAGCGTCGGCGCGCCGGCACTGGAAGCGCTGTCGCTGACCGCACGCGAGTCGGTCAACTTTTACGGCGATGTATCGCTGTCCACCTACGATGCAGTCACCGGCAAATCGGCGTTGCAGCAGCTGGTGCTGGGGACGCCGGCCATCTACGGGTATGGCGATGCCGATGCCGTGGCCCGCATCCACACCGATACCCTGATCTGGAGCGGTGCACTTGCGCCGGCCGGCAGCATCGTCGCCGACGGCCCGGGCACCGGTCACGGCCAGCTGGTGGTGGATGCCCGCGACATCGTGTTCGGCTACGGCCCGCGTACCCAGCCGGATACCGTACGCACGCAGGACCGCCTTGCGCTGGGCTTCGCCGGCGTGCACCTCAACGCCAGCGGCCGCGTGACCGCCAACCAGAAGGGCAGCCTGAGCATCTTCGAGACCCAGGGTGACTGGAATGCGGATACCCGCTCCTATGCCCGCAGTGGCGGCGAGCTGTTCCTCAACACGCCGCTGCTGACCGGCGCAGCCGGGTCGCTCAACACGATCACCACCGGGGGCAACCTGCATGTCACCGGAAACGGCGCGCCCGTCGCGCCCGACAACGCGACCCTGGCCGCCGCGCTGGGCGCGGAGATCGCGCTGGACAGCCGCGACGGCAGCCTGCTGCTGGACACCGCCGTGCTGCTGCCCAGCGGCAAACTGCGCCTCGCGGCGCAGGGCGACGTGCGCCTCGCCGATGGCGCGCAGCTGGACCTCGCCGGCCGCCGCATCGCTTTCTTCGACACCGCCAAGTACAGCTGGGGCGGTGACGTGCTGATCGACAGCCGGCAGGGCGACGTGCAGCAGGACAGCGGCGCGAAGATCAGCCTGGCCGCGCAGAACAACCGCGCCGGCACGTTCACCGCACACGCCGCCGCAGGCACCCTCGATCTGGCCGGCCAGCTGCTGGGCAGCAGCAGTGGGCATTACGACGCCGGTGGCACCGAGGTGCCGTACAGCGCCGGGCGCATCGACCTGCACGGGCAGGGGATCAACGATTTCAGTGGGCTCAATTCGCGCTTGACCCGCGATGGCGTCACCGGCGGGCGCAGCTTCCGCATCGGCGAGGGTGATCTTGCGCTGGGCGACGAAGTGGTGGCGCGTGAGGTGAACATCGCGTTGGACAACGGTCAGCTGTGGGTCAACGGCACCGTCGATGCCAGTGGCGAACAGGCCGGCAGCATCCGTCTGGCCGCGCGCAATGGCGTCACCCTCGGCAGCGCGGCCGTGCTGGATGCCAGCGCGAGCGTACTGCGCCGCGACAGCTACGGGGCAGCGATCGATGCGCCCAACCGCGCCACCATCGAGATCGATTCGGGGCGTGGCACGTTGTCCATCGCCAGTGGCGCACGCATGGACCTGCGCGTGGCCGGCAGCAGCAGGAATGCAGGCACGGTGGCGCTGAACGCGCCGCGCGTGGGCGGCAACGACGTGGCGATCGCGGCCGGCGGCCCGATCAGCATCGACGGTGCGAAGACGATCCAGCTCAATGCCTTCATCACCGACAACAGCGCAGCGGCAGACACGGAGGCCAGCACCCGCGGCGAGAGCTACCAGGTCATCGACCAGACGTACCTGGACCGCCTGCATGCCCAGAGCACCACCTTCATCGACGCCGCACTCGCCAACAGCGCACTGGTCGACCAGCGCCTGGCGGGCCTGCGCGCGTACGGCGACGCGTTCCACCTGCGCCCGGGCGTGGAGGTCGTGGCCGACCTGGCGGTGAATGCAGACGGCAATCTGCACGTGGATGGCGATCTGGATCTTTCGGCGCACCGTTACGCCAGCCTCAACCCCGGCAGCCAGCGCACCGGCGTGCGCGGCTCCGGTGAGGCCGGTGCGCTGGTGCTGCGCGCGCAGGGCGACCTGGAGGTGTTCGGCAGCATCAGCGATGGTTTCGATGGCAGTCGCCTGGGTACCACGTTCGACGACAACGGCTGGTACCTCACCGCCGGCCGCCAGCTGTTTGGCAGCGACGTGGTGGTTCCGCATGGGGGCCTGGTCACGCTTGCCGCCGGCACCGTGTTCAATTCGGGCAAGGTGCTCAACTACGACCTGCCCATCGGCGACATGCAGATGGCCGCCGGCACCCTGTTGCCCGCCGACGCCCGCCTCGCGCTGCCGCTGGCGCTGGCCAAGGGCACCGTACTGGGCGCGGCCGTCCACGATGCCTCCGGTGCGCTGCTGTATGCGGCAGGCACGGTCCTGGCCGATGCGGTCACGCTGCCGCAGGGCGCGCGTCTGTCGGCCGGCCTGCGCCTGCCGCTGGCCGCCCGCATCGCGGCGATGACCTGGCCGGCCGGGGTGGCCCTGCCGGCGTCGCCACTCGGCAATCTGGTCACCCTGGCCGCTGACCTCGGCCTGGCCAAGGGCGCCTTCATTCCCAGCGACACCGAGGTCAAGCTGCCCGGCGACGCCACCACGGTGAACCTGCGACCGGTGGACGCCGATGGCAACCAGGGTCGCATCTGGGCACTGGCGCCGATGCTGGCGGCCGGGTCGCAATCGTGGGACATCAGCCTGGTGGCGGGCGCCGATACAGCCGCCGCGGATCGCCTGACGGTGGATCCTGCCGGCACCGGCAGCCTGCGCCTGTCCGATCCGCATTACGGCCAGGGTGGCGCCGTGGTGGAGATTCCCGGGACCGGCTCGCCGGCCACCTACCTGTGGGGCGACACCGAAGCGTTCGAACGATTGGTCGTGGAATTCTACGGCGAGTACATCGTCAGCTTCGTCCCCACCACGGGCACTGCGTTCACCGAGGACCAGCTCAGCGAACTGATGATGTGGGGCTTCGTGTACAGCGGTCCGGAGAACCTCAACGAGTTCGGTTTCGACGGTGTGGCTGCCATCGACTCGCCAGAGGTTCCGCCTGACACCGAGTTCAGGACACTGCCCGGGCGCGAACAGTTGCCCAGCGTGGTGCGCACCGGTACCGGCGACCTGCGTCTGGTCTCCGGCAAGGACATCGCCACCACCTCGCTGTATGGCGTCTACACCGCCGGTACTCCGTCGGCTGCCTTGGCCGGCAATGGGGGCGATCCGTACAACCAGGCGCGCGCGCGCGTCGCCCCCGGCAATGCCAATCCGCTTGGAAACAGCGTGCTGGGAGATGCCGGCGAGGTGTTCGAGCACCTTGTCGATGGCGGCAGCCAGAGCCTGTACCAGGCGTGGTATCCCGAAGCAGGTGGCAACCTGCTGCTGCGCGCCGGTGGCAACATCTCGGGCGACAGCATCGGGCGTCAGGGAGCGCTGACGCGTACGGAAACGCTGGGAATCGCCACACCGCGATTGAGCACCAGCGCATCGGTGGGCAACTGGCTGTGGCGACAGGGTACCGGCAGCGTGCAGCCCGGTGCGGAAGGCCTGCCGACCGCCTGGTGGATCAACTTCGGCACGTACGTTGCCGCACCCGACAACGCGAACTACAACAACAATTTCGTCAACATGCCGCAGCTGATCGGGTTCACCGGCTTCGGCACGCTCGGTGGTGGCAACCTGCTGCTGGAGGCGGGCGGCGATGCGGGCATGTTGCAAAGCCGCGGCGACCATGGCGCGGCGTACATCACCCGCAGCACGGGCCTGAACCTGGCCGTTGCCAGCACCGGCAGGGTCGGCGCCGATGGCGCGCTGGTACAGACCGGCGGCGGCGATCTGGACATCCGCATCGGCGGCGGCCTCAATGCCGACCCCGCGCTGCGCTCCTTCACGGGCAGCAACAGCGCCCCGGTGGCCAACGAAATCACCGTCAACGACGCGCAGCGACTGGACGTCAACGGCAGCTTCACCAACCTGCGCGGGGCACTGCGGCTGGAAGCCGGTTCTGTGGGTGGTGTGGAACTGCGCTACGGAAAGCGCCAGGATGCCAAGGAGTCGCGTCCCTATGACGTGTACACCGCAACGGCCGCTACCGCAGCCGGTGGGCCGGTGCTGGTGCTCGGTGATGCCGGCGCCCGTCTGGATGCGCGTGGCGACCTGGTGCTGGGCACCGTCTCCGATCCGGGGCGCGTCGCCCAGTTCAACAATGGCACCCCCTTCAGCGTGGGCGGCAACACTTACCAGGACGGCGGCTGGAGCTGGTTCTCGCTGTGGACCCCGTCCACCGCGGTGGACCTGATGGCCGCCGGCGGCAACCTGACGCCGTCGCTGGCGATGCAGGACCGCAACGCTGGCACCGACGCCCGGGCGACCGACGGCAATCACGTGTATCCGTCGGTCCTGCGCGCGGTGGCTGCCAGCGGCAGCATCTACTACGGTCGCGCCCGCACGGCCCCGACCGCCGGCACCAACAACGAGGACTTCGTGGCGGGCGTGGTACTGGCGCCGTCGCCGGTGAACGGGCAGTTCGACGCACAGGGCACCGGTCAACTGGAACTGCTCGCGGCCGGCTCGATCTACGCCAACGGCACCGGCTTCGGCACCTCCGGCGCAGACCCGACCGCGTTGCCCAATCCCTGGAATCCCGGCTTCGTCGGGCTGGGGCAGGAGATGTGGTACGGGCGTCAATTCCTGCACAACGTCAGTACCGGCGCCCTGGCGCCCAGCGTGCTGATCTCAGGCGAACGCGCCAACGGCTCCCTGCAGATCTATCCGCTGTTCTCCTTCACTTCGCCGACCGCGTCCGGTTACGTGCACGTGGGCCAGACGCCTTCGCGCTACTACGCGCTCCACGGCGACCTGGTCGGGCTGCGCAGCGGCAGCGTGGTCGATACCCAGTACGGCGTCTTCAACAACGGTGTCACCACCAATATCACCAACACCTGGTACGACGGTGGTGGTGCCGTCGCCATCCGTGCCGGCCGGGACATCGTCAACTCGGGCACTCCGCTGGGTGCCTTCGACAACGTCGGCACGGTGTTTGGCAATGCCGATGGTGCGCTGGGCTGGATGGGCACCATCAACCGCGGCGATCCTGCCGCCGAGCCCCGGCCCACGGCGATCGCCAGCGGTACCGCACGCGGCAACCTGATCGTGCATACCAGTGCCGATGACGTGTCGGTCGTGCAGGCCGGGCGCGACATCCGCTTCAGCACGTTCTACGTCGCCGGCCCAGGGTTGCTCGACATCAGCGCCGGGCGCGACGTGTACATGGCCGACAAGGGCGAACTGCGCAGCCTGGGACCGGTCACCGGCGCCACGCCCGGCGACCGCAGCAGCGGCGCCAGCATCGCGGTGGCGGCCGGTCTTGGCGAGCACGGCGCGGATTGGAACGCCTTCGCCGCACGCTATCTGGATGCGGCCAACCTCGCCGATCCCGGCCGCGCGCTGGGCGATCAGGACGGCAAGGTGGTCCGTGTCTACGGCGGCGCGGTGTCGCTGGCGCAATGGCTGCAGGCGCAGTTCGGCTACGGCGGCGATGAGGCCGGTGCCGCCGCGTTCCTGGCACAACAGCAGCAGGCCCTGGACCAGGCGCACGCCACGGCGGTGGCCAGCGGCGGCACGGCCGCCAGCCGCGACCTCGCCCGGGAGTTCAAGCTGGAGAGCCAACTGCACCTGGTCAATTGGCTGACCGGCCGCTTCGGAGGTGCCAACGGACGCGGCCTGCACTTCGACGCCGCCAGCATGGACGCGCAGGCTTTCTTCGCCGCGCTGCCCGCCGAGCAGCAGAGCGCCTTCCTGCGCAACGTGTACTACGCGGAGCTGAAGGCCGCCGGCCGTGAGTACACCGCCGTCGACGGACCGCGCGAAGGCAGCTATCTGCGTGGCCGCGAGGCGATCGCCACGCTGCTGCCGACCAAGGATGCCAAGGGGGGCGAGATCGCCTACCAGGGCGACCTGACCATGTTCAGCAGTGCGCTGTACTACGAGGGCGTGCTCGAATCGGCGGCGGGCCGGCGCCCGAAGCCGGGTCAGACCTACCTGAGCGAAGCGGACTGGATTGCCGCCGGCCGCCCCACCACCGGGGTGCGCTACTACCGTGTCAACGACGCCGGTATCCACACCGATTTCGGCGGCGACATCCATCTGCTGGTGCCCGGCGGTCGCACCCTGGTGGGCGTGGATGGTGGCTTCCTGCCGGGGGCCGGTTCCGGTGTGCTCACCCAGGGCGAGGGTGACATCAACATCTACTCGCGCGGCAGCCTGCTGCTCGGGCAGAGCCGCATCTTCACCACCTTCGGCGGCAACATCCTGGCGTGGTCGGCCGAGGGCGACATCAATGCCGGCCGCGGCAGCAAGACCACGGTGGTCTACACCCCGCAGCGCCGCGTCTACGACACCGTAGGCAACGTCGCGCTGTCGCCGAACACCCCCAATACCGGTGCGGGCATCGCCACCCTCAACCCGATCGCGGAGATTCCGCCCGGCGACATCGACCTGATCGCGCCGCTGGGCACCATCGATGCAGGCGAGGCCGGCATCCGCGTCTCGGGCAACGTCAACCTGGCCGCGCTGCAGGTGCTCAATGCCGACAACATCCAGGTGCAGGGCAAGGCAGTGGGCATTCCGGTGGTCGCGGCGGTCAACGTCAGTGCGTTGACCTCGGCCAGCGCGGCGGCGAACACCGCGGTGCAGGCGGCGCAGGAGATGGTCAAGCGCCAGACCCAGCAAACCCGTCCCTCCACCATCAGCGTGCAGGTGCTGGGCTTCGGCAGCGAAACCAGCAGCGTGGCACCGCCGAAGCACGAGGACCGCTACGACCCAGACAGCGTGGTGCAGGTGGTCGGCATGGGCGAGCTGAGCATCGAGCAGCGCGCCCGCCTCGATGCTGCGACGACGAAGCGACAGTGATGACGACGTCTTTCCTGCCTCTGGCCAGCGCGCGTGGCCAACGCCATGCGCGCGCACGCAACTGCCTTGCCGGTGCAACGGCGCTGTTACCGCCGTTGCGCACGCTCACCTCCTGCGCATCTGAATCCCTTTCCGCATTGAGAAGCCACTGATGTCTTCAATCTCCCCGGCGCTGGCACGGGCATCCCTGCCACTGGGCCTGCTCTGCGCGATCTCGCTGGCCAACGCGCAGACCGCGCCTGCCGATGCCGACGCTGCCCCGATGGCGGCCGCGGCCGCCCCGGCTGCCCGCGTCAACATCAACGAGTACCTGGTGCGCGGCAACACCGTGCTCGGCGCGCGCGATATCGAGCAGGCGGTCTCCCCGCATCTCGGCCCGGACCGCACCCTGCAGGATGTCGAAGCGGCGCGCGTGGCGCTGCAGTCGGCCTACCAGGGCAAGGGCTACCAGTCTGTGTATGTGGATCTGCCCGAGCAGCAGGTCAGCGGTGGCGTGGTGATCCTGCAGGTCACCGAGACCCGCATCGGCCAGGTCAAGGTGGTCGGGGCCGAGCACAACGATCCCGCGCGCCTGGCCGAGCGCGTGCCGGCGCTGCAGGCCGGCGCCGTGCCGGACTTCGAACGCGCGCAGGCGCAGCTGACCGAACTCAACCGAGGCGGCAAGCGTCAGGTGGTGCCGCTGGTCAAGCCCGGCGCCGCTGAGGGCACGATGGATGTGGAGCTCAAGGTCGATGACACGTCCCCCTGGCGCTACAGCGCCACGCTCAACAACGACCACAGCGTGGACACCGAGCCACTGCGCAGCATCCTCACGGTCGGCCACGACAACCTCTGGCAGCGCGAGCACACCGCCTCGCTGACGTTCTTCGCCGCGCCGCAGGACCTGGACCAGGCCAACGTGTGGTCCGGTGCCTACGGTCTGCCGCTGGGCAGCCCGGACTGGATGCTGGATTTCTCCGGCTACCGCTCCGACAGCAACGTGGTGTCCACCGGCCAGACCAATGTCACCGGCAAGGGCCACGCGGTCGGCGTCAAGCTCAGCCACACCTTCCCGATGACGGGCGCCTGGTGGCACCAGCTCTCGGCCGGTGTCGACTTCAAGGACCTGGACGAATCGGTGGCGATGGTCGGCCAGGCCTCGGACTTCGCCCCGCTCAAATACGCGCCGGTCACCGTGGCCTACAGCGGCTTCCGCCAGGGCACCAAGCACCAGCTCAATGTGGGCGTGCAGGCGGTGTTCGGTGCGCGCAGCCTGTTCGGCTATGGCAGTACCGATGACGAGTTCGACTGGAAGCGCGCGTATGCCGATCCCAGCTTCTTCGCGCTCAAGCTGGAGCTGAGTGATACCTACACGCTGGAGAGTGGTGCGCAGTGGTTCGCGCGGCTTTCGGCGCAGATGACTGACCAGCCGCTGGTCTCCGGCGAGCAGTTCGCTGCCGGCGGCATGTTCACCACCCGCGGCTACCGCTCGGCCGAAGGCATCGGCGATTACGGCGCGTTGGCCACGCTGGAATGGCGCACGCGTCCGCTTGGCCTGTGGGGCCTGCAGGACTGGCGCTTCTACGGCTTCCTCGATGGCGCCTGGCTGGGCCTGCGCCGGCCGCTGCCTGAGCAGGCCGACAGCGCCGCGATGAGCGCCATCGGCGTGGGCAGCAGCCTGCGCATCGGTGAGCACTACAACCTCCGCTTCGACTACGGCCGGACGCTGCGCGACGGCCCGACCACGACCAAAGATGCCAACCGCCTGCACCTGAGCGTCGGCGCCAGCTACTGAGCCTGACTTTCCCAAGCATTTTCCGGAGATACCGTCCATGCAACGCCTTCTTGCCCTGTTGTTGTTCTGTCTGAGCATGTCCACGCTCGGCGTCGCCCACGCGGAAACCGCGTGGTGGCAGGCCGATTGGAAGTACCGCAAACCGATCACGCTCGATGCCAGCCCCAACGGTGCCGCCCTGGGCGGCAATCTCGGGCGCACCCCCGTGCTCATCCGCCTGCACACCGGCAACTTCGCCTTTGATGGCGTTGCCGAGGGCGGCAACGACCTGCGCTTCGTCGGGGCCGATGGCCACACGGTGCTCAACCACCAGGTCGAGCAGTACGACGCGGCGCTGGGCATGGCCCTGATCTGGGTGGATGTGCCCACGATCAGCGGTACCGCGGCGCAGACGATCTGGATGTACTACGGCAACGCCGGCGCGCCGGCGGCGGCCAATGGCCAGCGCGTGTTCGATCCGGACTACAGCGCGGTCTACCACTTCGCCGACAGCGGCACCGAGGCGCGCGACACCACCGCGTACGTCAATACGCTCACCGGTGAGTTCAAGCCTGCCGACGGCGCGATCATCGGCCGCGGTGCCCAACTGGCCGGCACGCCGCTGCATCTGCCGGGTGCACCGTCGCTGGCGGTGGCTGCCAACGGTGCGATGACCGTTTCGGCCTGGATCAAGCCGGACCAGCTCGGCCCGGACCAGGCAATCTATGCCCGTCGCGAAGGCGACAACGTCTTCCTCGTCGGCCTCGACAACGGCGTGCCCTACGTGCGCGTCAACGAGCAGCGCAGCCAGCCGATTCCGGCACTGGTGGCGGGCCAGTGGGCACACGTGGCGGTGACCAGCAGCGAAAATGCCGTGATCCTTTACGTCGCCGGCCGCGAAGCGGTACGTCTGGCCACCGGCCTGCCGGCCTTCACCGGTGAGGCCCTGCTCGGTGGCGATGCACTCGCCGCGGGTGCGGCGGGCGATGCGGCTGCCATTCCGGCCGCGCAGCCGTTCCTCGGTGTGATCGATGAAGTGCGTGTGTCCAAGGTGGCCCGCCCGGCCACCGCGCTGCTGGCCGATGCCACCGCGCAGGGCGCCGAGTCGCGCCTGATCGCCTTCGGCGAAGACGAGCAGTCGGCCGGCGTGAGCCACTTCGGTTTCATCCTCAAGGCGATGCCGGTCGATGCCTGGGTGGTGGTGATCGTGCTGGGCCTGATGCTGCTGCTGTCGTGGGCGATCATGATCGCCAAGAGCCGCTATTTTGGCACCGTGGCCAAGGCCAACGAGGCCTTCACCGTCCAGTACAAGAAGGTCACCGGTGCACCGGTCGCTTCGCTGCAGGCACTGGAACGCACCGGCAGCTTGGCCCCGCAGATTCGCGACAACTCCACGCTGTGGCGGCTGTACCGCATCGCCATGGAAGAAATGGACGGACGCGGCTCGCACCACCATGGTCTCACCGCCGCGGCGATCACCTCGATCCGCGCCTCGATGGATGCCGAAGTCACGCGCGAGACCGAGCGCATGTCCAAGCGCATGAACTGGCTGTCCACCACGATCGAAGGCGCGCCGTACATCGGCCTGTTCGGCACCGTGATCGGCATCATGCTGGTGTTTGCGGTGGCGGCGATGGCCGGCGCGGTGGACATCAATTCGGTGGCCCCGGGCATGGCAGCCGCCTTGCTGTGTACTGCTGCCGGCCTGGGCGTCGCGATCCCGGCGCTGTTTGGCTACAACTGGCTGGCCTCGCGCGCTGAAGCGATCGCGGCGGACATGTCGGTGTTCGTCGATGAGTTCACCGCGCGCCTGGCCGAAGAGTTCGATCGCACCGCACCGGCCGCCGCAGCGCGCCCGGCGCTGGCCTGAGGAGACCACCATGGCCAGGGCAAAGCGGTTCGGCATCAAGAAACGCGAGAAAGGCATCAACGTCACCCCGTTCGTGGACGTGCTGCTGGTGGTGCTGGTGATCTTCATCCTCACCAGCAACGCCACCATTCCCGGGATCGAGGTCAACCTGCCGAAGGCCAGTTCCAGCATGGCGCTGGAGAAGCCCAAGACCAAGGCGATCACGGTGGACAACGCCGGCCAGATCTTCCTGGACGCCTACCCGGTCAGCCTGGCCGAGCTGGAGGATCGCCTGCGCACGGAGAAGGCACTGAACCCGGATATCCCGGTGATCGTGCGCGGCGATGCGCAGGTGCAGTACGCGCGTGTGGTCGAAGTGCTCGACCTGCTGCGCAAGATCGAGCTGACCCAGGTCGGCCTGGTCACCGGCAAAGTGCAGGGGTGAGGGCGTGACTTCCCTCCACTCCCGCAGCGGTGACAGCGTGCCCGCGTGGCGCCGCTGGTGGCCCGTGGCGGCGTTGCTCGTCGGCCTGGCGGCCGTGGCGTTGCTCCTCTGGTACCTGCTGTTCAAGGACACCGCCAGTACGCGCCGGCCCGTGGCCGAGATCCCGATGGTGATGTTGCCGCCGCCACCGCCGCCGCCCCCACCGGAGCCCGAGCCCGAGCCGGAGGTGACCCCTGAAGAGGTCATGCCCGAGCCCGAGCCGCTGGACGAGGTGCCCAAGCCCACCGAAGAAGCGCCGACGCCCGACACCGCCGACCCGGTGACGATGGATGCCGACGCGCAGGCCGGCGGCGACAGCTTCGGTATCCAGTCCGGTTCCGGCGGCGGGCGCAGTGGCGTCGGTGCCGGTGGCGCCGGCAACGCGAGTTACGGGCGTTACCTGGGCTACGTGCTGCAACAGGCCGTGGCGCGCGACCCGAAGGTGCAGCGCCTGGCCTTCCAGCTGACCGTCAACGTCTGGCTGGACGAGGCCGGGCAGGTGACCCGCGTCGAGCTCGCGCGCGGCAGCGGCAACACCGAAGCCGATGAAGCGGTGCTGCAGGCGATCCGCGCGATCGGCCGCATCGACGAGCGGCCACCGGCGTCGTTGAGCTTCCCCGCGCGCGTGCTGGTGCAGGGCCGTCGCCCGGCCGGATGAGCTGCGCTGTCTTTCTTCTTCCCTGATCTTTCCTTTCTGCGAGCAAGCCGATGACCCGTTCAACCCTCCACTCCGCGCTGCTGGGACTGCGCAGCACCGCCATCGCCACCGGTGTCGCCCTGGTCCTGGTCAGCGGCGGTGCCCACGCCCAGGCCACGGGCGGCGAGAGCACCATGATCAAGCTGATCCGCGGCCTGATGGACAGCGGTGCGCTCAAGCCCGAGGCCGGCCAGGCGCTGTTGCTGGAGGCGCAGCGCGAATCGGCCGCAGCTCCCGCAGCGCCGGCGTCCACCGCGATCGCCGCGCAGCCCGGTGACGTGCGCGTGCCCTACATCCCGCAGACCGTGCGCGATGAGATCCGCGAAGAGGTCAAGGCCAGCGTCATGGCCGAGGCCAAGGCCGAGCGTTGGGCGGCGCCGGACCAGGTGCCCGAGTGGACCCAGCGCCTGCGCGTGCAGGGTGACGTGCGCGTGCGCAACGAGAGCCGCCTGTATTCCGAGCGCAACAGCGACATCGAAGTGGACTGGGCGCGGATCAACGCCGGCAACGGCTACGACGTCAACGGCAACACCAACCTGGATCTGCCGCCGCTGCGCAATACCCGCCAGGACCGCAACAATTCCTGGCGGATCCGCGCACGCCTGGGCGTGATCGCCGAACTGGGTGAGCACACCCGTGCCGGCGTGCGCCTGGCGACCGGCAACGACAACGGCCCGGTGTCCTCCACCCAGACGCTGGGCGGTGGCCTGGCCAAAAAAGACGCCTGGCTCGACCAGGCATGGCTGTCGTGGTCGCCGGTGGCGGGCCTGGACATCCTCGGTGGCCGCTTCGGCAATCCGTACTGGTCCACCGACACGCTGTTCTCCAACGACCTCAACTTCGATGGCCTGGCGTTCAAGTACGCGCAGCCGATCGGCGATGACGGCCTGTCCTTGTTCGCCACGCTGGGCCTGACGCCGTTGGAGTACTCCTCCGACAGCTTCCCGAACACCAGCCAGGACAAGATGAAGAGCGAGAACAAGTGGCTCAACGGCGTGCAGGTCGGCGCCGAGTGGCAGTTCGGCGATGCGCAGAAACTGCGCGCCGCGGTGGGCTACTACGATTTCCGCAACACCGCCGGCGAGTACTCGCAGCCGTGCGCGCTGTATGCCGGTGCGGATTTCTGCAGCAGCGACTGGTCGCGCCCTGCGTTCATGCAGAAGGGCAACACGCTGATGCTGCTGCGGAACATCGCGCTCAATCCACTCGACCCGGCCAACACCCCGATGCCGCAGTACGTCGGCCTGGCCTCGGAGTTCGAACTGCTTGACCTCAACCTGGCCTGGGAAACGCCGCTGTTCGCGGGCAATGCCCTGCGCCTGGAAGGGCACGCGATCAAGAACCTGGCCTACGATCCCAACCGCATGTGGGAACGCGCGCAGGGCGGCATCGTCACCAACCTGGGCACTGCCGCCAACGGCGTGGCCGGGCCGCAGGACATCCAGAGCGGTGACATGGCGTACATGGCGCAGGCGACCTTCGGCCAGCTGGTGATGAAGCAGGCCGGCGACTGGAACCTGGCGGTGGGCTACAAACGCCTGGAAGGCGATGCGCTGCCCGATGCCTACAACGATTCCAACTTCCACCTCGGTGGCACCAATGCCAAGGGCTACTACCTGAGCAGCTCCTACATGTTCGACCGGAACGTGTGGCTGACCGGGCGCTGGATGGCCGCCAAGGAGGTCACCGGCGCCCCGTTGTCGATCGACGTCTTCCAGCTGGAAGTCAACGCAGGCTTCTGACCGACGCAACGCCTGTCTCCGGGAGGCGGCGTGCCGCCTCCCTTGCTGCCCCACATTGGATTTTCACCATGAACACCGACACTTCCCTCGCGCCGGATGCCGGCGACGACGTCGATGCCGTCTCGGCAGCGGCCGACAGCATCACGCCGCCGGCCAGCTGGCCCATGCTCTACCGCCGCCCGGTCGTGCTGTCGTCGCAGCTTCATGCCCACTGGCGCGTGCGCCAGACCGGCGCCGCGTTCGCCGCCGGCAGTCACTCGATTCCAGTGATGATCGGGGAATTCGCCGCGGCCTCGCGCGCGTATCCGCTGGTCTTCGCCGGTCCCGATCATCTGCCGATCGCCGTGCTCGGCCTGGAGGCGGAGCAGAACCGCTTCGTCATCGCCGACCAATGGCAGGCCGGCGCCTACATTCCCGCCTACGTGCGGCGCTACCCGTTCGTGTTCGCGCGCACCAGCGAGCCGGACGGCTACGTGCTGGCCATCGATGCCGATGCGGACATGATCGTGCAGGAGGGCGAGGAAGGGCTGCCGCTGTTCGAGGGCGACCAGCCTTCGGCGATGACGCGTCATGCCCTGCAGTTCTGCGAAGCCTTCACCCGCGAAGACATCGCCACCCGCGCCTTCAGTGCCGCCCTGGCCGAGGCCGGCGTGCTGATCGAGCGCCAGGTTGACGTGGTCCTCGCCGATGGCCGCCGCCACAGCCTGCAGGGCTTCCATGTCGTCGATCCCGCGCGTCTGGATGCGCTGCCGGATGCCACCCTCGTGCACTGGCATCGCCAGGGCTGGCTGGCGCCAGTGTATTTCCACCTGGCTTCGCTGGGTCGCTTCGCCGACCTCGCCACAGGCTGACCTGTTCTACCGGGGCGCCGTGCAGGTGCCGTCACTCCAGGCCGGTGGGAAGACCAGCCCTTCGAGTGGCGTCATCTGTGCGGCACCCGATCCGGTGCGTTCTGGGGCGCGGTCCTGCAATGAACGGCGAGCAGACTATCGCGTCGATTTAATCGGACTGATTCGGCCGCTCGACGCTCGCAGGTGCGGGATCTTGAACAGCGAGCCTGCACTGGTGAGCTCCGCCAACTGCATCATCTTGGGCCACCACTCCAGCAATCTTGCTGCAAAATCGTAAGGGCTCAGCGTATGCCAGCCTTTGGCTAGTACGAATACCGTCAAACCCAGCCGTGCTATCGCTTCCCGTTCGGCAGGCCGACGATGATGATGATCCTGGGTGACGTGTACGGATATGCCGCGGCGAATGGCTTCGTCAAAAAGCGCCAGATCCTTTGTTCCCTTGGATACGAAATCGCGGACGTGTACGACTTCATGACCGTCAACGCGGGCAATCGAATCGATGGCCCTGGCCAGAGCCGGCGGCAGATTCTCGTCAATCTGCGCCCTCAAGGCGCGACCTGCCTCTCGAAGGCAACGGCTTTGCGCACTTCTGCCAGCGGCACATCGTAAAGTCGAGCGATACGATGTTCATCGCCATCTGCGGCACGCAGTGCTTCCACGATGGCGATGGTCGGCACGCCAGACTGTTCAAGGATGGGTTGGCCGAAACTGCGCTCCGGGTCGAAGACCACGGCGCGAGAGCCCTTCATCGGGAACCACCGTGCCGCCTTGTCGTCGACGCTGAGTTCGACGCCCTCGCGCAGTGAAGGGGCGATGATCTTCTTCATCACGTCCTGACGCCTGACCACGTCAACCAGGGCGGCATCACCACTCCCATCGAGCAGTTCCATGAAGATACGGCGCCCGTCAGTTTTGAACGTGGTGCTGGTAAACGGGTACTGCTTGCCGAGCCGCTCGTGCAGTTCCTCTATCGTGCGCCGGACAAGATTCAACGGCACGCCGCATGCTACGAAGGTCCTGACAAAGCGAAGTTCGATCAGATCGCGGAACCCAATCCCGTCAATTCCGCTACCAGCCCATTGTGGCGGCCAGAGTGGGGCATGCAGAGCGCTCTGCTCTCCCTGACGACTTGAATAGCCTTTCAGCCAGCGTCGCAACTCGCTTGGTTTGCCACCGATGAACCGTGCGGCATCCGCATACGAGTACAGGCCAAGGCCGAAAGTCTCCTGCGCTGGCAGAGCGGTTCCCATGGGATGAGTCTACTCAATGTCTGGCAGCACGGAGGTGCCTGGAGCCCAACTTGGGACGTGCGCATCACAACCGATACGACGGAATGCCGGCTATGGCGGTATCGGGAGCGGCAGGTCTCTGACTGGCACGCACAGCCAAAAGCGTGGCGAGGATGGTGCGCCCGGAGGGATTCGAACCCCCGACCAATGGCTTCGGAAGCCACTACTCTATCCGGCTGAGCTACGAGCGCGTTGTGTCCTGCGTCCCGCCGGGCCGCCTGATGGGGCCACGGACCGCCAAAGCGGCGCGGGAGGAGCATTCTATCCGTAAACGCCGCGCAGGTCTGCCCCCCGCACCGATGCGCCGGGCGACGGCGCGCCCGGCCAGCCCAGGCGGTATCCTTTACCGATGGCTTACGAACGTTTTGAGGCGCCCGAGGCGGCGCCCCCGTCGCGCTGGCGGCACTACTGGAAGTTGATGCGCGCCGACCGTCCGATCGGCACCCTGCTGCTGCTCTGGCCCACCTGGTGGGCGCTGTGGCTGGCCTCGGGCGGGCTGCCGCCGCTGTGGACGCTGTTCGTGTTCACCGCCGGCGTCTGGCTGACCCGCTCGGCCGGCTGCGTGATCAACGATTACGCCGACCGCTGGCTGGACCCGCACGTCAAGCGCACCAAGGACCGCCCGCTGGCCAGCGGCGCTGTCTCCGGGCGCGAGGCGCTGGCCCTGTTCGCCGGGCTGATGATCGTCGCCTTCGCCCTGGTGCTGACCCTGAACTGGCTCACCATCGGCATGAGCTTCATCGGCGTGTTCCTGGCCGCCAGCTACCCCTACCTCAAGCGCTACACCCACCTGCCGCAGGTCTATCTCGGCATGGCCTTCGGCTGGGGCATCCCGATGGCCTTTGCCGCCGTGCAGGGCGAGGTGCCGGTGATCGGCTGGCTGCTCTACGGCGCCAACATCCTGTGGTCGACCGCGTATGACACCTGGTACGCCATGGTTGACCGCGATGACGACCTGAAGATGGGCTCGCACTCCACCGCGATCCTGTTCGGGGATCTGGACCTGGTCATCCAGGGCATTCTCTACGCGCTGTTCCTGGGCACGATGGCGCTGGTCGGCCTGCGCGCCGGGCTGGGGGTCTATTACGGCCTCGGCGTCGGCGTGGCCGCAGGGTTGATCGCCTACGAGTTCTGGATCGCCCGCAAGCGCGAGCGCGATCCGTGCTTCAAGGCCTTCCTGCACAACAACTGGGTCGGCGCCGCGCTGTTCGCCGGCATCGCGGTGTCGTTGGCGGTGCGCTGAGGGGGCCACCCGACCAACGGTCGGGTGCTACCGTCGAGCGCACGGTGATGTCCGGTAACGCGCACATGGGTAGTGCCGGCCGCTGGCCGGCGCCCGACCCCCTCGCAGAGCCGGGCAGCGCCCGGCACTACGACCATTAGGCGACTGACAGCGCCGCGCCCAACGCCCAGAATCCCTCCCATTGAATGATCGGGGAGGGCGGGACGATGAACACGTCGACGGTGGTACAGGACGGCTGGATGGCGCGCGCGGCACTGCGCTCGGCGGCCTGGGCGGAAAAATGGTTCCCCGACGCCTACGTGTTCGCGGTGCTCGGCGTGGTCATCGTCGCCGCCGCCGCGATGGGCTTCGGCGCGACCCCGCAGGCCACCGCCACCGCCTTCGGCGAGGGCTTCTGGAGCCTGATCCCCTTCACCATGCAGATGGCCTTCGTGGTCATCGGCGGCTATGCGGTCGCTACCGCGCCGATCGTCGCGCGCTTCATCGAACTGCTGGCCCGTGTGCCCAAGACCGGCCGTGGCGCGGTGGTCTATGTCGGCCTGATCAGCATGCTCGCCTCGCTGCTGAGCTGGGGCTTCTCGCTGGTGTTCGGCGGCCTGCTGGTGCGCGCACTGGCGCGTCGCCAAGCACTCAACATGGACTACCGCGCCGCCGGTGCCTCGGCCTACCTTGGCCTCGGCGCGGTCTGGGCGATGGGCCTGAGCTCCTCGGCCGCCCAGCTGCAGGCCAACCCGGCGAGCATGCCGCCCGGCCTGGTGGAAATCACCGGCGTGCTGCCTTTCACCGAAACCATCTTCCTGTGGCAGTCGATCGCGCTGACATCCGCACTGATCCTGGTGTCGCTGCTGATTGCCTGGCTGACCGCGCCCGGCGCCGCCACTGCGCGCACCGCCAAGGACTTCGAAGGCGCTGCCCGCGCCGAGGCCGAGCCGCTGCAGCCGCGCACCCGCCCGGGCGAGTGGCTGGAGTACAGCCCGCTGCTGACGGTGTTGCTCTCGCTGCTCGCGTTCGGCTGGTTGTTCGGCGAGTTCGCCAGCAAACCGGTGGTCACCGCCATCGCCAACCTCAACACCTACAACTTCCTGTTCATCTCGCTCGGCCTGCTGCTGCACTGGCGCCCGCGCAGCTTCCTCAACGCGGTGGCCAAGGCCGTCCCCAGCACCACCGGCGTGCTGATCCAGTTCCCGCTGTACGGCGGCATCGCGATGATCCTCACCCACGCCACCGGCAGTGGCGATGAGACCCTCGCCCATCGCCTCTCCACGCTGTTCGTGCACATCGCTACCACCGACACCTTCGCGCTGGTGATGGGCGTCTACTCGGCGGTGCTCGGCTTCTTCGTGCCCTCCGGCGGCGGCAAGTGGATCATTGAGGCGCCGTACGTGATGCAGGCGGCCAACGAACTCAAGGCCCACCTGGGCTGGGCGGTGCAGGTCTACAACGCCGCCGAGGCGCTGCCGAACCTGATCAACCCGTTCTGGATGCTGCCGCTGCTGGGCGTGCTCGGCCTGAAGGCGCGCGACATCGTCGGCTTCACCTTCATCCAGCTGCTGGTGCACATCCCGCTGGTGCTCGGCCTGCTGTGGCTGCTCGGCATGACGCTGACTTACGTGCCGCCGGTGATGCCGTGATCGTCATCTGCGCGTCATCCGCACCGGGCGGTGCCGGGATGGCCTGTTCAGTCGCACGGCAAGCCGGTTGGCGCGTAGCGGCATAAGGGAATTCGAACCGTTCATATGCAGGCCAACGCTTACTGCGACACGGGCTCCCGCACGGCAGGAAACGTCGGAACGGACGCGTTGACGTTTCCGTATGCAAACCCGCACACGTCGTTAACCTGCCGCTGCAGAGGATGGCCCCGACCGCGACATTCCGTTTGCGGCAACCGGAGAATCGAGATGGCTCAGCAGAACCAGCAGAACCCGAATCAGCGCGGTGAGCAGCAGGAACGCGGTCGCGACCAGCAGCAGCAACAGCAGCAGGAACAGCAGCAGCGCAACCAGAACCAGCAGCAGGGCGGCCAGCAGGACGAGGAAGAGTGAGCCCAGCCGGCTGTTGTGTGAACTGAAGCCCCGCTCCGGCGGGGCTTCGTTCGTCCGGGCCTGCTCAGGCCGAGCGCAGGTGCCAGCCCAGTGCGTGGTCTTCGACAACGGCGCCAGGCACCACGTCATGCAGCACGACGCGGATGCCGCGCGCATTCGGCAGCACTTTCTGCTCGGGAAACCAGCGGCGCGTGGCATCGACCACGATCAACAGGCCTTCATCATCGCCGAGCGGTGCGAAGTGCGGCGTCGGCTGTGACAACGGCGCCAGCCCGAAGGCGTTCTGTGCGTTTGCCTGCACCTCACCCACGTCTTCAGCGGGCAGGCCAACCTCGCTGATGCAGGTCATCTCGCTGCCATGGAACTCGCCCTGACGCACGCCGGCAGGCAAGCGCCGCCGCGCGATCAATTCCAGGATCAGGCCGTCCGGCCCGGTGAAATAGATCGATTCGGAATCCCAGCGACCATCGAAGGTGAAATGGTCATGGCCCTTCAGATCGCGCTGCAGGATGGCGCGTGCTTTCAGCCAGTCGGTGGCCGCTTCGAAGCGATTGGCCGGGACGTTGAAGGCCAGATGCACACCGCCGACCGGATTCGATCCGGCGGGGTGCAGCTGCAGGGTGCTCCAGCCGATACGCACGGCCGGGCCCTCGACCGGCAGCTGAAGTTCATCGCGGAAGTACGCCACGGTAGCGGCGACATCGGACACGGGAAGATCGATCTGGTGGATGCGCATGGTGATGGATGGCTCACATAGATACATCCACATTCTGCCGCAGATGCGTGTGCTTCAGCGATGAACGCCATGAAACATGCACCGGCTGCGAAGGCCCATCACCGGGCATTGCCGATGCGTTTGCTACAACACGCTGTAGAAGCCGGGACGCACCACCGGCGCATCACACACCGCTATCAGAGGAGTACTCCCGCGATGGGCATGCTGGTCGACGGAACATGGCAGGAAGGCACCGCGGGTGCCGCTGACAAGGACGGTCATTTCAAGCGCGAGGAATCCACCTTCCGCGATTGGTTGAGCGCCGACGGCAGTGCTGGCCCGAATGGCGAGCCTGGTGTCAAAGCTGCGCCTGGGCGGTTCCGCCTGTATGTAAGTCTCGCCTGCCCGTGGGCACACCGCACGCTGATGGTGCGCGCGCTGAAGGGCCTGGAAGATCTGGTGCCGGTGTCGGTGGTCAACTGGCACATGGGCGATCAGGGGTGGACCTTTGAGCCCGGCCCGCAGGTGACGCCGGAGCCAGAGCGCGGTGCGCGCTATCTGCATGAACTTTATGCCGCCGCCAAGCCGGGAATGACCGGCAAGGTGACCGTGCCGGTGCTGTGGGATCGCGAGCGGGGCAGGATCGTCAGCAATGAATCGGCGGACATCATCCGGATGTTCAACACCGCGTATGACGGACTGGGTGCCAAGGCCGGTGATTTCTATCCGGTGGCGCTGCGTGCTGAAATCGATGCGATCAACGAGCGGGTCTATGCGACCGTCAACAACGGTGTGTACCAAGCGGGTTTTGCATCAACGCAGCAGGCGTACGAAGAGGCTGTTGGGCCGTTGTTTGAGACGCTCACGTGGTTGGATCAGCGGCTCCAGCAAAGCGAGTGGCTGGTGGACGATGTCATGACGGAAGCGGATATCCGTCTGTTCACGACGTTGATCCGCTTTGATTCGGTGTACTACGTGCACTTCAAGTGCAACGTGCGGCGCATTGCAGACTTCGCTGGCCTGCATGCGTTCGTGGCGCGGATGATGGCGATTCCGGAGGTGGCGGATACGGTGAACTTCGAGCACATCAAGCACCACTATTACGGGAGTCACCGGCATCTCAATCCGTCGGGGATCGTGCCGGTGGGGCCGGAGTGCGCATACTGAGCCAGCATTCCGGGCATCACGGCGTCTGGCCTCACCCGCTACCTCCCCGATCCAGCTGCCGATACCCGATCGCCTCCGCCACATGCGCAGTTGCGATGTCCCGCGCATGACCCAGATCCGCCACCGTGCGCGCCACCCGCAGAATGCGATGCATCGAGCGCGCTGACAGCTGCAACCGCTCCACGGCGTCCTCCAGCAGCTGCTGATCCTCCTCCGACAACCGGCAATGCGCGCTCAGCTCGAATGGCAGCAGGTGTGCATTCGCCTTCCCACTGCGCAACAGCTGCACCTCCCGCGCGGCCACCACGCGCGCACGAACACTCGCGCTGTCCTCACCCAGCGGCGCGTCATCGCGCAGCTCGCGCGGGTCCAGCCGAGGCACTTCCACATGCAGGTCGATGCGGTCCATCAACGGCCCGGAAACCCGCCCGCGGTAACGACGGATGACCTCCTCGGTGCAGAGACAGCGCCCACTGCGATCACCGGCCCAGCCACACGGGCACGGATTCATGGCCGCAACGAGCTGGAACCGGGCAGGAAAGCGCTCGGTGCGTGCCGCGCGGCTGACCACGGCAACACCCGATTCGATCGGCTCGCGCATGACTTCCAGTGCATGCCGGCTCCACTCGGGGAGTTCGTCCAGAAACAGCACCCCATTGTGTGCCAGCGAGATCTCGCCTGGCCTGGGATGCGAGCCGCCGCCGATCAGCGCCACCGCGCTGGCGGTATGGTGCGGCGCTCTATAGGGCCGCTGCCGCCAGCGCCCCGCATCAATGCCTTGGCCGCTGCATGACGCAATGGTCGCCGCTTCCAGAGCCTCGAGCTCGCTGGCCGCGGGCAGGATGCCGGGCAGACGCGACGCCAGCAGCGTCTTGCCGCAGCCCGGCGTGCCGAGCAGCAACAGGTGATGTCCGCCGGCGGCGGCCACTTCCAGCGCCCGCCGCGCCTGCAGCTGGCCGCGCACATCGCGCAGGTCGGGGATGCTGACCGGCAGGGGGTCAGCGGCCACGGCGGGTGGCAGCGTACCGCTCTCAAGGGCGCTGCAGACCTCCAGCAGGGTGCGGGCGATGCGTACGTCGGCATGCTGGGCCAGCGCGGCTTCTTCGCTGTTCGCGGCGGCGACGATCAGGCTGCGGCCGTCCCGGGCGGCAGCGATCGCAGCAGGCAGAACGCCGTCGACCCCGCGCAGTTCACCGGTGAGGGCCAGCTCGCCCAGGAACTCGAACCTGTCCAGCGACTGCGCATTGATCTGACCGCTGGCGGCGAGGATGCCCAACGCGATGGCCAGATCGAATCGCCCGCCCTCCTTGGGCAGATCGGCCGGGGCCAGGTTGATGGTGATCCGCCGCTGCGGAAACTCGAAGCGAGCGCAGATCAGCGCGGCGCGCACGCGGTCGCGTGATTCCCGCACGGCCGCGGCCGGCAGACCGACGATCTGGGTATGCGGCAACCCGCCGGACAGGAATACCTCGATCCGCACGGCCGGCGCTTTGACGCCGGCGCGGGCACGGCTGTGCACCAGCGCGAGGCTCATGCGGTTGTTTCCGGGGTCTGCGGCATGCCAGGAACAATGGCAGGGCACGGAGACCGCAATCCATCAGCGCTTGCCCCGCCGTGGGGTAGCCAAACGTTGGCGCAGTGTCCAGGCACTCCCGCTAGACTGGATGCCCCCACGCACCACGCCGTCGAACACCATGGATATGCACCACCGCTCCGGCCCCATCGAACTGGTCGCCATCGATATGGACGGGACCCTGCTCGATCCCGCGCACACGCTTACGCCCCGGGTCATGCAGGCCATCGCCCGCGCCCGCGCGCAGGGCGTCCAGGTGGTACTGGCCAGTGGCCGCCCGGTGTCGGGGATGGCACCGTTCCTGCAGCAGTTGGGGATCGAGGGCGAGCAGGAGTACTGCATCGCCTGCAATGGCGCCGTGGTGCAGAACATCGGCAGCGGCCAGCGCGTCATCGAGTTTCCGCTGAGTTTCGAGGACTTCGTGTTCTGCGAGCGGATCTCACGCGAGCTCGGTATCCACTTCCAGGCGCTTGATGGGCGGCGCATGTACACGCCCAACCAGGACATCAGTATCTACACGGTGGCCGATTCGCACCTGTCGAACGTGCCACTGTCGTATCGCCGGGTGGCGGACATGGACCCGGCCATGCAGTTCATCAAACTGATGATGATCGATGAGCCGGCCGTGCTGGATGCCGCCATCCAGCGACTGCCCTCGGAACTGACTGACCGCTTCGCGGTGCTCAAGAGCGCGCCGTTCTTCCTGGAGGTGTTCGACCACCGGGCCGGGAAGGGACCGAGCCTGGAAAAGCTGGCCGCGCACCTCGGCGTGGACCGGGCCAACGTGATGGCGGTGGGCGACCAGGAGAACGACCTGACCATGCTGCAGTTCGCCGGCACCAGCGTCGCCATGGGCAACGCGATTGCGGCGGTCAAGCAGACTGCGCGCTTCGAGACCGCGACCAACGCCGACGATGGCGTGGCGTTGGCGATCGAGCGGTTCGTGCTGCAGGACGCGTAAGCAACGCGCCGCCCGAGCCTGACTTATTCGCGCGGCGCAGCCGATACACCCCGCGCTTCCAGCTCGGCCACCACCTTCTCCAGCGCCTCCAGCTTCTCGCGCGTGCGCAGCAGCACGGCACGCTGCACGTCGAATTCCTCGCGGGTCACCAGGTCCAGCTTGCCCAGCCCAGCCTGCAGCGCGGTCTTGAAGGTGGCCTGCAGTTCTTCGCGCGACTGGCGCAGGCCCGGGGGGACCATGTCGCTCAGGCGGCGGGCGAGGTCATCGAGGTGGTTGAGGTCGATCATGCTGCGGCTCCGCGGGGTATGCGCCAAGGATAAGCTGCCACGCTGCCGGCGGCACGGACCGCGCGCATCGCGTTCACCGGCGGACAGGCGTTATCCTCGCAGCCTGAGAGACAGGAGTGCAGACGGATGAAGATGGTCATGGCGGTGGTCAAGCCGTTCAAGCTCGACGACGTGCGCGAAGCGCTGGCCGAGCGCGGCGTCACCGGGATCACGGTCACCGAGGTCAAGGGCTTCGGGCGGCAGAAAGGCCACACCGAGCTCTACCGCGGGGCCGAGTACGTGGTCGATTTCCTGCCCAAGGTGAAGATCGAAGTGGCCGTCGTCGACAACCAGGTCGAGGAGGTGGTGGAAGCCATCGTCAAAGCCGCCGGCACCGGCAAGATCGGCGACGGCAAGGTGTTCGTGTACGACCTGGGCAGCGTGGTGCGCATCCGCACCGGTGAGCTGGACGCCGACGCGCTGTAACGCGCGCCGGCATTCCCAGGCCGCCCGCTGTCAGGCGTGGCCCTTGAACCAGCGGTAGAAGCGCTTCCAGGCCACGCGCACGCCGGCCACCCAGCGCGGGTCGGCCACCTGGGCCGCCTCGGAGGGGCTGGGACGCTCGCCGGTCAGGCGCTGGCGCATCTTCAGCAGGTTCTTCATGTCGCTGCGGCGCAGCTGGCGCGAGACCGGGTGCACCGGCAGCCAGCGCGGGCTGCGCCAGGCCGAGGTGAAATCCACCAGCACCGGCACGCCACCGCTGACCATCACGTTGGTGCCATGCAGATCGTTGTGGGTGATGCCGGCGGCATGCAGGCGGGTGAGCGCGTACTGCAGCTGCTCGAAGACCTCGATACCGACCGACTGGGCCGCGCTGAGGGTCTGGCCGGGAATGAACTCCATGCCCAGCGCGAGGCCACCGATGGTGCCGAGCAGGGCCGGCGCGTGCTTCCAGCCGCTCAGGCGCTGCAGGATGCGCGCCTCGCGGCGGACCAGCAGGCGGGCGATCGGCGACAGCGGGGTGCCGCGATACCGGGTGTAATCCTTGACCACCGCGGGCTGGCCATTGAGGCAGGTGCGGTAGACGTCAGGTTCCAGGAGGCGTTCGCCGCGCTTGAGCAGCTCGGCGGGGGCGGTGTCATCGACACACGGGGCAACAATTGTGTTCATAGGGGTCTGTGCGACCCGGCGGTCGGCGCAATGCGTCAGGCGTACCGGTGCTGCTTACTGTGGGGAACTAAAGATTTCGTTAATTTTAGTACTCGCCAGTACACGAATCCAGACGATGTCGGAGAAATGTCGTAGCGCAGCCTGGAACAGTTCGTCACGCTGAAGCGGACAATCTTGTATCGTTTGGAATAATTTCGTTTTCAATCAGTTGCTTGGGTAGCGGGCGATTGAGCAATGCGTTGAAGGAACGGCAGGAGTGCGTCGCGCATCTGGTCCAGACCGGGCTGTTCGATCGGGAAGTGACCGCACGCCTCCAGCAGTACCCGCTGGCGCGGCGCGGCCAGCCGCTCGAAGAAGCGGTCGCTGATCTGCACCGGCGTCCACGCGTCGCACGCGGGATGGACCATCAGCACCGGGCACCGGGTGAACCGCTCAGGCTCCACGGCCGGCGGGGTGTCGAACAAGGACGCGAGCAGGCCCAGTGGTACCCGGTTGCCGCCGCCCAGCGGGTCGCGGCAGACCAGCGCTGACAGCGCGGGATCGCGCGACATCCGGTCCATGTGGGTAAACCAGCGAACGGGGAGGCGGAGGCCCCGGGTGAGGCGGCTCAAGGGCCGCAGGGTGGGCAGCAGCCGACGCATCCAGGGCTGGCGCACCAGTGCGGCCTGTACGATCGGATCGCGCGGGTCGGCCAGGGTGGTGGCCACCAGCCCGCGCACCCACGGCGATTCGGCGGCCACCAGATACGCCAGATAGCCGCCAATGCTGGCACCCAGCAGGACGAAGGGCCGCGCACGTTGGGATTGCTCGGCCTCGATCAGTGCCAGAAGGCTGCGCTTCCACGCCGCGTAGTCCACCTGTGACCAGGGCGCCGGGCTGAGCCCATAGCCCGGCAGATCAGGGGCCAATACTTCATGGCCTGCCACCGCCAGCCGCTGTGCCAAGGGCGCGAACATCCGCCCGTAACCGCCGGCGCCATGCACCAGCACCACGCTCAGCGGGGCATCGGCCGGGCCATGGCGATCCAGCTGCAGCGCGCCGAAGGGACCTTCAATGCGCTCCGCACGTGCCGCCACAGCACCGGCTACCGGGTCGAAAAACCCTTGGTAGGCTTGGCTGAGGGCGGGGTAGGGATCGAAGGCGGCCGGACCGTGCATCGGGACAGTCTAGGCGGTCTGTTCAGCCACGCTGCGCTGAACGCCGCCCACCTCGTGCTTGACCGCGACGCGGGCGCTGCCGACCATATGCTGTTGCTCGCGACATCGGCGGCCGCCCCTCCCCGGCACGTCCCCGCCTCCTGCCGCCCTATCGATGCCGGTCACTGCCGTGCATCGCCCCCACCATTTCGGGTCCGGCCATGCCGGAGGAAGACTGATGATCAAGATCGTGCTGGCAGGGCTGTTCATCGCCTGCGTGCTGTACATCCATTACCGCGGCAAAGTGCGTGCGCGCTGGTCGCGCCAGCTGCTGGACCACTCCAGCTTCATGGCCCCGATCAACGTGATCATGTACGCGTTCTCGAAGGTACCGACCACGCCGTTCCTGGATCCGGGCAAGGAATTCCCGCAGCTCGAGCCGCTGCGCCAGAACTGGCAGATGATCCGCGACGAAGCGCTGGCCCTGCGCGACGCGGACAAGATCGCCGCGTCCAGCACGTTCAACGATGCCGGCTTCAACTCGTTCTTCCGTCGTGGCTGGAAGCGCTTCTATCTGAAGTGGTA
This sequence comes from Stenotrophomonas sp. TWI273, assembly GCF_039674765.1. NCBI lineage: Bacteria > Pseudomonadati > Pseudomonadota > Gammaproteobacteria > Lysobacterales > Lysobacteraceae > Stenotrophomonas > Stenotrophomonas sp. TWI273. The sequence goes on from NZ_JBDJOA010000002.1 coordinate 188,733, forward strand.
CGGCCCCTCGCACCCCTCGGCCAAGGCGCTGTGCCCGAAGACCACCGCGCTGCTGGAATCACTGCCGGACGTGCGTGCGGCGATGTTCGCCCAGCTGCCCTCGGGCAGCGAACTGCGCCCGCACCGCGATCCCTTCGCCGGCTCGCTGCGTCTGCACCTGGGCCTGGCCACGCCGAACGACGATGGCTGCTACATCGTGGTGGATGGCATCAAGAAGAGCTGGCGTGATGGCGAGTGGATGATGTTCGATGAGACCTACATCCACCACGCGCACAACGAGACGCCGGACGACCGCGTGATCCTGTTCTGCGACATCGCCCGCCCGCTGCGCTTCGGCCTGCCGGGCCTGTTCAACCGCGCGGTGGCGTCCACGCTGCTGGCCGGTGGCGCCTCGCCGAACCTGCCGGGCGACCCCACCGGTGGGGTCAACAAGGCGTTTGGCGGCGTGTACAAGGTGCGGCTGAAGGCCAAGGCGCTGCGCGAGCGCAGCGTGGTGGCCTACCAGGTGATCAAGTGGGGCCTGGTGGTGGCGGTGATTGCTGGGATCTGGGCGATCTGAGGCCTTGGGGTTCAGGGGGTTGCCGGCCAGCGGCCGGCACTACCGGAAACGCAAAAAACCCGCGCTGTCGCCAGCGCGGGTTTTTTGTTTGTCCGCATGCATCGCGGTTTCAGGGCGCACCGACCAACGGTCGGTGCCTACCCCTTCATTGCCGGGGCCGGCCGATCAACACCCGGGCCGAAGGCGACCGGTAGAGCCGACCGGTAGAGCCGACCGTTGGTCGGCTGACCGCGCGAAGCGCGGCAACGATCGACACCGACGCTTGACGCATCAGCCCTTCAGGGCCGCCGCCACGAAGGGCGGGGTGACCAGCACGCCGGTGTGCAGCGCGGCGGTGTAGTACAGCGTGTCGAACGACTTGCCAGCCGAATCGGCCTGGCGGAAGTCGAAGCTGCTCTCGCCCTTGCGGGCCAGGGTCACGCTCCACCAGCCGGTCGGGTAGCACGGCTGCGGGAACGGCAGGGTCTTGAACGAACCGAAGCCGGCCTTGCCCATCTCGGTGCGCATTTCGTTGATCAGGTCCAGCTGCATCAGCGGCGATTCGGACTGCTGCACCAGGATGCCGTCGTCCTTCAGGGCCTTGAAGCAGCTCTCGTAGAACGCCTTGTTGAACAGGCCTTCGCCCGGGCCGACCGGATCGGTCGAATCCACGATCACCACGTCCACGCTGCCGGCCGGGCAGTTGGCCATGTAGGCCACGCCGTCGTCGAACATCAGCTCGGCGCGCGGGTCGTCGTTGGAATCGCACAGCTCCGGGAAGTGCTTGCGGGCCATCACGGTGACCTGCTCATCGATGTCGCACTGGGTCACGCTCTCCACGCCTTCGTGCTTGAGCACTTCGCGCAGGGTGCCGCAGTCGCCGCCGCCGATGATCACCACGCGCTTGGGCGCGGCATGGGTAAACAGCACCGGGTGGCTGATCATCTCGTGATAGAAGAAGTTGTCCTTGCTGGTCAACATGATGGCGCCATCGATGGTCATCAGGTTGCCCCAATCGGTGGTCGCGAAGATCTCGATCTTCTGGAACGGCGACTGCACTTCATCCAGCTTGCCGGTCAGGCGGTAGCCGATGGCCGAGCCGGTGCGCTCGAAATGCTCGATGTACCAGTTGTTGTTGTCAGTCATGGAATAGCAGTCCTGTTCGGAAGGGTGTTGGAGCCGGGCTGGCGGCGGTGCCGCGTGGCGCAAGCCACGTCCGGACGGGTTGCCCGTTCAGGTTTCAAGCCTGAGCACGGGCGCGGGCGCGCATGATAACGGAGCTGTCGCCACATAGGCGTTATCATGCACCCCCTTTTTTACCAACCAGGCCCACTGAAATGACCGATTGGTCCCTCGACCAAGCCCGCAAGACCTACTCGATTCCGCATTGGGCGGATGGCTACTTCGACGTGGATCAGGCAGGACACATGGTGGTGAGACCGACTGGCCAGGACGGCCCGGTGGTGTCATTGCCCAAGATCGTGGACGCCGCCCGCGAGGCCGGCGCCAAGCTGCCGCTGCTGGTGCGCTTCCCGGATATCCTGGGCCAGCGCCTGGGCAAGCTGCAGGCCGCGTTCGCGCAGGCGCAGACCGACTGGGACTACCCGGGCGGCTACACCGCCGTGTACCCGATCAAGGTCAACCAGCACCGTGGCGTGGCCGGCACCCTGGCCAGCCACCACGGCGAGGGTTTCGGCCTGGAAGCGGGCAGCAAGCCCGAGCTGATGGCCGTGCTCGCGCTGTCGCGCCCGGGCGGGCTGATCGTCTGCAATGGCTACAAGGACCGCGAGTACATCCGCCTGGCCCTGATCGGCCGCAAGCTGGGCCTGCAGACCTTCATCGTGATCGAGAAGCCGTCCGAGCTGAAGCTGGTGCTGGAGGAATCCAAGGCGCTGGACGTCAAGCCGGGCCTGGGCGTGCGCATGCGCCTGGCCTCGCTGGGCGCGGGCAAGTGGCAGAACAGCGGTGGCGACAAGGCCAAGTTCGGTCTTTCGCCGCGCCAGCTGCTGGACCTGTGGAAGTCGCTGCGCGATACCGAATACGCCGACTGCCTGAGCCTGCTGCATTTCCACATGGGCTCGCAGATCTCCAACGTGCGCGACATCGCCAATGGCATGCGCGAAGCCACCCGCTACTTCGTGGAACTGTCGCGCCTGGGCGCGAAGATCACCCACGTGGACGTCGGTGGTGGCCTGGGCGTGGATTACGAAGGCACCCGCTCGCGCAGCTTCTGCTCGATCAACTACGGGCTGAATTCGTACGCCAGCAACATCGTGCAGCCGCTGGCCAATGCCTGCGAAGAGCACGGCCTGACCCCGCCGCGGATCGTCACCGAGTGCGGCCGCGCGATGACCGCGCACCACGCGGTGCTGATCGCCAACGTCTCCGAGGTGGAAGAGGCGCAGGAAGGCCGCGTGCCGGACCAGCACGACGACGAGCCGGCGGCGATCCGCCACCTGCGTGAGATCCACGCCGAGCTCGATGAGCGCCCGGCGGTGGAGCTGTTCCAGGAAGCGCAGCACTTCCATGCCGAAGGCCTGTCCAGCTATGCGCTGGGCCAGATCGACCTGCCGCAGCGTGCGCGCATCGATGACCTGTTCTACGCCATCGCCCATGCGGTGCGTGCGCGCCTGAGCTACGACGAGAAGAGCCATCGCCCGGCGCTGGACGAGTTGAACGAACGCCTGGTGGACAAGTATTTCGTCAACTTCAGTGTGTTCGAGTCGATTCCCGATGCGTGGGCGATCGACCAGGTGTTCCCGATCGTGCCGATCGAGCGCCTGAACGAGCAGCCCGAGCGTCGCGGCATCATCGCGGACATGACCTGCGATTCGGACGGCATGGTGAAAACCTATGTCGAGAACGAGAGCCTGGATACCTCGCTGCCGCTGCATGCGCTGAAGTCCGGTGAGAGCTACCGCATCGCGTTCTTCATGGTGGGCGCGTACCAGGAAATCCTGGGCGATATCCACAACCTGTTCGGTGATACCGACGCGGTGGAAGTGCTGGCCGATGCCGATGGCTACGCGATCACCCAGCAGCGCCGCGGGGATACCACCGATGTGATGCTGGACTACGTGGGCTACAGCCTGGCCGACCTGCGCGCCAGCTACGCCGAGCGCGTGGCGGCCGCGAAGCTCTCGCCCGAGCGCGCGCAGGAACTGTCCGAGGCATTGGAAGCGGGTCTGACCGGCTACACCTACCTGTCCGACGAGCCCCTGGCGTAAACCGGTGGCGACGGGTGATGGCCTTCGGGCCTCACCCGGCCGTCCGTAGCGTCGGGCACTGCCTGGCGGCCCCCTCAAGGCACCTGGAAACCCCATGAGCGCCCGCGCGATCTTTCATCTGTTCCTGCATGCAGCCGTGCCGGCGGTGCTGGCGTGGATGTTCTGGCGCAAGCGTTTCATGTCCGCCTGGGTGCTGATGCTGCTGGGCTGGATCATCGATCTGGACCATCTGCTGGCCGACCCGATCTACGCCCCTAACCGCTGCAGCATCGGTTTCCATCCGCTGCACACTGCACCGGCGATCGCGGTGTATGCGGGGCTGTGTGTACCGAAGAAGACGCGCCTGTTCGGGATCGGGCTGATGATCCACATCGTGCTGGATGCCATTGATTGCTGGTGGATGCACCAGACCCGTTGAACCACCGGTCCCCGGTAGAGCCGACCGTTGGTCGGCTGACGCAAACCTGGGCGCGTTCGGGTGCTCGCGAAAAGCAGCCGACCAACGGTCGGCTCTACCCGGTGGCTGGTCAGCCGGCCGGCAACGTCAACGTCGCCCGCAACCCCGGCGCGCCATTGGCCAGCACCAGCGTCCCGCCGTAACTCTCGGCGATGTCCGCCACGATCGACAATCCCAGGCCGCTCCCCGAAGCACGCTCATCCAGCCGCACGCCGCGTTCCAGCACACGCTCCAGCTGCTCTGGCGGGAGTCCCGGACCATCATCGGCCACGGTGATGCGCAGCTGCGTACCCTCCCGTGCCACGTCCACGCGCACTGCCTGCGCGGCCCACTTGCCCGCATTGTCGAGCAGGTTGCCCAGCATCTCTTCCAGATCCTCGCGCGCACCAGCGAACACACCCGCGGTGTCGCTGTCGCACGCAAAACGCAGCCCGCGCGCGGTATGCACGCGCTGCATCAGCCCGCACAGTGCGCTCACCACCGGTGCCACCGGCGTGCGCTGCTGGCTGTCCGCGCCCAGGCCTGCAGCGAGGTAACGATCGATGCTGGCCTGCATGCGCGCGGTCTCGCTGCGCAGGGTCTGCCGCCAGTCGCTGCCGTCGCCCTCGGCCTCGGTGGTGAGCACGGTCAGCGGCGTCTTCAGCGCATGCGCGAGGTCTTCGGCGCTGCGGCGTGCGCGCACCACCATGCGCTGGTGATGATCGAGCAGCGCGTTGAGCTGGCCGGCCAGTGGCGCGACTTCCTTCACCAGGCCCTGCTGCGGAAAGCGTACGTTCTCGCCGTTGCGGACCTGCCCGGCAATGCGGCCCAGTTCGGCCAGCGGCCGCAGGCCGTAATGCACCTGGGTGACCAGCACGCCGAACCACAGCGCGATCAGCACGGCCAAGGCAAGCGCGGTGCGCTGCCGGAAGCTGGCGACCTGGGCATCCAGCGGGCTGCGGTCGGTGGCGACCATCACGATCACCGGCGCGGCGGCGCGGGGCAGGGTGACCTGCTGGGCCAGCACACGCAGGGATTGCTGCAGCGGGCCGCGAGCATCGAAGGCCTGCGCAGGCCCCGGTTGCAGTGCGCTCGGCGCGGCCAGCGAGCCGTCCCAGAGCGAGCGCGATTGCCCCAGCGGGCGGCCCTGCGGGTCCAGCACCTGCCAGTAGTCGCCGGAGAACACACGGCGGTAGCGCTCGTCGGCCAAGGTGTCGCGCCACTGCAGCTGGCCGTTGGCATCGCTCTCGGCCAGTGCCAGTACCGCGATCAGATCGTTGCCCAGGCGCTCATCCATCGCGGTGCGCGCCGAACGCTCGAACATCGCGCCCAGCCACCACGTGGCCAGTGCCGAGACCAGCACCAGGCCCAGGCCACCGGCGACCAGCAGGCGGGTGCGCAGCGAGCCGGTGGTCATGGCGTCGCCGAGAGGCGGAAGCCCTGGCCGCGATGCGTGTGGATCAGCTCGCTGCCGAGCTTGCGGCGGATGCGGCCGATCAGTACATCGAGCGTGTTGGAATCTGGATCGAAGCCGTCTTCGTAGACGTTCTCGCCCAGCCGGGAACGGCTCAACACCGTGTCCGGGTGATGCATGAAGTAGCTGAGGATGCGGTGCTCCTGCGCGCTGAGTGCCAGGGGCGAGCCGTCCAGCTCGAAGCGGCCGGCGTTGACGTCCAGCACCAGCGGGCCGCACTGCAGGCGCGGATGCGCGTGACCGGCACTGCGGCGGATCAGGGCGCGCAGGCGCAGCAGCAGTTCTTCGGGCTGGAAGGGTTTGGTCAGGTAGTCGTCGGCACCGGCATCGAAGCCGGCCAGTTTGTCGTGCCAGCGGGCGCGGGCGGTCAGTACCAGCACCGGAAAGTCGCGCCCGGCCTGGCGCCAGCGTTCGATCACGCTCAGCCCGTCCAGGCCCGGCAGGCCCAGATCGACCACGGCCGCGGCGATGTCCTCGATCTGCCCCTGGTACTCGGCATCCCGGCCCTCCGCACTGTGGATGACCACATAGCCGGCCTCTTCCAGCAGCGTCTGCAGCCGGCTGGCGAGCAGGGCGTCATCTTCGGCGAGCAGCACGCGCATCAGTCTTTTTCCATCTTCAGCAGGCGGCCGGTGGCGGCATCGTAATCCAACTCCATCACCACGCCCTCCGGGCCAAGGATCTCGATCTCGTACTTTCCGTCATCCAGTTCCACCTCGATCAGCTTGCCGGGGTAGCGACGCAGCGCGTCGGCGACGACCTGCTCCAGCGGCACGAACCGGCCCTGCCGCACCGCCTGGCGAACGCTGTCCTGCTGATGGCTGCCACCGTCGAGGACCCGCATCGGGTCCTGCGGGGCGAGGGTCAGCAGCAGGGGCAGGATCAGGGACAGGGCAGACATGCGGGCACGCAGGCGAAGGGCGGGCACCGGTATACCCGGGCTGTCTAAACAGTATCTAACAGTCCCCCTCATGGTCCGGTTAGGCGCGGTGGCCAGACTGGCGGTGCCGGAATGGACCGGTGCCCCCCTCAAGGATTCCCATGAAGACGATGATTGCCGCTACCGCCCTGGCCGCTGCGCTGTTCGCCACCCCGGCCTTCGCCGCCAACCTGTCGGCTGCCCAGGTCCAGGCCAAGCTGAGCGCGGCCGGCTACACCCAGGTGCATGAGCTGGAGCACGACGATGGCGTGTGGGAAGCAGACGTGACCCGCAAGGATGGCACGGTCGATGAAGTGATCATCGATGACACCAAGGGCGAGATCTTCGATCCGCGCGATGGCCGCGCCGTGCTGGACGCCGGGCAGATCCTGGCGCTGGCCGGCAAGGCCGGGTTGACGCAGATCGACTCGCTCGAGCGCGATGGCGCCACCTGGACCCTGGATGCGCGCAATGCCCGCAACCAGCGCGTGGAAGTACGCATGAGCGGTCACGACGGCCGCGTGCTGGCCAGCAAGCGCGATGGCTGGTGGGACTGATCCGGCCGCGCCACCGCGCGCTGGATGTACGAACGGCCGGATTTCCCCGGCCGTCCGCGCATGTGCCTGGGGGCGGCAGCGCTTACCAGCGCGCCGGGTAATCCCAGTAGCCCGGGCCGCGGCCGTAACCGCCGTAACCATCGAAACCGTCGTAACCGTACGGGCCGAAGAAGCCGGGGCCCTTGCCCTCGCTCACCCGGATGTTGACGTTGACGTTGCGGGTGTTGCCCTCGTCCGTGGTGTAGTTCTTGCTCAGATTGAGCTCGGCCGCGTTGTAATGGCTGTTGCCGTAATTCTCGGAATAGCCGATGCCGGTGGTGAAGCTGCCGTTGACCCGCAGCTTGTCATCGGTCACGTGGGCGATGCCGTTGGCGGCCCGGTCGGTGGAACGCCGGCCGGTGCGGTCACCGTAGAACGTGCCCGGCGGATCGCCGCGCAGCGACTGATCGCTCAGGTACTGCAGGGGGGCGTCCGGGATGCTCAGGTCCAGCCCGGTCGAGGACTGCGGGCCGGTGGCGCCTGCGGCAGACTGGGCCAGCGCCACACCGGGCAGGGACAGGCACAGCAGCAGGAGAAGCAGGCGGATCATGAGAGGCTCCGGAGCAGACAGGCGGGACGGCCGACAGCGCTGACGCTAGCAGCCGTAGTTTGAATGATGCCTGTCATGGCGTGTGTTGCAAGGGGAACTCAGCCCAACCGGTCAAATCCGAACAGCGTGGACAGCGGATGCCGGCGGCGTTCGATCTGCGCCCGCAGCAGTCCGGCGCCGATCATCGAGTAGGTGATCCCGTTGCCGCCGTAGGCCATCGCGAACAGTACCCGTGGCCCCCATTGCGGGTGCGGGCCAAAGAACGGCAGGCCATCGTGGGTCTCGGCGAACGTGCCGCCCCAGGAGAAGGCCGGCTGCAGCGGCAGGTGCGGGAACAGTTTGGCGGTCTTCTTGAGCAGCTTGCCGGTCTTGCTCTCCACCCGCCGGTCGCGCCGCGCCGGGAGATCGATGGCATCGTCCTCACCACCGATCAGCAGCCGGTGGTCGCCGGTACTGCGCAGGTAGAGATAGGGGCGCGCCGATTCCCAGGCCATCGTCTCGCGCAGCGGGCCGAGCAGGTCCGGGTGGATCGGATCGGTGATGAAGGCATAGCTGCTGCGGTTGCGGGCCACCGAGGGCTTCAACCAGCGCTGCCCGGCATAGCCGGTGGCCAGCACCACGTGGCGGGCACGGATGCGCGCGCCGCCCAGGGTGGTCGCGGTGACGCCGCGCGGGGTCGGGGTGAGCGTATCCAGCACGGTGCGGTCATAGACGCCGCAGCCGCGCGTGTGCAGCCGCATCAGCAGCCGGTAGGTGAGCCGGTAGGGGTCGATGCGTGCGGCGAGCGCACTGAGGATCGCGCCCGGTGCGCGGATACCGTACTCGTCTGCGACCGCCTCGCTGTCCAGCCAGCGCACATCGAAGCCGTGCCTGGCACGCAGCGCGCATTCTTCAACCAGTACGGCCTGATGCCCGCGCTTGCTCGCGTAGTACAGGCTGGCCATGCGGTGGCAATCCACGTCGCGGAACGGCGCGGCCACCGCGCAGATGGCCGGGATCGCCTCGGCACAGGCCTGGTAGGCCTGCACGGCGGCGTCCTCGCCATAGCGTTGGGCAAGATCGATGAGATGGGTGTCGATCTCGTACTGCAGCAGCGCGGTGCTGGCCGCCGTGCTGCCCCAGCCGATGTCGCGTTGTTCGATCAGGGCCACATCGTGCCCGTGCGCGCACAGCTCGTCGGCGATCAGCGCGCCGCTGATGCCGCCGCCGACTACCAGCACCTCACAGTTGAGATCTTTCTCCAGCGGTGGAAACGCATGCATCAGGCCGTTGCGCACGGCCCAGAACGGGTATCCGCTCTTCAGATCCATGGCAGCCTCAGGCGGTGGGGTGGCCGGTGTGCGGGGTCTGGATCAGCTCCGTCAGGTCAAAGCCCTGCAGCCGCGCCTGGGCCAGGTAGTGCTCCTGCGTGGTGCGGTCGAGCGTGGGGGTGCGCGAGAGCAGCCAGAGGAACTTGCGGTCCGGGCTGCCGACCAGCGAGACGCTGTAATCCGGGGCGATCTGGATCACCCAGTAGTCGCCCTTGGTGAAGGGCAGCCAACGCAGGCCTTTGGGCAGGAAGCTGACCTCCAGCCGCGCGGTGTCGTTGTCCACGGGGCAGGCTTCGCCATCGGCTTCCTCGATCTCGTTGCCCATGCGGCAGCGGTTGACCACGGCGACATGGCCGTTGTCTTTCAGGCTGTAATGCGCGGAGACATCCGTGCAGCCTTCCGGCTCGTGCTTCATCGGCAGGCGGGCGATCTCGTACCAGGTGCCCAGGTAACGCGGCAGCTTGAGGTCGGGAACGGTTTTCAGGTCGGGCTGTGTGGTCATGGGCAACGGCTGGTGGGAATGCGATCCCACGATGCCGGGGCTGCTGCCACGGCCGGGTGAAGCCGGGGCGAGTGCGGTGTCGAGAACGCTGCGTTGTCGATGCGTCATGCTCCGGCCGCGTGGGCGGCGCTATGCTGGGGCGGGGCGCCATGAGCGCTTCTTTCAACAGCGATGGAGATGCGGATGTACCAGCTGATTCTGCTCAAGAGCGAAAATGGCGTTGCCCGCCAACAACGGGAGACGGCCGATGATGTGGTCGACCATGAAGGCGTGACCTACACCCTGCGCGCCGGGCCGCGGCAGCCGCTGCCGACCGATCATGCCTGGGACGAGATCGCGGTCTACGCGCCCGAAGAGATCACCGAGGAAGAGTTCCAGGACTGGTATGCGCGCCTGCAGCCGCAGGTCGAAGAGCTCCGCCTGAAGTACTGAGGGGCCGCATACCTGTTCTGAACGGGGCCCGGTTTATAGTCGCGGGCAGGCGCGGTGGTCCGCGCGAACCGTTGGTGCTGGCGTGTCGCTTCGTCATTCTTCGTTTGTGGTGCGGTCGTTGTCGTGGCTGCTGTTGTTCGCCTGGCTTGGCGCCGCGCCGGTCGCTCTCGGGCAGGCCACGGATCCGCCCCCGGATACGGCCAAACAACTGGTCCAGGCCGAAAAAGCGCTGCGCGCCACCAGTGATGCGCTGGAGGATGCGGGCACCACTGAAACCCTGAAGGCGCTGTCCGACCGCGCCCTGGCCGTCCAGCGCGATGCCGACGGCCTGCAGAGCGCCCTCGACCCGCAGCTTCAGCAGGTGGATGCGCGGCTTGAGCAGCTTGGCCAGGTCGCCGAGGGCACCGTCGAGCCGCCGGAAGTGAGCCGGCAGCGCAAGGCGCTGAACCAGCAGAAGGCCGACATCACCGCGCAGATCGCCCGCGCCAAGCTGCTTTCAGTGGATGCCAAGCAGCTCGGCGAGCGCATCGAGAAGATGCGGGTCACCCAGTTCAGCGAACAGCTGAGCCGCAAGGTCGCCTCACCGCTGTCGCCTGCGCTGTGGCGCAGCTTCGCCAAGGATGTGCCGGACGATGTGCACCGCCTGGCCATTCTTTATCGGCTGGGCGAAGACGCGGCCCGCAAGGCCATTGCCAAGCATGGCTGGAACGCGCCCTTGATCGGGCTGGCGGTCGCACTGGTGATGTTCTTCCCGTTGCGGCTGTGGCTGCGCGCGCTGGGGCGCCGCTTTGCCGCCTCCGAGCGTGCACCCGATGGACGCCTGCGCCGCTCTGGCCTGGCGGTGTGGCTGCTGCTGGTCGGCACGCTGTTGCCGGGCCTGGCGGCGGTGGCGCTGGTGGAGTCGCTGGATGCGATCGGCGCGATCCCGCCGCGCCTGCAGCAGGTGGCCGAGACGTTCGAGATGGCCACCTTCGTGGCGGCTTTCATCGCTGCGCTCAGCGCCTGTCTGCTGGTACCCAAGCGCCCGTCGTGGCGGCTGCTGCCGCTGGATGACAGTGCGGCGTTGCGGCTGCGCAAGTACGCGTGGGGCGCGGCCGGCCTGACCTGGCTGAGCATCATGCTGGCTGCCCTCGACCATGCAGCCCGCACCAGCGAGGTGACCACGGTGGCCGCCGATGGGTTGATGGCGCTGACCTACCTGGGGCTGATCATCGCGATCCTGACCTCGCTGGCGCGCATGCACAACCGCCAGGCGGCCGAGGCCGCCGAGGCCGAAGCACGGGCCGATCCCCGCGCCGGTGGCGATGGCAAGGTGCGCGGGGCGCCTCGCCGCAGTGGCTGGATCGTGCTGGCGCGCCTGGTCGGCCACATCGCCGTGGCTGCGGCGGTGATCGCCACACTGCTGGGGTATCTCAACTTCGCGCTGTTCGTGGCCCAGCAGCTGGTCTGGGTCGCGGTGGTGTTCATGGCGGTCTCGCTGCTGCTCAAGTTTGCCGATGACCTGGCCACCTGGGTGCTCGCGCCCAGCAGCCGTGCCGGGCAGACCATCGTGTTGACCACCGGGCTCAGTGAGTCGCGGGTGGAGCAGGCCGGCGTGCTGCTCTCGGCGGTGCTGCGGGTCGGGGTGATCGTGCTGGGCGTGCTGATGCTGGCCGCGCCATTCGGCAACCTCAACGCTTTCCTGGGCGGGCTGGACTCGTTGTCCGGCGGCCTGAAGATCGGTGAGACCACGCTCCGGCCGGGCAGCGTGCTGTATGCGGTGCTGGTGTTCCTGGTGGTGTGGGCGGTGATGCAGACCTTCCAGCGCTGGCTGAGCGATACCTATCTGCCCAAGACCGAGCTGGATGCCGGTGCGCGCAACTCGATCAGCACCGTCACCCGTTATCTCGGCATCATCGCCGCGGTGCTGTGGGGCGTCACCGCGCTGGGCATCGGCCTGGAGAAGCTGGCGCTGGTGGTCAGCGCGCTGTCGGTCGGTATCGGTTTCGGTCTGCAGGCGATCACCCAGAACTTCGTCTCGGGCCTGATCCTGCTGGCCGAGCGGCCGGTCAAGATCGGCGACTGGGTCAAGCTGGGCGACCAGGAAGGCGACATCAAGCGGATCAGCGTGCGCTCGACCGAGATCCAGGTCGGCGACAAGTCCACCTTGATCGTGCCCAATTCCGAGCTGATCACCAAGACCATCCGCAACATGACGATGGGGAACGCGCAGGGCCGGATCCAGATCCAGTTCTCGGTGCCGTTGAACACGGACGTGGCCGCATTGCGGCAGATCCTGCTGGATGCCTACACCGATCACCCGGGCGTGCTGAGCGACCCGGCACCGTCGGTGTTCATCGACTCGATCGCCAATGGGCAGATCGCGATCAACAGCTTTGCCTACGTGTCAGGCCCGCGTGCGGTATACGGCGCGCGCAGCGAGCTGTACTTCACGGTGCTGCAGAAGTTTGCGGCGGCCGGGATCGCGTTGTCTTCGCCGACCGATATCCATCTGGTGCGGGATCCAGCGGCGACGCCGGACCCGGACGCATAACAAGGCCGGCAGGTACCGGCCGCTGACCGGTACCGTCGCGATCCAGGTAGTGCCGGCCGCTGGCCGGCAGCTGCACGATGCAGAGAGAACCGGGAGCCGGCCAGCGGCCGGCACTACCGACACGAACGGCGGACCGCCCCCGATGTCGGTCGGGAGGGCCGGATCAGCCGCGGTTGCCGCGGCGCGACGGCACCAGCGCGAAGGTATCCACGGCGAGCTTCTCGGCGTGGTTCAACCACGCCCGTACTTCCAGATCATCGACCTCGTGGTCCAGGCCGAAGCTCAGGTTGATGCGACCCTCGGCATCCGGCTGTACCCACTGCTGGGCGACCACCACCTTGCGCTGCGAGGAGACCGCTTCGATCCAGAAGCCGCGGTCGGGTGACTGCTTGGTCACCAGCTGCACCATGTACTGGCCGGCCCGGGTGCGGCGACCCTTCTGCGTGATCATGTGCGCCTGGCGGATGCTCGGGCGCGGGCCGTTGAACGGATCCAGCGGGCCATCCACCGCCACGCCCCCGCGCAGCTGGTCATCGCGGAACAGCTTGATGCCCTTGTCCTGGTTGACCAGCATCGCGCACCAGTCGCCATCGGCCGAGCCGTCCTCGAACGCGGTGCAGCGATCCACGTAGGCCAACGTATTGGACGGATCGGCAAGATCGAACTGCTTGGAAGTGTTCTCCAGGTAGACCGATTTCAGATCCCAATGCTTGTCGTACTCCAGCAGCACCGGCGGTTGCACATGCTGCAGGCCGATCACCACCTGGTTGTCGTCATCGATGCGCAGCTGGCGGGTCTTGTCGCCCAGCCACAGCGAGCGCGAGAACGCCAGGTAACGCGGGTAGTCCTTGCCGTTATCGCGGAACACCGCGGCGCTGGCACTGTCCGAACGTTCCGGGTGCAGCAGCGAGCGACCGAAGCCGATCGAATCGATGGCCGGGTCGATCAGGCTCAGCAGGGTCGCGCCCGAATCCAGCGTCGAACCGGCCGGCGCGGTCAGCTGGCGCGGGGCGATGTCCTTGCCCAGGAACAGCAGCAGGTTCTCGCGGTCCTGCTTGGCGAGGATGTGGCTGAGATCATTCGGCATGGCCAGGTGATCGGAAGCGATCACGATCAGGGTGTCTTCGCCGTACGGGCTGGCCTGGATGCGGTCGACCAGCTTGGCGATCAGCCCGTCGGTGCACTTGAGCGCATTGAGCATGCCGATGTTGCCGTGCTCGCTCTGGTAGCGGGTGCCTTTGCAGGCCACCGGCAGGTGCCCGGCGGGGTGATGGGTGTCCATCGTCAGCGTGGTCAGCATGAACGGCTCGCCCTTGCGCGAGAGCTGCACGAAGCGGTCGTATGCCTTGTCCAGCAGCACATCGTCATGCACGCCCCACGGCGAGAAGTGCGCGCGGGTGATCTTCTGCTGCTTGAACCAGGCCAGGTCATCCACGGTATCGAAGCCATGCGTGGCCAGGAACTGGCCTTTGCCGGCGAACTGGCCGTTGGCCCCGCCCAGGTAGTGATTGGTGTAGCCCTGCTGCTTGAGGTAATCGCCCAGGCAGACCGCTTCGGGCAGGAAGCTGCCCATGCGCCCCATGCTGTTTTCGTCTTCCTTGGCGGTGGTCAGCGGCACACCACACATCGAGGAGACCAGGCCGGCGATGGTCCAGCCACCGCCTTCGGCCGAGACCAGCCCGCGCACGTCCAGCGACTGCGCGGCCAGACGGTTGATGTTGGGCATCAGGTCCGGGAACGTTTCTTCATTGAGATAGGTGCGCTCCAGGCTTTCGCCGTAGATCCACACGATGTTGCGCGGCTTGGTCAGCGGTTGCGTGGGCACGCGGTACTCGGCCTTGACCATGCTGTAGTCGACCGGGCGCATCTGCTGGTACAGACGCTGGCCATCGCTGTACAGCGGGCTCACCACGATGGCGACGAGCCACATCGCCATGAAGCCGGCAAACACCGCCTTGCCATGCGCGGGGCGGTGCCGACGACGCAGGCGCGCCAGCAGCAAGGGGGTGAGCGAGACCAGGGCCAGCGCGATGAAGCCGGCGATGTAGTGCTTGAAGTCGGCGACACCGGCGCCTTCCATGTCCGCGCCGAGGTGGTACAGCGTGGCGGCATTGAGACCGTCACCGGACAACTTGTTGATCAACCACCACGCACTGAGGGTCAGCAGCAGCAATGACATGAGGCTTGCCTTCCACCACACCCACTTGTCAGATGCGAGGAACAGCCAGGCGAGCAGCAACAGTGACAGCAGCAGGATCCAGAGCATAAGCACTTTTGGCAGTGGAGACAGGTGGTGATGGACGCCATGACGACGTATGTCCCATCCGACCGGCTGTCCCAACCACACATGCATGACAAGCCGATGACTCGATCATGCCTGCACGAACCTGACTGAAATGTTTGTTGAAAACGACAATGAACATCCCGCTTCGCACTGCGATATGCGACGTAAAACGCGCGTGAAGAAGCGCGCGCGATGCTGCACTGCATCGCGCGTGTTCAGGGTCGGCTGAAGGCGTGACGTGCGTGCGAACGTGTCACCGGTGCCCGCGTTCTTCCTTGGAGCGTGCGCGACGATCAAAGATCAGCGCACTGAGGATGATGCCCAATCCGAGGACCACGCCGATCAACATCAAGGTGAATGCGATCGCCGGATAGCCGAACAGATGCCAGCCGGTATCGACCTTCATCATCATCGCCGCAGCGAGTATCAGTGCGGCGGTGACGATGCCGGCAGAGACGCGGTTGGCGATCTTCTGCAGGTTCTCCATCAGGCGGGATTCTTCCAGCCCGGTGACTTTCATCTGCAGGCGGTTCTCGGCGAGCAGCGCGAGGATGTCGGTCATCTTGCGCGGCCCATCGCGCAGCAGCTGCTGCATCTCCATCGCCTCGCTGGCGAGATTGGCGGCGGACAGGGATTTCTTCAGTCGCGCCCGCATCACGTGCTGCAGCTGTTTCTCCACGATGCGCCGGGTATCCAGGTCCGGCGACAGCAGCCGACACACGGTTTCCAGATTCAACAGCGCCTTGCCGAGCAGGCTCAGCTCCGGCGGGGTGCGCAGGCCGCTGGCGGTGGCGATGCGGACCAGATCAAGAACGACCCGGCCTTCGGAGAAGCTGCTGTTGGCGGCATAGCGCGCGATGATCTGCCCAGTCTCGCGCAGGTAACGTTCTTCATCGAAGAACTCCAGCCGCGTGCTGATGCCGATGATCTCATCGGCGACTTCTTCGCCGCGCCCATCCACTGCCGCGAACAGCAGTTTCAACAGGCGCTCGCGCAGGCGTGGCGGCATGTGCGCGACCATGCCCAGATCGAAGATCGCCAGGCGACCGGCCGGCGTGACGCGAAGATTGCCGGGATGCGGATCGGCGTGGATCTCGCCATGCACGAAGATCTGGTCCACATAGCCACGGATCAATGCCGCAGCGAGCGGCGCCATCGGCTGCTCGGTGCGCCGCACGTCGGGGATCATGTCCACGCGCACGCCCTGGGCCAGCTCCATGGTCAACACGCGGTGGCTGCAGTAATCCCAGATCGGCTGCGGCACCCACAGTGGTTTGAACGGCTTGAGATGCTGGCCGAAGCGTTGCAGGTTCTCGGCCTCGGCCTGGTAGTCCAGCTCCTGCATCAGGGTCTTGGCGAACTCATTGAGCCAGTCGCGCAGGCGCACGCGGCGTCCGACCTGGGTGAGATGGTCGGCGGCCAGCGCAAAGCTGCGCAGCACGTCCAGATCCGAGCGCAGCTGGGCGGCGACCTCCGGCTTCTGCACCTTGACCGCGACCTGGCGGCCATCGTGAAGCTCGGCGCGGTGCACCTGGGCGATCGAGGCGCAGCCCAGCGGGACGGGGTCGAAGCTGGCAAACAGCTTGGACACCGACGCGCCCAGTTCCTTTTCGATGATCGCCGCGACGCGCTCGACCGGGATCGGCGCGACGTTCTCCTGCATGCGCTCCAGGGCCGTGGCGAATTCCACCGGCACCATGTCCGGGCGGGTGGAGAGCATCTGGCCCAGCTTGACGAAGGTCGGCCCCAGCGATTCCAGGTCGGTGACGAACTGTTCCGGGTTGCCCTCCGGTGGCACATCGTGGACCGCACCTGCGTCCAGGTTCATGCCGGAAAACACGCCGGAATTACGGTAGCGCAACAGCAGGCGCAGGATCTGGCTGCGGCGGTTCATGCCCTTGACCAGCGACGGCGAACCGGGAAGGACGGGCGTGGTGTTCAAGCAGGACTCCGGGGCGACGATCACCGGCAGTGTGGCCGGGCGGCAGTGGTGGACTGGTGAATCCGCTCCGGCTACCGCGACAGGGGTCGGATCGGTCAGAATCGGCGCTCCCGCTTCCTCCTTTGGATCCACCATGGCCGGTGCCAGTCTGTTCGCGTTGCTCGATGACATTGCGTCCCTGCTGGACGATGTGTCGGTGCTGACCAAGGTCGCGGCCAAGAAAACCGCCGGCGTGCTCGGCGACGACCTCGCGCTGAACGCCCAGCAGGTGACCGGCGTCAGCGCCAACCGTGAGCTGCCGGTGGTGTGGGCAGTGGCCAAGGGCTCGCTGGTCAACAAGGCGATCCTGGTGCCGGCCGCGTTGGCGATCAGCGCCTGGCTGCCGTGGGCGATCACCCCCCTGATGATGATCGGTGGCGCCTTCCTCTGCTACGAGGGCGTGGAGAAGCTGGCGCACCGCTTCCTGCATTCGCGCGATGAGGATGAGCAGCGCAAGGCCGAGCGGGCCAAGGCCCTGGCCGACGAGAAGGTGGACATGGTCGCGTGGGAGAAGGACAAGGTGAAGGGCGCGATCCGCACCGACTTCATTCTGTCGGCGGAGATCATCGTGCTGTCGCTGGGCGTGGTCTCCAGCGCGCCGTTCCTCAACCAGGTCAGCGCGCTGGTGGTGATCGCGCTGGCGATGACGGTGTTTGTCTACGGCCTGGTCGCCGGCATCGTCAAACTCGACGATCTGGGCCTGTACCTATCGCGCAAGGGCGCGGCGCTGGCTGCGGTGGGCCGGGGCCTGCTGGTGGCGGCGCCGTGGCTGATGAAGTTCCTCTCGGTGGCCGGTACCGCAGCGATGTTCCTGGTCGGGGGCGGCATCCTGGTGCACAGCATCGCGCCGCTGCATCACGCCATCCTAGCGATGGGCGGCGATGGCAGCTGGGGCTGGTTGATCAACGCGCTGGGCAACGTGATCGTCGGCGTGGTGATCGGCGCGGTGGTCCTGGCAGCGGTGACCGGGTTCCAGAAGTTGCGCGGGGCCAAGCCCGCGCACTGAGGGGCGACCCCATCAGGCCGGCTCCCAGCCGCGCAGGGCCTCCAGCTCGGCGCGGGCGCGGGCCAGCCGGCGGCCGGACAGCGCGTCGATCGCGCGCTGCAGCCACGGTGAGGCCGGTGCGCGCTGGGCCCAGCGGCGGGCAACGACCCACGCGGCCAGCATGGCCAGCGTCCCCGCGCCCAGCGAGGCCAGCAGCCACGGTGCGGCAAAGGCGCCCAGATCCACGCCCCACGCCTGCCAGGCCAACAGCACCGGCACGGCCAACCATAGCCAGCACCACGGCAGGCCGAGCAGCAGCTCGGTCAGTGCGGTATGGCGGCGCAGCGCCGCCAGCTGCTGCGATTGCGCCAGCACCGTCTGCGTCGGCTGCAACTGCCGGCGGCGATGCAGGCGGGTGATGCTGGCGATGATCACCGCGATGCAATAGGCATGCAGCGCCAACGCACTGAGCATCACCGCCAGCGGAGGGTGCTGCCACCACTGGCTGCCGCAGTACACCGCCACGGCCAGCCAGACCACCAGCTGCAGCCCCTGCCACAGGCTGAACAGGCCCAGCTGGCGTTGGACACTGCGGTGCCGATGGCTGCGCCACGCCTCCAGCGCGAAGCCCTCCTGCGCATCGGTGGGCTTGCCGACGCTGTTCCACAGCTGCTTGAGTTCATCCGGTTGCATGGCGCGGGCCTCGGTCGGTGGGGTTCAGGCGCGTGCGCAGTTGCTGGCGCAGGCGGTGCAGGCGGGTGGAGACGTTGGCGACGCTGATGCCCAGTACCTCGGCGATCTGCCGGTGGTCGTGATCGTCCAGGTGCAGCAGCATCAGGGCACGGTCCAGTGGCGGCAGCGCATGGATGGCGACCTCCAGCTGGTGCAGGGCATGGCGTTGCTCGGGCGGTGCACGGTCGTCGGCGGCAGGCAGCGCGTCGTCCAGCGGCGTGTGGTGGCGCTGGCGATGCTGCTGGCGACGCCATTGCGAGATCGCCACGTTGAGCGCAAGCCGGTATAGCCAGGTGGAGAAGCGCGCCCGCGCCGGGTCGAAATCCTCGAATGCCGCCCACGCCTGCACGCTGATCTCCTGGACCAGATCGAGCCGATCCTCCGGGTGGCGGCAATAGCCGCGCGCCACCTTCAGCACGATGCCGCGGTGCTGTTCCAGCAGCGCGGCGAAGCGCGGGCGCAGATCGATGTCGGTAGCGGGCAGTGTCATGTCCATACCCGGATGATTCGCGCCGGTGCGCGGAATATCACAGGCGCGGGCTCAGCGCGGTGGCTCGGCCGCCAGTACGCGGTTCTTGCCGACCCGCTTGGCCGCATACAGCGACGCATCGGCGCGCCGCAGCAGCGCCTCGGCCGGCTCGCCGGGCTGCCATTGCGCCAGCCCGGCGCTGAAATGCACCGGCACGCGCTGTTCGTCCAGCGGCAGCGGCCGCTGTGCCAACGAGCGCTGCAGCCGCAGCAGGGTGGACATGCTGTCCGCCGCAGGTGTTTCCGGCAGCAGCAGCACGAACTCATCGCCGCCGAGCCGGGCGATGGCATCGCTGCTGCGCAGGTGCAGCTGGCAGACGGTTACCAGGTGGCGAAGCACCGCATCGCCACCGGCATGGCCATGCAGGGTATTGGTCTGATGGAAATCGTCCAGATCCAGCAGGGCCAGCGCCAGCGGATGGCCGTGGCGGGCGGCACGCGCCAGTTCGCGCTCCAGCAGCTCGTCCAGACCGCGGCGGTTGAGCGCACCGGTCAGCGGATCGGTGCGGATCAACCCGGCGACCTCGCGCAGCTCCTGTTCCAGCTCGGCGATGCGCTGTTCGGCCTGTTCCACTTCACGGCGTGCATTGCCCAGGTGATCGCGCGCCTGCAGGGCCTGATCCTGCACGCGGCCGGTGTCCTGCAGCACGTCCTGCAGCAGCTGGTTGAGGTCGGCGATGCTGCGCGCTTCCTTCAGGGCCAGCGCGTAGCTGCTGATCCGGTCATGGTATTCGCCCGTGCTCACCGCCATGCCGTCCAGGCGCTCGATGAAGCCCCCCATGACGTTCTTCATCGCCGCCTTGGATTCGACGATGCCCTGCTTGAGCAGCCCCTGCTTGTAGATCACCTCGCGCAGGTTGGCGCGCGCCTGTTCGACCGAATCGCGATCCAGCGGGCCGCCGATCAGCGAACGCACCGCGTGGACCTGGCCATGCAGCCAGCTGCTGTCATCCAGCAGCTCGCTGATGTTGTCCAACAGCAGATCGAACAGACTCAGCAGCAGCTCCTGCTGTTCCTGCCAGCCATCGCTGCGCACGCCGATCTGGTGCGAGAGCTCGCGCAGCCGCTGTTCGATCGGCTGCAGCGGCTGGCCGGGATGCCAGTGGCGCAGTTCACCGGCCAGCTGCACCGGCTCCTCGCGCAGTTCCGGCATGTTCTGCAGCAGGCTGGCCACGGTCACCCCGACGGTATGCCGCAGCAGCTCGCGCAGGCGCAGGCTGTCGGGCTGGCCATCCGGGGATTCCTGCTCGATGGTGCGGATGTACTTGTCGATCAGCTGGCGCATCGCGCGGCCATAGCTGACCCAATCCGCGCTGCGCTGCGCCGACTGCAGGCGCAGGCCCATGTCGCCCAGCTCGCCGGGCAGGGTGGACATGCCATTGGCGAACGCAGCCAGCAGCGGCTCGGGCGCATCGATGCCGGCGAACAACCGTTGCAGCATCGCGCTGCTGCCCCCCTTGGGGCCGGGCGCCGGCTCGCTGGCGGCCTCCACCCCCGTGCCCACGCTCTGCCGCCGCGACAACAGCCGCCCGACGGCGGTGCCGGGGCTGGGGGGAGCGTCGTGCGGGTCCGTCATGCGGCAGATCCTTGCAGGGCACGGCCGGAGGCCGGAGCGGTGGAGAGGTGGGAACAGTATCGGCGCAGTGCGGCCGGCCTTGAACCGGTCATGCATGGCAGGATGGTAAGCACGGCGACGGCAGGAGAGTGCGATGAAGGTGATGCTGGTGGGGGCGACCGGGCTGGTCGGTGGTCATGTGCTGCGGCAACTGCTGGACGACCCGCGCTGCGATGCGGTGGTCGCTCCGACCCGCCGCCCGCTGGACACCACGGATGCGGCGCTGCTCAATCCGGTGGTGGACTTCGCGCAGCTGCCGGCCGAGGCCGACTGGTGGGCGGTGGATGCCGTGATCTGCGCGCTCGGTACCACGATCAAACAGGCCGGCAGCAAGGAGGCGTTCGCGCGGGTCGACCATGATTTTCCGCTGGCCGTGGCACAGCGGGCACGCGCCCGCGGCGCGCATGCCTTCGCGTTGAACTCGGCGATGGGCGCCGACCCCGGCGCGCGGATTTTCTACAACCAGGTCAAAGGCCGGCTGGAGCAGGACCTGCGGGGATTGGGCTACCCCTCCCTGACCCTGGTCCGCCCCGGGCTGATCGGGGGCGAGCGTGCCGAGCGGCGCACCGGCGAGCATCTGGCCAGCGTGGTGCTGGGTGTGCTCGGTCCGGTCCTGCCGCGCGCCTGGCGGATCAATCCGGCCGAGACCATCGCCGCCGCGCTGGTCGAGGCGGCGTTGGTGCCGACGCCTGGCGTCAGGATCGTGGGCTCGGCCGATCTGGTGGCGCGCTGAGCCGCTGACGGCCGGATGCGCGGCCCCCCGGCCACTGCGCTACCCTTTCTGCCCCTCAAGCGGTCCCTGCCATGTCCGTCGACAAGAACCAACGCGATCTCGAAGCTGGTATCCACACCGATCTGGAGGGGCGGCTGACCTACGGCGGCTACCTGCGCCTGGATCAGCTGCTGTCGGCCCAGCAGCCGCTGTCCAGCCCGCCGCACCATGACGAAATGCTGTTCATCATCCAGCACCAGACTTCGGAGCTGTGGCTGAAGCTGCTGGCGCACGAGCTGCGCGCGGCGATCGGGTTCCTGCAGCGCGACGAGGTCTGGCAGTGCCGCAAGGTGCTGGCGCGCAGCAAGCAGGTGCTGCGCCAGCTCACCGAGCAGTGGTCGGTGCTGGAGACGCTGACCCCCTCCGAATACATGGGCTTCCGCGATGTGCTGGGCCCGTCCTCGGGCTTCCAGTCGCTGCAGTACCGCTACATCGAGTTCCTGCTGGGCAACAAGAACGCGCAGATGCTGCAGGTGTTCTCGCACGACCCGGCCGGCCAGGCCCAGCTGCAGGAAGTGCTTGATGCCCCCAGCCTGTACGAGGAGTTCCTGCGCTACCTGGCCCGCTTCGGCCATCCGGTCCCGGCCGGCTATCAGGGGCGCGATTGGCAGCAGCCGCACGTGGCCGACGATGCCCTGCACCCGGTGTTCGAGCGGATCTACCAGAACACCGACCGCTTCTGGCGCGAATACGCGCTGTGCGAGGACCTGGTCGATCTGGAGACGGCCTTCCAGCTGTGGCGGTTCCGCCACATGCGCACCGTGATGCGGGTGATCGGCTTCAAGCGCGGTACCGGCGGCTCCAGCGGGGTCGGCTTCCTGCGCCAGGCGCTGGAACTGACCTTCTTCCCGGAGCTGTTCCAGGTGCGCACCACGATCCGCAACGACGACCCGATGCCGCCGGACGCCTGATCCGGCATCGACCGCAATAAGCCTATTCATATTTACCTGCCCCATCCGCCGTACGGTGCGGCAGGCCCCGCCGTTGCTGCGCTGCCGGGTTTTGCCCGGAAGTTGCAGATGCAAGTTCAGCGACCATGCTGCCAGCGGTCCACATCAGCGTGTATTTGACGTGAACGTGGTTGGTCTGGGATTCTCCCGCGCTGCTTTCGCACATCGGACGTGCATGTCTTCCACCGAACCCAGGAATCCCGCATGAGCGTAGACGCCGCCGCGAAATCCGTTCCCGATCCGGCGCTGCCGGAGTTCAAGACCACGCTGGGCCATCCGCGCCCGTTGTGGATGCTGTTCATGACCGAATTCTGGGAACGCTTTGCGTTCTACGGCATCCGTTGGGCCCTGGTGCTGTACATCGTCGCGCAGTTCTTCGACGGTGATTCGGCCGGCCAGGCCGCCGCCAGCCGGACCTACGGTGCCTATCTGGCGCTGGTGTACGCCGCCGCCATCTTCGGTGGCTACGTCGCCGATCGCGTGCTGGGCTACCAGCGTTCCATCCTGACCGGCGCGGTGATCATGGCCGCCGGCCTGTTCATGGTCGCCATGCCCAACAAGGAAATCTTCGAACTGGGCCTGGCCACGATCATCATCGGCAACGGCCTGTTCAAGCCCAACATCTCCACCATGGTCGGCAAGCTGTACGGCCTGAAGGATGAGCGCCGCGATTCGGGCTTCACCATCTTCTACATGGGCATCAACATCGGCGCAATGATCGCCCCGGTGCTGACCCAGTACCTGGCCGAACGCGTGTTCGGCACCCAGGCGATGCCGTCCTACAAGATGGTCTTCATCGCCTCGGGCATCGGCATGCTGATCAGCCTGGCCTGGTTCTACGTTGGCCGTGCCGGCCTCAAGGGCATCGGCGCCCCGCCGGCCGGTGCAGAGGGCTATGGCCGCATCGTGATGGTGTTCATCGGTGCGATCGTGGCGATCCCGATCGCGTTCTTCCTGCTCTCCACCGGCGCCACCGCGCTGGCCTGGATCCTGGGCGCGATGTTCATCGCGCTGGCGATCCTGCTGCTGGTCGAAGGCATCCGTGAAGGCAAGGTCCAGCGCGACCGCGTGATCGCGATGCTGATCATCTTCACCTTCAACGTGATGTTCTGGATGTTCTTCGAACAGGCCGGCAGCTCGTTCACCTTCCTGGCCGACAACATCGTCAACCGCAACCTGGGCGGCTGGGAATTCCCGACCGCCTGGTTCCAGTCGGTCAACTCGGTGGCGATCATCACGCTGGCCCCGATCATTGCCTGGATCTGGATCAAGCTGGGCCGCGCCAACCCGTCGATCCCGCGCAAGTTCGGCCTGGGCCTGCTGTTCAACGGTGCGGCCTTCGCGCTGCTGATGGTGGCCCTGTCGAGCATGGTCGTGGACGGCAAGATTCCGTTCTGGACGCTGTTCATGGTCTACGTGATCCAGTCCGTCGGTGAGCTGTGCCTGTCGCCGATCGGCCTGTCGATGGTGACCAAGCTGGCCCCGGTGCGCCTGGTCGGCTTCGGCATGGGCGGCTGGTTCCTGTCCACCGGCATCGGCAACAACATGTCGGGCATCTTCGCCGGCGTGGTCAGCGGCGAAGGCGGCATGACCGTGGAATCGGCGCTGAAGGGCTACACGTTCGGCTTCTGGGCGTTGATCATCTCCGGCGTGGTCCTGTTCCTGGTCGCACCGCTGATCAACAAGCTGATGCACGGCGTCAAGTGAGGAAGGCGATGCGCATGAAAGCCGTGGCAATGTCGATGATCGTGGCCGGCCTGCTGGCCGCCTGTTCGCCGTCGTCGGCGCCTACCGCAGCGCCTGCGCAGCCGCTGGATACCTCCGAGCAGAAGGCCCCGGTCGCCGATCCCGGCGAACCGGTGGCCTCGGGCAACACCCCGGCCGCGGCGGACATCGCCGCGATCGCGGCGCTCAATGCCCAGTTCGATCCGGCCCGCGATCCGGTCGCCGATCTGGCCACGGCCAAGGTCGAGGCCCAGCGCGGCGGCAAGCGGATCATCGTGGATGTGGGCGGCGAGTGGTGCCCGTGGTGCCATCTGATGGACGGTTTCATCGAAGGGGATGCGGAGATCCGCCGCTTCCGCGATGCGAACTACGTCTGGATGAAGGTCAACTACAGCGAAGAAAACGAGAACGCGGCGTTCCTGTCGCAGTTCCCGGCAGTGAAGGGCTACCCGCACCTGTTCGTGCTCGATGCCGACGGCACGCTGCTGCATTCGCAGTTCACCGGTGAGCTGGAAGCGGACAAGGGGCAGAAGAAGGGCTACGACCGTGGCCGCTTCTTCGCCTTCATGAAGCAATGGGCGCCACCCAAGGCGTCGTGATCGAAAAAGCCGCGGATTCCGCGGCTTTTTTTTGCGCTCAATTTCCGCGCCACCCGGCCGCTACCCCCAAGGACCTCATGCCGCGCTGTTCGTGGCGGACAACCGACGGAATCGACGCATGCAGCCGGGCACCAGCGACAGCACCACCGATGTTTCCCTTGATGCGCCGGCCGGCGTGAGCCTGCCGCCGGTCGACGTGCTGCTGGATGACCACACCGCGCCGGATGCGCTCGATGGCGACGGCCAGGCCCCGGCGCCCGGCGCGATCCGCTACCGCCTGCCGATGGTCTCCGTGCCCGACAACGTACTGCTCAAGGCGGCCGTGCAGAAACTGGTGGAGCAGAAGGCGCAGCTGGACACGCTGGCACGCCAGGGCAGCCTGCCCGGCCTGATCCCGGCCGAGTGGCAGGGCGGCGGCCTGCGCGGCGTGGACCTGCAGGGCTTCGTGCTGAGCGTGGTGCCGTTCCTGCAGAACGCCAGCAAGGACGAAACCGCCCCGGCGCGCCTGCCGCTCAAGCATGTGCTGGGCGACGCCGGGCGCTGGGACCAGCACGACGTCGCCGAACCCAAATCGCTGGCGTTCTTCCTGGCCAGCGATGACCGCGCCACCGCCGGCACGAAGGATCCGGCCGAGGTGTATCTGGTCGGCGCGCTCGGCCTGGCCTGGGCGCACGAGGGCCGTACCCGCCCGGGCTTCCTGCGTGAGATGGGCTACGACAGCATGGCCGCGCGCGTGCACCTGCTGCCGTATCCGGCGGCGGCGCAGCTGGCGCTGTACAGCGTGACCGCGCATGGCGTGACGCAGATCTGGTGTGTGCTGGACCGTCGCAAGGTGCGTCCGTTGCTGGCGCCCTGGATCAGCCTGCCGCTGCTGACTGCCTACGGAGTCAACGCCCCGCAGACCTGGCCGACCAGCTTCCCGGCGGTTGAAGAGGTGGCCGCGATGCTGGCTGCCGCGCGTGGCGGCAAGGGGCCGGTCGAAGCGGACCTGGGCAAGGTGGCCGCGAAGGTTGCCCAGGACGCCTCCGGCGAAACCTGGATGCCGGTCAGTCTGCTCCAGGTCGGCACGTGGTCACCGCGCTGGCGCTACTTCATGGCGACCTTCATCGGCCTGCCATCGCTGCTGCTGGTGGTCGCCGCGCTGGCCCTGCCGGGTGCGATCGAAGCGGCCGCCGTGGCCGCCTCGCTGGGATTTGCCGGCGGTGCCATCGGCGCGCTGGCCGCACCGTGGGTACATGCGCGGCGCAAGCACCTGAGCTGAGCGGCAACGACCAACGGTCGTTGCCTACTCGTCCATCCGCTGCAGGCCTTCCCCGGCCAGGCGCAGGATCAGCGTCTCCAGCATCTGTTCTTCGTCCTCGCTGAGCACGGACATCAGCTTGCGGGTGATGTCGATCACCAGCGGCGCGATGGTCTCGTACACCTCGAATCCGGCGGCCGACAGCGCCAGCACCGAGCGGCGGCGGTCATCGCCATGGGTTTCACGCTTGATGAAGCCCCGTTCGAGCAGTCTGGCCACGGCGCGGCTGACCGCGACCTTGTCCATCGCGGTGCGATCGGACACCTCGCTGGCCGACGAGCCCGGGTACAGCGCCAGGACCGTGATCACCCGCCACTCGGGGATCGCCAGGCCATAACGGTCCCCGTACAGCTTGGCGATGTTGCCGCTGACGCGGTTGGACAGAACGCTCAGCCGGTAGGGCAGGAACTGCTCCAGATCGAGCAGGGCGTGCGATGCGCGGATGCTGTGACTGCTGGGATCGGGCGGGCTCATGCTGCGGTGCACCTTGATGGTGGTTTCATGTGAAACTATAACCTACGTTCCGGACTCCGCATTCTCGCGGGTCTGCCTTCCTACCGCACCTGGTTTTTTCCGATGCGGATTGCTTTGGAGCCACAGCATGACCAGCCAAACGAGCACCGCGTCCTTCGCACCCGATCCGGGCATGCAGGTCACCACCTTCGAAAACCCGATGGGCATCGATGGTTTCGAGTTCGTCGAGTTCGCCGCCCCGGCCGGCCGTGGCGCGGAACTGCACGACTATTTCCGCAAGATGGGCTTCACCGCGGTGCTGCGCCACAAGCAGCGTGCGATCACGGTCTATCGCCAGGGCGACGTGAACTTCCTGGTCAATGAAGAGCCGGACTCGTTCGCCTCGGACTTCGCCGAGAAGCACGGTCCGTGCGCCTGCGGTTTCGCCATCCGCTTCAAGAAGCCGGGCGATGAGGTCTACCAGATGGCCCTGGGCAACGGTGCCGAACCGATCGACTTCAAGCCTGACACCCGCGCCGTCGCCGCCCCGATCATCAAGGGCATCGGCGACTGCATGCTGTACCTGGTGGACCGTTACGGCGCCAACGGCAGCATGTTCGATACCGATTACGCGCCGATCGACGGCGTGGACCCGCGCCCGAAGGGCTTCGGGCTGACCTTCATCGATCACCTGACCCACAATCTGTATTTCGGCAACATGCAGCAGTGGTCGGATTACTACGAGCGCCTGTTCAACTTCCGCGAGATCCGCTACTTCGACATCAAGGGCCTCAAGACCGGCCTGGTGTCCAAGGCGATGACCGCCCCGGACGGCATCGTGCGCATCCCGCTCAACGAATCCTCCGATCCGAAGAGCCAGATCAACGAATACCTCGACGCCTACAAGGGCGAGGGCATCCAGCACATCGCCTGCTTCACCGAGAACATCTACGACACCGTGGAAGCGATGCGCGCCCAGGGCGTGGAGTTCCTGGACACGCCGGACACGTATTTCGATGTGATCGACATGCGCGTGCCCAACCACGGTGAAGACGTGGCCCGGCTGGCGAAGAACAAGATCCTGATCGATGCCGACCCGGAGACCAAACAGCGCAAACTGCTGCAGATCTTCACCACCAACTGCATCGGCCCGATCTTCTTCGAGATCATCCAGCGCAAGGGCAACGAAGGCTTCGGCGAAGGCAACTTCACCGCGCTGTTCGAAAGCATCGAGCGCGACCAGATGAAGCGCGGCGTGCTGTAAGGCACTCGGCCGCCACCCGCGTTACGCTTCAACGGTGGCATCCGCGCCCGCGCGGGTGCCACCGGCTGTCTTCCCTTGCCATCCACGCCTCCGGCGGAGCAGGACCATGAACAACCCGATGTCATCGCGCGGCTACCAGAGCGGTTTCGGCAATGAGTTCGCCACCGAGGCGGTGCCGGGTGCACTGCCGGTGGGGCAGAACTCCCCGCAGCGTGTCGCGCATGGTCTGTATGCCGAACAGCTGTCCGGCACCGCGTTCACCGCGCCGCGCGGCAGCAATCGCCGCAGCTGGGTGTACCGCATCCGCCCCGCGGTGACCCACGGCGAATTCACCCCCTTTATCCAGCCGCACCTGCACGGAGACGTCGCGCAGGGCCCGGTCTCGCCCAACCAGTTGCGCTGGGATCCGTTGCCGCTGCCCAGCACGCCCACCGATTTCATCGAGGGGCTGTACACCATGGGCGGCAACGGCTCGCCCGACGCCCACGCTGGCGTGGGCATCCACCTGTACGCCGCCAACCGCGACATGCAGGGCCGCTATTTCTACAACGCCGATGGCGAGCTGCTGATCGTCCCGCAGCTGGGCCGCCTGCGCCTGCTCACCGAAATGGGCGTGATCGAGATCGAGCCGCAGCAGATCGCGGTGATCCCGCGCGGTGTGCGCTTCCGTGTCGAACTGCCTGACGGCGACGCACGTGGCTACGTCTGCGAGAACTTCGGCGCGCTGCTGAAGCTGCCCGACCTGGGCCCGATCGGGTCCAATGGCCTGGCCAATCCGCGCGACTTCGAAACGCCCCATGCAGCGTTCGAGAATATCGACGGCGCGTTCGAACTGATTGCCAAATTCGAGGGCCAGCTGTGGCGTGCGGATATCGATCACTCGCCGCTGGACGTGGTCGCCTGGCACGGCAACTACGCGCCTTACCGCTACGATCTGCGCCGCTTCAACACGATCGGCTCGATCAGCCACGATCATCCCGATCCCTCGATCTTTCTCGTGCTGCATTCGCCCAGCGACACGCCGGGGACGAGCAACATGGACTTCGCGATCTTCCCGCCGCGCTGGCTGGTCGCGCAGAACACGTTCCGCCCGCCATGGTTCCACCGCAACATCGCCAGCGAATTCATGGGCCTGATCCACGGCGCCTACGATGCGAAGGCCGAAGGTTTCGTGCCCGGCGGTGCCTCGCTGCACAACTGCATGAGCGGCCACGGCCCGGATGCGGCGACCTTCGAGAAGGCCTCCGCCGCCGACCTGAGCAGGCCGGACGTGATCAAGGACACCATGGCCTTCATGTTCGAAACCCGCGGCGTGATCCGCCCCACCGCCCAGGCGATGGACGCGACGCACCGCCAGCGCGGGTACCAGCGCTGCTGGCAGGGATTGAAGGCGAATTTCTCGGGCTGACGCAGGCTCAAACCAGCGCGATCTGGAAGCGCTCGGCATGCTCCTTCGGCAGCACCTCCAGCAACCGCTGCCGCACCCGCTCGGCGTAGCCGGTGGAGGTCAGGCCCGGCAGCGCATCCAGTGCGGCCTGCAGCGCGGCCATGACCGTCTCGTCGCTGCGCGATTGCTGCAGGGTGTGGAACAGCGCTGCCGCCTGCGGATGACGCTGCAGTTCCAGGATGTCTAGCAGATAGATGCGGGCGGCGACCAGCGAGCGGCGGCGTTCGGTCACCGGCGCCGCTGTCTGCATCACGCCCGGCGCGGGGGCGGCGGGCGCGACAATGGCCGCCTCCGCGACCGCACTGGACACCAGATACCCGCTCTGGATCAGCTGGATCACCATCGCCGGGGTTTCCGGGCCCACCAGCTGGCCCAGCTGGACCAGGTCACGCTGGCCGTCGCACAGGATCAACAGCCGGCGCTGGCGCATGTCCAGGGGCGCGCGGTGGGCCTGCAAAGCGGTGCGGGCGAGGTCGGTCTTCTGCGGTTGCATGGGGGCGGGGTCGATGCGGTGCAGGCCGAGCCTGAACGCGGCAGGTGAAACGCGGATGACAGCGACACTGTGCATGCCGCCCACACGGCGCTCGCGCTAGGCTGCGCCCATTCACCGGGAGGATGCAGGCATGAGACAGCTGGGAAGCGTGATGGCAGTGGGGATGGTGCTGGCCTTGGCCGCGTGCGAGCGCACGCCGGAGACGCCGTCGGCCGATGCCGAGGCGGCCGTGCCTGCACCGGCGGCGGACACCGCGCCGGCAGCGCCTGCCACGTCGGCCCCGGGCACGGTGACGCAGGGTCCTGCACGCCTGGATGGCTACGGCCCGGTGGCGCTGGGCAGCACCTTGGACGAGGTCCGGGCGGCCTGGAAGACACCCCTGCAGGGCGACGTCGCTGACGACTACTGCCATGCGCTGCGGCCGGAAGGCGCGCAGGCCGAGGACGTGATCTTCATGATCGAAGGCAAGCGTCTGGTCCGGTACGACGTGCGCAACGACCGCATCGTCGCCCCCGGTGGCGGCAAGGTCGGCATGTCGCTCGGCCAGCTGCAGACGCTGTACCCGGATCGCGGCGACCTGACCCCACACAAGTACGACGAGCACGGCCACAACCTGCGCGTGCGCCCGGCGACCGAGGGCGGCGCGCTGGTCAACTTCGAGATCAACGGCGATGGCAATGTGACCGCATGGCGGGTCGGCAAGACCCCGCAGGTCGATTACGTGGAAGGCTGCTCCTGAGCCATCGGCACCGCGCCGGCCACAGGGCCGGGGCGGGCCTTCACTGTTTGGCGTGGGCTGGCCCTAGAATCGGCCCACATCTGTCACCGGGGAGCACCAGATGATTGCTGCCACTGTTTGGTTCGTGCTGGGCCTGGTGCTGTTGGCACTGGGCGGCGACGCCATCGTCCGGGCCGCCTCGGGTCTGGCCCAGCGCTTCGGCGCGTCGCCGTTCGTGGCCGGGCTGCTGCTGGTGGCCTTCGGCACCTCGCTGCCGGAGCTGGTGGTCAACGCCCGTGCCTTCGTGGTCGGCGCGGAAGAACTCGCGCTCGGCAACGCGGTGGGCAGCAACATCGTCAACGTCGGCCTGACCCTGGGCCTGGCGGCGCTTGCTGCGCCGCTGCTGGTCCGTGCGCGCCTGCTGTCACCGTTGCTGGTCTGCCTGGCCGCCGCCAGTGCGCTGCTGATCCTGTTCGGCCTGGATGGCGTGATCGCACGCTGGGAAGGGGCCGTGCTGCTGCTCGCCTTTGTCGGCCTGCTGGTGTTCCTGCTGCGCCGCGCGCGGCTGGAAGTCGAGCCGGTGCGTGAGGGCATCGCCGGCTACGCCATGACCCGCACGGGACTGTTCCTCAACCTCCTGCGGCTGCTGTTCGCGGCGGTGTGCCTGTATTTCGGCGCGCGCTGGATCGTGCAGGCCGCGCCGGTGTTTGGCGCCGGGCTGGGCTGGTCACCGTTGCTGGTCGGCCTGCTGCCGGTGGCGATCGGCACCGCCTTGCCCGAAGTGGCGGCGGCCATTGCCGCCGCCCGGCGTGGCCAGGGCGACATGGTGCTGGGCCATGTGATCGGCTCGAGCCTGTTCAACCTGCTGGTGGTGGTCGGCGGCATGGCCGCATTGCGTCCGCTGGCGCTGCCCGAATCGTTCGTGAAACTGGAGCTGCCGGCGGCGATCGCCTTCGTGCTGGTGCTCTACCCGATGCTGCGCGGTGATCTGACGATCAGCCGGCGTGAGGGCGCGGTGCTGGTGGTGGCCTTCGTCGGCTGGATCGCGCTGGAGCTGGCGCTGGTCTGGGGCGGCTGACCGTCGAAATGCGTAGAGCCGACCGTTGGTCGGCTGCCGTCTGCCACGCTGCATGCAGCCGACCAACGGTCGGCTCTACTGGCTGTCCCGGGAAACCGGTGCCTCGGCACCCTCGGTGTCGCCCGGATGGCGCGGCTCCGGCGGTGGCAGCTGTTCTTCCTTGGCGGTCTTGTGGCCCGGCAGGTCCGGCCGGGTTTCCATCAGCAGCGACAACGCGGCCTTGGCCATCATGTGCGCACTGATCGGTGCGGTGATGAACAGGAACACGGTGATCAGCAGTTCGCGCGGCTGCGGGTCTTCGCCGAGGAAGATGTGGTAACAGACCGAGCCGACCAGCACGCAGCCCACGCCCAGCGTGCTGGCCTTGGTCGGGGCGTGCAGGCGCTTGAAGAAGGTGGAGAGCTTCACCAGGCCGAGCGCGCCGACCAGGATGAAGAAGCAGCCGAACAGCAGCAGGATCGACAGCACGATCTGGATGAAGGTGATCATTCGACGATGTCCCGGCGCAGCACGAACTTGCTCAGCACCACCGTGCTGCCGAAGCCGAGCATGGCGATGATCAGCGCCGCTTCGAAGTACACCGCCGAGTTGAGGTACATGCCGAACAACATGAGTTCAGCGATGGCCGTCACCGACAAGGTGTCCAGCGCAAGGATGCGATCGGGCACGGTGGGGCCGCGCAGCAGGCGCCAGGTGGCCAGCAGCATGGCCAGGCCGACCACGTGCATGCACACCACCATCGTGGTCTGGATGAACATGTATCCGGTCATGGGAAGATCTCCATCAGCGGGGCTTCGTAGCGGGATTTGATCTGCCGGATCAGCGCATCCGGATCATCCAGATGCAGCACGTGCACCAGCAGATACCTGCGGTCATCGGACAAGGCCGCCGACACCGTGCCCGGGGTCAACGTGATCATGCTGGTCAACGCGGCGATGCCGTGGATGTTGGCGATATCCAGCGGCAGCCAGATGAAGCCGGGGTGGATGCGGCGCTCCGGCCCCAGCACCTGGATCGCGACCCGTATGTTGGAGATCAGGATGTCCCACAGGGTCACGAACAACAGCTTGGGGAGGGGCTTGAGCGAGCCGATCCGCGCGAACTCGCGGTCCAGCCGGGCGGCGAACAGCGGCACCACCACGCCCAGGATCATGCCGAGCACGAACTGGCCCAGGGTGAAGCTGTCGGACATCAACAGCCAGAACGCCACCACCATCACGCTCAGCGAGGGCGAGGGCAGGATGCGCTTGTACAGGGAAGGCTTGCCGGTCATGGCTGGCGGATCTCCGGCGTTGTGGCGCGCAGTTCACCCACGTAGTCCTGGGGCTGCAGCAGCTGGGTGGCCATCGCATCGGTGTGCTGCATCAGCGGGCCGGCGAACACGCTCATCGCGATGCCATAGCTGAGCAGCAGCGCGGCGGCGAACAATTCCACGGTGCGCGTCGGTGCCTTGCGCGGCTTGGGTGCGCCTTCTTCGACCACCGGCACGCGCCAGAACAGGCGGATGCCGCCGCGGGTCAGGCCGACGATGACCATCAGGCTGCTGCCCAGCACGGCGGCCCACACCGCCCAGGTGTACTGCGCCGGCATCCCGGCCAGCAGCGCAGCCTTGGCCAGGAAGCCGGACAGCGGCGGCAGGCCCGCGACCGACACCGCACCGATCAGGAACAGCACCGCAGGCGTTTCCTTGCCCGGCATCGGCGCGATGACTTCCTTGCGATCGCTGGCACCGCCGCGGCGGCGGCGGATCAGATCGGCAATGAGGAACAGCGCGGCGGCCACGAAGGTGCTGTGCGGCAGGTAGTAGAGGCCGGCCGAGAGCACTTCGGGCGTACGCACCGAGAAGGCGATGAACAGCGTCGCCGCCGAGACCACCACCAGGTAGGAGATCAGCACGCGCAGGCGTGCCGCAGCGAGCACGCCCAGGCCGCCCAGCACGAGGGTGGCCACACCGGCCCAGAGCAGCCACTGGCTGCCGTAGCCGGCCATCGGTCCGGCACCCTCGCCGAACCACAGCGTGCTGACCCGCAACACCGCGTACAGGCCGACCTTGGTCATGATCGCGAACAGCGCCGCCACCGCCGCCGGCGCACGCGCATACGCTTCGGGCAGCCACAGATACAGCGGCATCAGCGCGGCCTTGCTGCAGAACACCAGCAGCAACAGCCCCATGGTCGCCTTGACCAGGGTCAGGTGCGAGGCCGGCACTTCAGCGATGCGCTGGGACAGTTCGGCCATGTTGAGCGAGCCCAGCGAGGCGTACAGCAGGCCGAGTGCGATCAGGAACAGGGTCGAGGCGGTGACGTTGAACACCACGTAGTGCAGGCCGATGCGCATGCGCAGGCCGCGCCCGCCGCTGAGCAGCAGGCCATAGGAGGCGATCAGCATCACCTCGAAGAACACGAACAGATTGAAGATATCGCCGGTCAGGAACGCGCCGTTGAGGCCGACCAGCTGGAACTGGAACAACGCATGGAAGTGCGGCGCGCGCCGGTCCCAGCCCGAGCAGGCGTGCAGCAGGCAGGGGATGGCCAGCAGCAGCGTGGTCACCAGCATCCATGCCGAGAGGCGGTCGGCCACCAGCGCGATGCCCAGGCGCGAGGGCCAGTCACCCAGCAGGTACACCGCGATGCTGCCGTCAGCGGTCTGCGCGAACAGCAGCGCGACGGCCGCGGCGAGCGCGGTCAGCGTGGTCCACGCCACCGTGCGCTGCACCTTCGGCCCGTAGCGGCGATGCTCGACGAACAGCGAGCAGGCCGCGCCGAACAGTGGAATCAGGATGGGCAGGATCACCGCATGATTCATGCGCCGCCCTCCCGGCCCGGCGCGGTATCGGCAGGCAGCTCTTCTTCTTCGTGCGCGTCCACGTGGTCGCTGTGGTTGTCGCTGCGGCTGCGCATCGCCAGCACGATGCTGACTGCCGTCATCGCGAAGGCGATCACGATGGCGGTCAACACCAGCGCCTGCGGCAGCGGATCGGTGTAGTTGCCCAGGTCGCTGTCGATGCCCTCACGCAGCACCGGTGCCTTGCCCTGCACCAGCCGGCCGCCGGCAAAGATCAGCAGGTTGGTCGCATACGACAGGAAGGTCATGCCGAGGATCACATCGAAGCTGCGCGCGCGCAGCAACAGGTAGATGCCGATCGCGCTCAGTACGCCGATGGCGCTTGCCAGAGCCAGTTCCATCAGTGCATCTCCCCGGTTTTTGCCGAACGGCGGTTGGGATCGATTTCGCCTTTACGGGCATTGCGGGTGCGCGAGGGCTTGATCGTGCCCATCATCGAGAGCATCAGCATCACGCCGCCGAACACCACCAGGTACACGCCGGTATCGAAGCCGATCGCACTGGCCAGCGGTACCTCGCCGATCAGCGGAATGTGCAGGTCCAGATGGCCGCTGGTCAGGAACGGCACGCCGAACAGCATCGACGCGCAGCCACTGAGGATGGCGATCAGCAGACCGGCACCGATGCAGCGGATGTAATCGAAGCCGAAGCGCGATTCCACCGAGGTGGTGCCCTGGATGACGTACTGGATCAGCAGCGGCACGGCCAGCACCAGGCCGGCGATGAAGCCGCCGCCGGGCGCGTTGTGGCCGCGCAGGAACAGGAAGATCGAGACGGTCAGGGTGAGCGGGAACATGATCTGGGCCAGATCGGCCGGCACCGGCAGCTTGATCGGCGGGCCGGGCATGATCTGTTCCGGCGCCATCCGCGAGCGGCGCAGCATGGCGTGCACCACCAGCGCGGCGATGCCGAACACGGTGATCTCACCGAAGGTATCAAAGCCACGGAAGTCGACCAGGATCACGTTGACCACGTTCTGCCCATACGCCTCCGGCAGCGCACGCGCCAGCAGCTCGCCGGCCATTGTGTTCGGCGGCAACGTCATGGCGGTGTAGGCCATCGCGGCCAGGCCGCCGCCGGCGACGATCGCGATCACCGCATCGCGCCGCTTGCGCCAGACCGACTTCTCCGGGGGCGACTGGATCGGCAGGTAGTTCATGCCCAGCAGCATCAGCACCAGGGTGACCATCTCCACCAGCAGCTGGGTCAGGGCCAGATCGGGCGCGGAGAGGAACACGAAGGTCAGCGAGACCATCAGGCCGACACCGCCGACCACCAGCACCGCCAGCAGGCGCTGCCGGTAGACGAACAGTGCGCCCAGCGCGCAGGCCATCATCACCAGCCACAGCGCCCAGCCCAGCAGTGGGATCGGCTGCGGCGAGGGCCAGTTGGGCGACGCCGGATTGGCCACGAACGGTGCGGCGGCGACGATGATCGCCACCACCACCAGCGCCATCAGCATGCGCTGCAGGCTGCCGTTGGCCAGGCCCTGGGTGAGCCGGTGGGCGAAGCCGAACACCAGGTCCAGCTGCTTGTGGAACAGGTTGCGGCCGATGCTGCGGCTGACCACCGCATGCAGGTTGATCAGGCGGCGCAGCCCGAAGTACAGCGCGATACCGCCAATGACGCCGGCGATGCTCATCATCAACGGGGTGTTGAAGCCATGCCAGACCGAGAGGCTGTAGGCCGGCATCGCCGCGCCGAGGATCGAGGAGGCGGCCGCGTGCAGCACCGGGGCGATGGTGATCGCCGGGGCGACGCCGACGGCCACGCAGACCACGACCAGGATCTCGACGGGCACCTTCATGAAGCGCGGCGGCTCATGCGGGACGCGGTCCAGATCATGCGGGCCTTTGCCGAAGAAGGTGTCGTGCACGAAGCGCAGGCTGTAGGCCACGCCGAACACGCCGGCCAGCAGTGCGGCGATCGACATCACCACGCGCATGGTTTCCGGACCGCCCGCGGTCAGCGCTTCGGCGAACAGCATTTCCTTGGACAGGAAGCCGTTGAGCAGCGGAATACCGGCCATCGCCAGCGAGGCGATGATCGCCAGCGCGCTGGTGATCGGCATCAACCGCCGCAGGCCGCCCAGCTTGCGCATGTCACGGGTGCCGGTCTCGTGGTCGATGATGCCCGCAGCCATGAACAGCGACGCCTTGAAGGTGGCGTGGTTGAGGATGTGGAACACGCCGGCCACCACCGCCATCGGTGTGGACAGGCCGAACAGCATGGTGATCAGGCCCAGATGGGAGATCGTCGAATAGGCCAGCAGGCCTTTGAGGTCATGCTGGAAGATCGCGTTCCAGGCGCCGATCAGCAGCGTGATCGCCCCGATGCCGCTGACCGTATAGAAGAACAGATCGGTGCCGGCCAGCGCCGGGTGCAACCGGGCCAGCAGGAACACGCCGGCTTTGACCATCGTCGCCGAATGCAGGTAGGCCGAGACCGGGGTCGGCGCGGCCATCGCGTGCGGCAGCCAGAAGTGGAACGGGAACTGGGCGCTCTTGGTGAAGATGCCGGCCAGGACCAGGAACAGGGCATACGGGTACAGCGAACTGGCGCGGATCAGATCGCCCGCGGCGAGTACGGCATCCAGTTCGAAGCTGCCCACGATGCGACCGATCAGCAGCACGCCGCCGAGCAGGGCCAGACCGCCGCCGCCGGTGACCACCAAGGCCATCCGGGCCCCCTCCCGGGCATCCTGGCGATGCGACCAGAAGCCGATCAGCAGGAACGAGCTGATGCTGGTCATTTCCCAGAACACCATCAACAGCAACAGGTTGCCCGAGAGCACCATGCCCAGCATGGCGCCCATGAACAGCAGCAGGTAGCAGTAGAAGCGGTGGGCGCTGTCGCGGGCACTGAGGTAGTAGTGGGCGTACATCACCACCAGTGCACCGATCGCCAGCACCATGCCGGCGAACATCCAGGCCAGGCCATCCAGGCGCAGTGAGAAGGCCAGGCCGATCTGCGGTATCCACTCCCCATAACTGCGGACGATCCCGCCGTCCATGATGGCCGGGGTCATCGTCGCCAACAGCGCCAGTCCTCCCAGCGGAGCGGCCGCGGCTACCCAGGCGGCCGTGGAGCGGGAGGTGCGGCGGAATGAAGCGACGGCCACTGCCATCAGGAAGGGCAGGGCGAGCAGCAGGAGCAGACTAGGATTCATGCAGGGAATGCGGGATTCACGAGCAGGTCGTTCAGTCTAACAGGCAGGCAATTGCTGCCGATACACCCGAATACGCCCTCAATTGCATGTAACGTGCGCTGATTCATTTTTTCAGGGCGGCGCGTGGCCCCATTCGGGCGCGTCGGCCGCCGTATGGAGACCCGCTGGCGACTTTGCCGAGTGTGGCCTCCCGGCGCCCGTCGAATCGGGTCGGGAACCAGTCGTCACAGGGGCTGCGGGACCGCGTGGGCGTGCACGAAGATGAACGGTGACCGTCGCTCGAAAGGCCACTGCGGACGATGCTGGACGGTCCGGCGTGGAGTGCCGGTGAGCGTCCTCGCTCGTTCAGGAAAAACCGGTCAGTAGCGCCAGTCCATCCGGCGGTAGAGCTTGGCCAGGACCCACAGCGGGCCGATCAGCAGGTAGACCAGATCGGTCAGGAAGCTCGGCTTGCGGCCTTCATGCTTGTGGCCGATGAACTGCGCGACCCAGGCCACGGCGAAGACACCCAGGGCCAGCCAGAACAGGTTGACCAGGCCGATCTCGGCTTCCAGCAGCCGGCAGACGCAGCCGCTGACGAAGAAGAACGCCAGCATGCCGTAGCCCAGCGTGCGCGAGAGGCGGTTATAGAAGCACCAGGCGGCGAACATCGCCAGGCCGGCCCAGATCCCGTTCTGGAACCAGGTGATCAGCGGCGGCAGGCACCACAGCAGGGCAATCACCGACCACGCGATCGCCGGGACGGCCACGACGTGGATGCGCTGGTTCAGCGCATTGCGGTGATCGTCGGAATAACTGGCGAAATAGCGGTCGATCGGGCGTGCGACGGTGGTGGTGGCCATGTTCCCTCCCAGGATCTGCAGAGCATACCGCCCGTAGAGCCGACCGTTGGTCGGCTTGCTCTCACCCAGACGATACCCCTCGTGCTGCACGCGATAGGCCACCAACGTCCGCGGCAGTCGACCAGCGGTCGACTCTACGGCCGGGACCCCCGGCCATCACGGCCGGGGGCGCAGGCGAATCAGTCGACCGAGATACCGGCCAGGCGCTGCAGCGCCTCGGCGTACTTGGCCCGGGTGCGCTCGATGATCTCGGCCGGGATGCTCGGGCCCGGGGCGGTCTTGCCCCAGTCCAGCGTTTCCAGGTAATCGCGGACGAACTGCTTGTCGTAGCTCGGCGGGCTGGTGCCCACCTCGTACTCGTCAGCCGGCCAGTAGCGCGAGGAATCCGGGGTCAGCATCTCGTCCATGATGTACAGACGGCCATCGGCATCGGTACCGAACTCGAACTTGGTGTCGGCCAGAATGATGCCGCGCTCGCGGGCGTAATCGGCGGCGAAGGCATAGATGCGCAGGGTGGCGTCGCGCACGCGCTCGGCCAGGTCCGCACCGACCGCCTTCACCATCGCATCGAAATCGATGTTCTCGTCGTGGTCGCCGACGGCGGCCTTGGTCGAGGGGGTGAAGATCGGTTCGGGCAGCTGTTCGGCCTGGCGCAGGCCGTCGGGCAGCTCGATGCCGCTGATCTTGCCGGTGCGCTGGTAGTCCTTCCAGCCGCTGCCGATCAGGTAGCCGCGGGCGATCGCCTCGACCGGAACCGGCTTGAGCTTGCGGGTGACCACGGCGCGCTTGGCGTACAGGGCCGGATCGACACCCTCGGGCAGCACACTGGCGACATCGATGCCGGTCAGGTGGTTGGGCATCAGGTGCGCGGTCTTGGCGAACCAGAAGTTGGAGACCTGGCAGAGCATCTCGCCCTTGCCGGGGATCGGATCGGGGAGCACCACGTCGAAGGCTGACAGACGGTCGGTTGCGACCATCAGCAGGTAGTCCCCCGGCGGAGTGCCGGCGGGGAGCCGGTCGCGCGGAATGTCGAAAACATCACGCACCTTGCCGCGATGGCGCAAGGGCAGGCCGGGGAGATCGGATTGCAACAACGTGGTCGGCACGGGCACTCCTGAGGCTTCGTCATGACAGCTGTCCAGGGGACCCGGAGGGCCCGCACAGACAGCGGGCGGCCTAGTGTAAAGCGGGTTGGGCCCGCTGTGACGTAAAATGAGGATCCTTTGTCGCCTTGGCTGCCCAGACCACCATGCGCTGGTACGGAAAACTGCTCGGATTCATCGCCGGCGCCTTGTTGTTCAGGCCCAATCCGCTGTTCGGTGCCGTGGTCGGGCTGTTGCTGGGGCATGCCTTCGATGCCGACTGGTTCCGGCTGAACAGGGAAAACCCCTACCGCGAGCTGGGGCTGACCTCCGAGGCGACCGATGCCGAGATCGACCTGGCCTACCGCCGGCTGATGTCCCAGTACCACCCGGACAAGGTGGTCGGCGCGGCGCCGGAGCTGCGCCAGCAGGCCGAGCGCAAGTCGCGCCAGCTCAATGCCGCCTACGACCGCATCAAGACCCTGCGCAAGCGCTGAGTCCGCGCGGCGCCCCCTTTCCACCTCCCGAAGGCCCCGGCCATGTCCAACTGCATCATTGCCCCCTCCATCCTGTCCGCCGATTTCGCCCGCCTGGGTGAGGAAGTGGACAACGTGCTCGCGGCCGGCGCCGACTGGGTGCATTTCGATGTGATGGACAACCATTACGTGCCGAATCTGACCATCGGCCCGCTGGTCTGCCAGGCGCTGCGCAAGCACGGTGTGACCGCACCGATCGACGTGCATCTGATGGTGGAGCCGGTGGACCGGATCATTCCGGATTTCGCCGAGGCCGGCGCGACCTACATCAGCTTCCATCCGGAGGCGAGCCGCCACGTGCACCGCACGATCCAGCTGATCCGTTCGCTGGGCTGCAAGCCGGGCGTGGTGCTCAATCCGGCCACGCCGGTGGACATCCTGGACTGGGTGCTCGATGACCTGGACCTGGTGCTGGTGATGTCGGTCAATCCGGGTTTCGGCGGCCAGGCGTTCATTCCGTCGGCGCTGGACAAGGTGCGCGCGATCCGCAAGAAGATCGATGCCAGTGGCAAGGACATCCGCCTGGAGATCGACGGTGGGGTGAAGGCCGACAACATCGGGGCGATCGCCGCCGCCGGTGCCGATGCCTTCGTGGCCGGCTCGGCGATCTTCAATGCGAAGACCAGCTACCAGGACATCATCGCGCAGATGCGCGGCAACGTCGCCGCGGCGCGGGGCTGAGCCATGGAACCGGTGGCTGCCGTGACCATCCGCGTGGCCACCGCCGAGGATGCGGCGCTGATCCTGCGTTTCATCCGCGAGTTGGCGATCTACGAGAAGGCCGAGTCGTCGGTGCAGACCGACGAAGCGGGCATCCGGGCGAGCCTGTTCGGACCGGCGGCGAAGGCGCATGCGCTGATCTGCGAAGCCGATGGCGTGGCGATCGGGTATGCGGTGTATTTCTACAACTACTCGACGTGGCTGGGCCGCAACGGGATCTACCTGGAAGATCTGTACGTCAGCCCGGAGCGCCGCGGCAGCGGTGCCGGCAAGGCGCTGCTGCAGCACATCGCACGGATCGCGGTGGCCGAAGGCTGCGGCCGGTTCGAGTGGTCGGTGCTGGACTGGAATGCACCGGCGATCCAGTTCTACCAGGCCGCCGGTGCGAAGCCGCAAAGCGAGTGGACGGTGTACCGGATGGAAGGCGAGGCGTTGCGGACCTTCGCCGAAGGCTGAGCACCCGTAGAGCCGACCGTTGGTTGGCTGCCGCAGCCAACCCAGCCCGGTAGTGCCGGCCGTTGGTCGGCTGCGCTTCTGGCGGGTCAAAAAAAAGACCGCACCATTGCTGATGCGGCCCTGGGAATAGCGGGAGGCTGATCCTGCCTCCATCCATCTTCCTTGCTATGGCCTCCCATTCTCCGGGGGATCGGTGACGCTTTGATGACGTTCACCGGCGGCCACGCCGTCCGCTGCTAGCCTTCGCTTCCCCACTCCCTGGAAGTACCGCATGAGCCGTCCCCATTGGCGTTTGATCCTCAACGGCAAGGCCACCGGCAATGAGGATGTGCGCGAGGCGGTCGCGGCGCTGCGTGAGCGCGGCGTGCAGCTGGAGGTACGGGTGACCTGGGAATCGGGCGACGCCGAGCGCTATGTGGCCGAGGCGATCGCGCATGGGGTCGATACAATCATTGCGGCCGGCGGTGATGGCACCCTCAGTGAGGTGGCCGAGACACTGGCGCACCGGGAAGAGGCCGCCGATGCATTGCCGTCGCTGGGGCTGCTGCCGCTGGGCACGGCCAACGATTTCGCCACCGCGGCGGAGATTCCCGATGAACCGCTGGCGGCGCTGGAGCTGATGACGCACGCGCCCGCGCGCCCGGTCGATCTGCTGCGCATCGATGCCGATGGCAAAGTGTGGTGGTGCGCGAACGTGGCCAGTGGCGGCTTCGGCACCGAGGTCACGGTGGAGACCGATGAGGGCTTGAAGAAAGTGCTCGGCGGCCTGGCCTACCTGGTCACCGGGGTATCGCGGCTGGGCCGGATCGATCCGATCCAGGCGCGGGTCCGGGCGCCGGGGTTCGAGTGGGCCGGTGGTTTCATCGCGCTGGGCATCGGCAACGGCCGCCAGGCCGGCGGCGGGCAGGTACTGTGCCCGGAGGCTCTGATTGATGACGGTCTGCTCGATATCACGGTGATCCCCGAGCTGAGCGGGGAGGTCGCCTCGACCTTTGCCGCGTTGGTCAAGGGCGGCAAGCGCGGCGCGCTGGAGCAGGTGGCCGAACGTGTGCAGGCGCCGTGGGTGGAGATCGAGGCCGAGGTGCCGCTGACGCTCAATCTGGATGGCGAGCCGGTCCAGGCCCGCCATTTCCGCATCGACTGCGTGCCGGGGCGGGTGAACCTGCATGTGGCGCTGGACAGTCCGCTGCTGTCCAGGGCCTGAGTTCCGGCGCGGCTGCGGGGCCGTCCTGCATACGGCTGGCGCGTGGTGGCGCCTGCCGTGCCCGGCTCACTTCAACAGGCGATCCAACAACCTGCCGGCCGCGTTTTCAACCGTCTGATCCGCGCGCCCGCCGATACCAGTGGCGACGCCGCCCGACGTGACTGAGCGATCCTTGAAGGAAACGGGGAATGTCTGCAGCCGTCGCAGTCGTCCCTGGCCCAGGTTTTCGTACTGGCCGAAGCTGGCACTGATATCGAAGCGGCTGCCCGGGGTCTGCCCCTCGTTCATGGCGCGCTGCACGAGGAAGGTGACCGTGCTGGATCGGCCTGGCAGCAGGGTGAAGGTCGGGTCGACCCGGTTCGTGGTGGCGATCGGGATGCCCTTGATCGTGTCTTTGTCCTGCCCGCCGAAGAAGCGGTAGGTATAGCCGTGGCTGTCGGTCGCGTTGAAGGTGTCGTACTCATAATTCA
The DNA here is from genome assembly GCF_039674765.1 of Stenotrophomonas sp. TWI273. Taxonomy (NCBI): domain Bacteria; kingdom Pseudomonadati; phylum Pseudomonadota; class Gammaproteobacteria; order Lysobacterales; family Lysobacteraceae; genus Stenotrophomonas; species Stenotrophomonas sp. TWI273. The sequence goes on from NZ_JBDJOA010000002.1 coordinate 231,497, forward strand.
ACACCATCGGCTGCGACGACACATTGCGCAGTGTCATCGTCACCGTGATCTCTACCGAGCCGCGCGTGCGCTGTCCCGCCCGGATCGAATCCAGACGCGCTTCGATATCGCCAAATCGCTCCAGTGCGCCGGTGTCGTCGGGCGCCGGCACGCCGCAGCGTTGGTTCAACGCTTCCAGCTGGGCACGCAGCTGTGCGTTCTCACGACGGAGCGCGTCGGCGGATTGTGCGTGGGCAGGCACGGCCTGACCGGCCAGCAATGCTGCCGCGGCAGCGGCCGACAGCAGCGACTGCTTCAAGGTGATTCCGTTCATGTGCAGATCCTCAATGCATGGACATGGCTGCGCCAAACAGGCCGAGCACGGTGAGATTGACCAGCACCCAGACGATGCCCGCAGCGAACAGGCTGGCCAAGGTGATCAACAACTGCTTGATGCCATCGGGGTTCCCCTTGCTTTGCGCATAGGCGAAACACAGGATCGTGCTGAGCAGGAACAGCACCACCCCGACGATGCCGATGATCGGCACCAGAGCGCAGACCCAGCCGATCCATCGCAGCGTCCTGGCCGTGCGCATCAGGCCTTCGGTTGCGCGCCGCCCGGCTTCCTCGCGCACGAGGCGCTGCTGCAGCGCGTTCTGGACGTCGCTTTCATTGAGTTGATTCATGGATGATTCCCCTGTGGATTCCGAAACGATCAGCTGCCCAAAGCACGCCGTGCGCAGTCCTCCGGCGAAACGCACGGATCCTCTTCCGCTGGCTGCGCTGCCACCGCCGGATCGGGCGAGTAGGACGCCAGGACGCGTCCGCTGCGGTCCAGAAGCTGGACGTGCGTGACGTACGCATTGAGGCGTCGCTGGTTCAGATCCGCAGACTGGACGAAGAAGTAGGTCCGCAGCCGGGGTTTGCTGTTCCATCGGCTACGAAGCCCTTCAAGCTCGCGGGCAACCGCTTCGTCAGCGACCGGGGCGAGCTGAACCTGCGCAGGGTTGGCCCAGGTGTAGGTGTACTCCGGAATGTCCATGAAGTAGCGATACTTGCCGCCGTTGAATTCGCCGACCGGGAAGCCCTTCCGCTCGAAGTCATAGGCCTGCAGGTCGGCATCCTCCAGTTCGCTCCAGAAATACGGCGAGCGGCCCGCGTCTGCGATGCCCTGTTCGAGCTGCGGGCGAAGCGCCACCATCAGGTCCTTGCGGCGGAAGGTATCGGCCGTGCCGCGGTATTCCTGCGAGGCGAGGCTGGCCATCGTGTCGAAATCCGTCGGCAGCTTGGACGTGGCGGCATAAAGAAACATCACCTGTTGGCCGCTATCCAACTTGCGATACTCAGTCAGCGGCTTGGCCAGGTCGGCTTGGGGAAGCGGGGTGCGTGCCGTTTTATCTGCGCTTGCCTCACCCTCGGCCGCAGGGGTGTTGCTGTCGTTATCGGCGCTCGGGGGTGCTGCATCGTCTTTGCCGTTGCAGGCGACAAGCAGCAGGGACAGGGTGAGTGCGGTGGAAAGTGATTGCAGTGCGGAGAGGGCCATGGCGTCCTTGACGTGGTGATGGGATGGCGGCAAATCTGCGTCCAGAGGCGCAGCGACGCAGGTCGTGAACATGACTTGACGAACAACACAGGAGGTGGTTGTGAAAGCGGAGCTTATGGAGGAGCTGTACGCCGGGGTCACCGATCCCGAGCGGATGCAGTCATTCGTTGAACGGCTCGGGCGCGCGGTTGGTTGCCACTCGGGCAGCGTGACCCTGCGGGACGTGCAGGGTGGGCGTCACGTGGCGCTCGTTGCGGCCGGTGCGATGGCGGACCCGCGTACGGTGGAGCGCTTCAACGAAGACACGCTGTATTCGGTGGACAACCTCTGGTTCAACCGGGCCGCGCCTACGATGCGGGCTGGCAGTGTCATCGTCAGCGACCGGGTGGCCACGCTGGAGGAGATGCGCGGAACGCGGTATTACCTGGATTTCCTGCGCCAGATCGACACGCTGCGCTCGGTGGCGCTATGTGCCTCGCGCAAGCCGGATCAGGTCACCATGTTGACCTTCGTGGGAACCGAGCGGCGGGGCGATTTCGATGCACGAGAGGTGGCACTCTGCGAAGCGTTGGCACCGCACTTCGTCAACGCCTTCGAGTTGCGCCAGTCACTGCAGGACGCGTGGCGCCAGGCAGGGACGTTGGCCCTGTTGCTTCTCGATGAGAACCTGCGGCCGGTGTCGGTGAATGCCGGGGGGGAGGAGATGCTGCTGGGTCGTGTCCTGCGTGTGCGCCGCAAGGCGGCATTGGAGCCGGTACATCCGGCCTCGCGTGCAGGCTGGAATGCCCTGGTCCGGCGCCTGGCGCTGCGGGGCGGTCCGGCGCAGGACCCCGGGGAGGATATCGTCGCCCTGCATGATGTCGATGGGCTACTGGCAGGCTTCGCGTCGCTCAGGCCTTACGGAAAGTACATCCCCGGCACCGGTACCGCCCGCTTTGTCATGACGGTCAACACGCTCGTGCGGCGTTCGTCTGCCGGGCTGTCCACCACCCTGCGCGAGCTTTTCGGCCTGACCCCGGCCGAAGCCACCCTGGCCGTGGCGCTGCATCACCAAGGCGAGCTGTCGGCCGCCGCCACGATCTGCGGCATCGGTGTCGGAAGCGCGCGGACCCGCCTGCAGAGCATTTTCGAGAAGACCCGTCTGCATCGGCAGGTGGACCTCGTCAGGATGCTGGATACCCTGAACGGTATGTTGGCCGCCGAGCGGCCGATGCCCCTGTACTGACGCTGGAGGCGCCAGTGCGGGCGCCGCGTCGGGGGCTGGCGTGCCTGCCTGCGGCGCGTGACGGGGTTCCCCCCCGCGCCGGGCTGCGGTACAGTCGCCGGGTGTCCATTCTGACGACCCCGCATACCCTTTCTTCCGCTCGCCGTTGGTGGCGATGGTGGCCTGTTGCCGTCGTCCGTCCCGCCACCGCCGTTTCCCGGAAGGAAAGTCGTCTTGATTACGCTCGAGCAGTTCCAGCAGCAGGCCGCTGAAGGCCACACCCGCATCCCCGTCGTCCGTGAAGTGCTGTCCGACCTGGACACGCCGCTGTCGGTCTATCTGAAGCTCGCCGACGGCCCGCATACCTATCTGTTTGAATCGGTCGAGGGCGGCGAACGCTTCGGGCGCTATTCCATCATCGGCCTGCCGGCACGCCGGGTATATGCCTTCCACGGCCATACCCTGACCATCAGCGAGTCCGGCACCGTGGTGGAAACCCGCGAGGTCGCGGACCCGTTCACCGAGGTCGAGGCGCTGCGCAGCGCCCACTCGGTGCCGAAACTGGCCGGTCTGCCGGGTTTCACCGGCGGCCTGGTCGGCTGGTTTGGCTTTGAGTGCATCGGTTATATCGAACCGCGCCTGGCCCCGCCGCGTGGCCGCGATGAGTTGGGCACGCCGGACATCCTGCTGCTGCACTCCGAAGAGCTGGCGGTGTTCGACAATCTCAAGGGCCGCCTGTACCTGATCGTGCACGCCGACCCGGGGCAGCCCGGGGCGTGGGACCACGCCCAGGCCAAGCTGGATGCGCTGGTCGCCACATTGCGCGCCCCCGGCGCCGGCTACCCCGCGCCGATCACGCGCGATGTGCTGGACGAGAACGATTTCGTCTCCGGCTTCACCCGCGAAGGCTTCATTGCCGCGGTCGACAAGTCCAAGGAATACATCCGCGCCGGCGACATCTTCCAGGTGGTGCTGAGCCAGCGCCTGAGCGTGCCGTTCAAGGCGCGCCCGGTGGATGTGTACCGCGCGCTGCGTGCGCTCAATCCCTCGCCGTACATGTATTTCCTCGATACCGGCGACGTGCAGGTGGTCGGCTCCTCGCCGGAAATCCTGGTGCGGCTGCAGGACGGGGAAGTCACCGTGCGTCCGATCGCCGGCACCCGCCCGCGCGGCGCGACGGTGGAGGAAGACAACGCACTCGAAGTGGAACTGCTGGCCGATCCCAAGGAACGTGCCGAGCATCTGATGCTGATCGATCTCGGCCGCAATGATGCCGGCCGCGTGTCCAAGGCCGGCACGGTGGAAGTGGGCGAGCAGTTCGTGATCGAGCGCTACAGCCACGTCATGCACATTGTCAGCGAGGTCACCGGGCAGCTGCAGCCGGGCCTGAGCTATGCCGACGTGCTGCGTGCGACGTTCCCGGCCGGCACCGTCAGCGGTGCGCCGAAGATACGTGCGCTGGAAGTGATCCGCGAGCTGGAGCCGATCAAGCGCAACGTCTACGCCGGCAGCATCGGCTACATCGGCTGGCATGGCGATGCCGATACCGCCATCGCGATCCGCACCGCGGTGATCAAGGACGGCCGCCTGCACGTGCAGGCGGGCGCCGGCATCGTTTACGACTCCGACCCCGGCAAGGAATGGGACGAGACGATGAACAAGGGCCGCGCGCTGTTCCGTGCGGTCGCGCAGGCGGCCAAGGGCCTGTAACGCACTGCTGCCGAACGGCCTGACACGTGCACGGTTGCGTGCACGCCACTTCCCCATTCAAGACGGACCCTGACCATGTTGTTGATGCTCGACAACTACGACAGCTTCACCTACAACCTCGTGCAGTACCTGCAGACGCTGGGCGCCGAGGTCAAGGTGGTGCGCAACGACGCGTTGAGCGTCGATGAAATCGCCGCGCTCGCGCCCGAGCGCATCGTGATTTCGCCCGGCCCGTGCACGCCGAACGAAGCGGGCGTGTCGCTGGAGCTGATCCGCCGGCTCGGTCCGACCACGCCGATCCTCGGCGTGTGCCTGGGCCACCAGAGCATCGGCCAGGTGTATGGCGGCGATGTGATCCGCGCCACCAACATCATGCACGGCAAGACCTCGCCGATCCGGCATGAAGGCAAGGGCGTGTTCGCCGGCCTGCCGGACCGCTACCAGGCCACGCGCTACCACTCGCTGGTGGTCGACAAGACCACGCTGCCGGCCTGCCTGGAAATGACCGCCTGGACCGAGAACGAGGACGGCTCGATCGAAGAGATCATGGGCCTGCGCCATCGCGAACATCCGGTCGAGGGCGTGCAGTTCCACCCCGAGTCGATCCTCACCGAGCATGGCCACGCCCTGCTGAAGAATTTCCTGCAGCGCTGAGCGCGCCGCACCTGCACCACAAAGGACCCCGCATGACCTTCTCCCCCCAGGAAGCCCTGCAGCGCACCATCGAGCACCGCGAAATCTTCTTCGACGAAATGGTCGACCTGATGCGGCAGATCATGCGCGGTGACGTGTCGCCGGTGATGACCGCCGCGATTCTGACCGGCCTGCGGGTCAAGAAGGAAACCATCGGCGAGATCGCCGGTGCCGCCACCGTGATGCGCGAGCTCGCCCTCGCGGTACCGGTGGAGGACAAGACGCATCTGGTGGATATCGTCGGCACCGGTGGCGATGGTTCGCACACCTTCAACATCTCCACGTGCGCGATGTTCGTGGTGTCCGCGGCCGGGGCCAAGGTGGCCAAGCATGGCAACCGCAGTGTTTCCTCCAAGTCCGGCAGTGCCGATGCAGTCGAGGCGCTGGGCGCGATCATCGATCTGCAGCCGGAGGAGGTCGCGCGCGCGATCACCGAGACCGGCATCGGCTTCATGTTCGCGCCGATGCACCACCCGGCGATGAAGGTCGTCGCACCGGTGCGGCGCGAGATGGGCGTGCGCACGATCTTCAACATCCTCGGCCCGCTGACCAATCCGGTCGGTGCGACCAACGTATTGATGGGCGTGTTCCATTCGGATCTGGTCGGCATCCAGGCGCGCGTGCTGCGCGAACTCGGGGCCGAGCGCGCGCTGGTGGTGTGGGGCCGCGACAACATGGATGAGATCTCGCTCGGCGCCGGGACACTGGTGGGCGAACTGCGCGACGGCAAGGTGCGCGAGTACGAGATCCATCCGGAAGATTTCGGTATCGCGATGTCGGCCAGCCGCAACCTCAAGGTCGGCGGTCCGGAAGAATCCATCGCGATGCTGCGTGGCGTGCTCGACAACCAGCCCGGCCCGGCGCTCGACATCGTGGCGCTCAATGCCGGCGCCGCGCTGTACGTGGCCGGTGTCGCCGACAGCATCGCCGATGGTCTGGCCCGTGCCCGTGCGGTGCTGGCCGATGGCAGTGCGCGCTCGCGGATGGAGCAGTACGTCGCCGCCACCCGCCGCATCCGCGGGGCCGTCTGAGCCCGCGTTTTCCGAATTCAGCGGGGCTGGTCGATAATGGCCGGCCTCCAGGACCCCAATGACATGAGCGACATCCTCGATACCATCCTGGCCCGCAAGGCCGAAGAAGTCGCCGCACGCCGGGCCCAGGTGCCGCTTGAAGCACTGATCGCGCGCGTGGAGCAGGCTCCGCCCGTGCGTGGCTTCGCGGATGCGCTGCGCGCCTCGATCACCGCCGGCAACCCAGCCGTGATCGCCGAAATCAAGAAGGCCAGCCCCTCCAAGGGCGTTATCCGCCCGGACTTCCATCCGGCTGATATCGCGGTGAGCTACGAATTTGGCGGGGCCAGCTGCCTGTCGGTGCTGACCGACGTGGATTTCTTCCAGGGCAGTGATGCCTACCTGCAGCAGGCCCGCGACGCCTGCACGCTGCCGGTGCTGCGCAAGGACTTCGTGATCGATGCCTACCAGGTGTATGAAGCGCGTGTGCTCGGCGCGGACTGCATCCTGCTGATCGTGACCGCCCTGGACGACCGCCAGCTGGCCGAGCTGTCCGACCTGGCCATGCAGCTGGGCATGGACGTGCTGGTGGAAGTGCACGACATCGACGAGCTCGAGCGCGCCATCCAGGTGCCGGTGCCGCTGATCGGCATCAACAACCGCAACCTGCGTACCTTCGAGGTGTCGCTGCAGACCACGCTGGACATGCGCCAGGCCGTGCCGCGCGACCGCCTGCTGGTCACCGAAAGCGGCATCCTCGGCACGGCCGATGTCACCGTGATGCGCCAGGCCGGGGTCAACGCGTTCCTGGTCGGTGAGGCCTTCATGCGCGTGGAAGAGCCCGGCGAGGGCCTGCGTCAGCTATTCTTCAGCGCATGACAGCGATCTACCCAACGCCGCGCGACGACGCCCCGCTGGTGGTCTTCGATTTCGATCACACCCTGTATGACGGCGATTCCGGCAGCCATCTGTTCGCCTGGCTGATCAAGCGCAACCCGCTGCGGCTGCTGGCGGCCCTGGTTGCCACGCCGCTGCTCGGCCCGTTGGTGGCATTCCTGCCCACCCGCCGCCGCGGCATCTCCGGCTATGTCTGGATCGCCACGTTTGGCCTGCACCGGGCGCGCGAGTTCAACAAGGTGATCGATCGCTACGTCCTCAAGCACGAAGCCGATATCCGCCGCCGCCTGCTGCCCGTGGCGCTGGAGGTGTTCGCGCGTCACCGCGCCGCTGGCGACCGCGTCGTGGTCGCTACCGGTGCACCGCCGGAACTGGCCCGCGCGATCCTGGCCTTCGTGGCGCACCAGGGCGTGCCGGTGATCGGCAGTGAGGTCGGGCCGTTCCTGGGCGCGGTCATCGCCACCCGCCACTGCCACAACGAAGAAAAGATGCGGATGCTGCGCGAGCGCGGCTACGGCGAGATCGACGTCGCCTACTCCGACAGCAGCGCCGACCTGCCGCTGCTGCTGGCCGCGGCGGCGCCGGTGGTGGTCAATCCGAAGGCGTCCCGGGTGGACTATTTCCGCCAGGTGCTGCCGCCGGGCACCCCCGTGCTCAACTGGGGCTGCGTGGATCGGGCCGGCGATCCGGTCTGATTCACCGCTGAAAATCCCTGAAACGGTGTCGCGTCCGGCTCAGCCTGCGCGCCACTGCACGATGGCATGGCCGATCTGGAACAGGCTGATGCCCAGCACCAGCACGCCGACGGCCACCAGCACCCAGCGTTCCTTGACCTTTTTGACCAGAATCGCGGCAACCGGCGCGGCCATCATGCCGCCGATCAACAGGCCGGCCACGATGTTCAGGTACTGAACGCCCATGGTCAGCAGGAAGGTGATCGACACCGCCAGGGTCACCACGAACTCGGCGGCATTGACCGTCCCGATGGTGGTGCGGGCCTTGCCACCGCGTGCGAGCAGGGTGGACGTCGCCACCGGGCCCCAGCCGCCACCGCCACTGGCATCCAGCAGGCCGGCGACGAAGCCCAGCAGCGGGACGCGCTTCACTTCCTGGGCCGGCAGCATCCGGCCGGCCGCGCGCAGCAGGATGAAGATCGCCAGCACCAGCAGATACATATAGATGAAGGGGCGGATCACGTCGCCGGGCAGCTGGGTCAGCACGTAGGCGCCGACCACCCCACCGACGGCGCCAGGCAGGGCCAGGCGCAGGAACAGCCGACGGTCCACATTGCCCGCGACCAGGTGCGAGACCCCGGACGCCCCGGTGGTGAACACCTCCGCGGTATGGATGCTGGCGCTGACCGCGGCGGGCGGCAGGCCCATGCTGAGCAGGACCGAGGAAGACACCAGCCCGAACGCCATGCCCAGCGCGCCGTCGACCAGCTGTGCGCCGAGGCCGATCAGGATGAACCAATAGAATTCACTGCCAAGTTCCATGCGAACAGCCTAGCGGCAAATGGGCAGGTAGTGCCGACCGCTGGCCGGCGACCCGGGGTAGTCAGGGCCCGGGGGAGGCCGGGTGGCGTGTCCAATCGCGTGCCGGATAGCCGACCAACGGTCGGCTCTACCGCGCTGGGTCAGCGGGTGCCGTACAGGACCACGGTCTTGCCGCGGGCATGCAGTTGCCCGTCGGTCTGCAGCTTCTTCAGCACGCGGCCGGCCATTTCACGCGAGCAGCCGACCAGACGGGCCAGTTCCTGGCGCGAGACGCGCAGCTGGGTGCCCTGCGGGTGGCTCATCGCCTCCGGCTCGCGGGACAGATCGTGCAGGGTCCGCACGATGCGGTCGGTCACATCCAGGAACGCCAGGCGGCTGGCCTTCCTGCTGGTATCGAGCAGGCGCTTGGAGAGCTGCTGGCCGATCGAGTAGAGCAGGCGCGGCGCATCGGCCGAGAGCGGGCCCAGGAACAGCTGATGGAGGCGCTCGTAGCTGATCTCGGCCAGTTCGCACGGGGTGCGGGTGCGCAGGATCACCTCGCGCCGGTCCGATTCGACGAACAGCCCCATCTCACCGACGAACTCTCCCGAGCCGAAGTAGCCCAGCACCAGCTCACGATCGTCATCTTCCTCAGCCATTATTGAGACTGATCCACTGATCACGTAGTAGAGCGTGCCGGCCGGATCGCCAGGACGGAACACGTCGGTACGGGCGGGGTAACGGCGGCGGTGGCTGTGGGCCAGGAAGCGATCGATTGTTGCGATATCCAGGGCCAATGGACTTGTGGCAAGGCGCACAGTTGACACGTTGAGGCGCTCCGATTGCTCATGAAGAATTCACGGCTATGTGCCGGGAGCTTAACGATCCGAATTGTTAAGGGCAAACCGAGCACAGGTACTCGTTTCAATGCAAGTTTCGCCCCCGATCACTTTGCCCCATAATTACTTCTTTCCCACCACACACAGGATCGACCGCCGTGGTCAAGCCGTTGCCTCGCCTGAGGTTGCAGGGTTTCAACAACCTCACCAAGGCGTTGAGCTTCAACATCTATGACGTCTGTTACGCCCGCACCGAAGAGGAGCGTCAGCGTTACATCGAATATATTGATGAAGAGTACAACGCCGATAGGCTGACTCAGATCCTGACCGACGTAGCCGAGATCATCGGCGCGAACATCCTGAACGTGGCCCGCCAGGACTACGACCCCCAGGGTGCCTCGGTGACGATCCTGATCTCGGAAGAGCCGGTGATCGACAAGAAGCAGGCCGGCAAGGAGCTGATCTCCGACGCTGTGGTCGCGCACATGGACAAGAGCCACATCACCGTCCATACCTACCCGGAAACCCATCCGCAGGAGGGCATCGCCACGTTCCGCGCGGACATCGATGTGGCCACCTGTGGCGTGATTTCCCCGTTGAAAGCGCTGAACTACCTGATCGAGAGTCTGGAATCGGACATCGTGATCATGGATTACCGCGTGCGTGGCTTCACTCGTGACGTGAAGGGCAAGAAGCACTACATCGATCACAAGATCAACTCGATCCAGAACTTCCTGGCCAAGAACATCAAGTCGCGTTACGAGATGTTCGACGTCAATGTCTATCAGGAAAATATCTTCCACACGAAGATGCACCTGAAGGATTTCGATCTGGACCAGTACCTGTTCGAAGAGAAGGCCAAGAACCTCTCGTTCAAGGAACGCATGAAGATCGAGGCGCTGCTGCGTCGTGAGATCGAAGAGCTGTTCCATGGGCGCAATCTGGCCGAGTAAGGCACTTCGCGATGTTGTCCGGGCCTGGCCCGGGCAACCTCGTTCAGGCGGGACGGCCCGCCCTGTGGAACCGGTGTTTGCGCAAAACCCGGTTCCACGGTAGCTACCGACGACGGTCCGGTGTGAAAACACCGGGCCGTTTTGCTTTTGTTAACCCAAGGAATCCCCCATGCCCTGGATCTATCTTCTCGTCGCCGGTCTGTTCGAAATCGGCTTCGCCATCGGAATGAAGTACTCCGAAGGCTTCAGCAAGCCCCTTCCGACGCTGGCCACCGTCGCGGCCGCCCTGGTCAGCCTGTACCTGATGAGCCAAGCGATGAAATCCATTCCGGTCGGCACGGCGTACGCGATCTGGACCGGGATCGGCGCATTGGGCGTGGCGATGCTGGGCATCTTCCTGTTCGGCGACAGCGCCTCGCCGTCGCGGCTGGCCTGCATCGCGTTGATCGTGGCCGGGGTGATCGGCCTGAAGCTGGTCTCTGGGTAACGCCCTCGCATTCGCGCTGGCGCTCCCACGGTTCGCTGTGCGAACCGTGGGCCCCCGGCTCACTGAACACCCATACCCCCGCCGCTTCGCGGCGCCCCCCTGACTCAGGGGGGCTTTTCACCCGATGCACGCGGCGCGGTGGAGGCTTAAAGGCGGTACGCGATGGTCTTCATGACCTTGGAGGCCAGCGCCATCACCGACGGGATCGGGGCGGGCAGCCTGCGCGCGCCGGCATGCTCGGCATGGTCGGCGTGGCGGGCTTCGTCGATCTTCATCACCTTGATCACCTCGCGGCTGCGCAGGTCGGCCGGGGGCAGGGTATCCAGGTGTTCGTCCAGATGCGCTTCCACCTGGCGTTCGGTTTCGACCACGAAGCCCAGGTTCCAGCCATCCCCGCGCAGGCCCGCCAGGGTGCCGATGGTGTAGCTGCCGGCATACCAGATCGGATTGAACAGGCTGGGACGGCTGTCCAGTTCGCGCAGGCGCTGGGCACACCAGGCCAGGTGGTCGGTTTCTTCCTGGGCGGCGTCGAGCAGGTGGGCGCGGGTTTCCGGCTCGCGGGCGACCGCGGCCTGGCCGAAGTACAGGCCCTGGGCGCAGACTTCGCCGACATGGTTGATGCGCATGAGACCGGCGGCGTGGCGGCGCTCGGGCGCGGCCATCTGCACGTCCGGGGTGTTCTCGGCGGGGTAGGGGCGGCTGGCCGGCGGATTGCCGAACACGGTATCCAGCGCCCGCTGGGCCTCGGTCAGCAGGTGGTCGAGCGGCGTGATCTGGCGGAGCGCGGTCATGGCAGGAAGTGTCGCGGCGGGGGACTGTCGATTCTCGCCCCCCGGGGCCGGTGTGCCAAGCCGGGATCGGGGTCAACTTGCATGTGGCGGAGATGGCCAGTACACTCCCGCCTCTTCACAACGCGTGGCAGAGTTCCGGCCGTACTGCGCCGTAATGAGCCCGACCTACTAGAGTTCTTTCATGAGCACTTTCACTGCAAAGTCCGAGACCGTCCAGCGCGACTGGTATCTCGTCGACGCATCCGGCAAGACGCTGGGCCGTCTGTCCACCGAGCTGGCCCGCCGTCTGCGCGGCAAGCACAAGCCGGTTTACACCCCTCACGTTGATACCGGTGATTACCTGGTTGTCATCAATGCAGAAAAGATTGCCGTCACCGGCAACAAGCTGCAGGACAAGCTGTATCACCGTTTCACTGGCTACATCGGCAACCTGAAGACCGAAACTCTGGCCCAGGCGCTTGAGCGCCACCCGGAGCGTGTCATCGAGACCGCCGTCAAGGGCATGCTGCCGAAGGGCCCGCTGGGCCGCGCCATGTACCGCAAGCTCAAGGTGTACTCGGGTTCCGAGCACCCGCACGCCGCTCAGCAGCCTCAGGTTCTGGATATCTAATCATGGCTATCACGCAAAACTACGGCACCGGCCGCCGCAAGTCCTCCACCGCCCGCGTGTTCCTGCGCAAGGGCGCCGGCAACATCACCGTCAATGGCCGTCCGCTGGACGAGTTCTTTGGCCGTGAGACTGCACGCATGATCGTGCGTCAGCCGCTGGAACTGACCAAGAACACCGAAAGCTTCGACATCATGGTCACCGCCGCTGGCGGTGGTACCACCGGTCAGGCCGGTGCGATCCGTCTGGGCATCGCCCGTGCGCTGGTCGAGTACGACGAAACCCTGAAGTCCGAGCTGCGCAAGGCTGGCTTCATGACCCGTGACGCCCGTGAAGTCGAGCGTAAGAAGGTCGGCCTGCACAAGGCACGTCGCGCCACCCAGTTCTCCAAGCGCTGATCCATCGCGCCTGGCGTGGGATCCTTCGGGATCCCGCTGGGGGGTACGCAAAAGCCCGGCTTCGGCCGGGCTTTTGTCGTTTCCGGGGGTGGGTTTCGTCCCCGCAGATCGCTTGGTCGTCAGGTGGATGCAGCGAGGGATGGCGACGCTTCCGGCGGCACTGCTGCGCTCGCCGCTGTTTCATAGGGGCGGCGGTGGCGGTAGTGCCGACCGCTGGTCGGCTGCTTTCGTGGCCCGGCATGGGCAGGGTGTCGGCCGTCCACCCTCTTTCTGGTGAAACAGCCCCCTTGGAGTGCAAGGGGGCGCGCCGTCAGGCGCGGGGATGTGGAGGCAAAGAAGGCTGGCCCCAACCTTGCTCCGCAAGGTTGGGGCACTGGGCGCCATGCGCCCAGTCAGCCGCCCAAACAAAACAAAAGGCCTGATCTTTCGATCAGGCCTTTTGTTTTGTTTGGCTGCCCCGGATGGATTCGAACCACCGAATGCCTGAGTCAGAGTCAGGTGCCTTACCGCTTGGCGACGGGGCAAAATGTGCGTGCAATTATTGCACTTTTTCCCTGAAAAACCAAGCGAACTTGGTGGCTATGGGTGGACTCGAACCACCGACCCCAGCATTATGAGTGCTGTGCTCTAACCGGCTGAGCTACATAGCCTCAGGGAGCCGGTAATTCTGGAGATGTATTCGGAATCTGTCAACACTTTTTCACCGCGCTTGTGAGTGGGCAGCGGGCGTGGCACAGTCCCGATCAGTAGATTTTTCTAGGAGTCCGCATCGTGATCGATCCGGACGGCTATCGACCGAACGTCGGTATTGTGCTGATGCGGCAGGATGGGCAGGTTTTCTGGGCACGACGTGTGCGCCGGGATGGCTGGCAGTTCCCGCAGGGCGGCATGAACACCGACGAGACGCCTGTCGAAGCCATGTATCGCGAGTTGCAGGAAGAAACCGGGTTGTTGCCGGAGCACGTTGAAGTGCTCGGGGCGACGCCGGGTTGGCTTCGCTATCGGCTGCCGGCACGGGCCATCCGCCGCAATGAACGGCAGGTCTGTATCGGCCAGAAGCAGGTGTGGTTCCTGCTCCGGCTGGCCGGGGACGAATCCCACGTCACCCTGGACCATACCGACAGCCCCGAGTTCGACCAGTGGCGTTGGGTCGATTTCTGGTACCCGGTCGAACATGTGGTGATGTTCAAGCGGGGCGTCTATGCGCGTGCGCTGCGCCATCTGGCGCCGCTGGCACGGGGGGTGGCCGGGCCGGGGGTGGAAACCATGCCCAAGTCCGCGCAGGAAGCCTGGATGCCTGGCAATGCCGCCGGTCACGACCGGCCGCGCAAGCGCACCACGCCCAAGCGGGGTGGTGGCTACTGGCCGCGCAGCAAGGCCAAGGGCGAGCCGGGCGCCGTCTGAGCGCTGCTGGCGGCTCTGAACCGTATCGAGAATGATTCAGGTTCGAAATTGACAACCATTCGCATTTCGATTGGAATAGCAGCAGGCCGATCCGGGCCTGCCTGCCGAGTCCGCACGTGTACGTCTGCATCTGCAACGGGGTTACCGACCATCAGATCCGCGAAGCCGCGCAGAGCGGTGTCGTGAGCGTGTCCGAGCTGACGATGCGCACCGGCTGCGGCGCGACCTGCGGCTCCTGCCTGGACATGGCGGCCGATCTGTTGGCCAAGTTCAGCGCTACCCACGACCTGCCACTGCCGGTATTGGGCCTGCAAGCCGCCTGAGATCGGCCGGCCCGGTTGCGGGCCGCAACTGAGCACGATTCGCGTTCCTTCATGCCTGCGCGCGACGCGGTACAGTGCCCGCGATTCCACGCAGCAGGAGCACGCTCATGAAGGGCGACGCCAAAGTCATCGAATTCCTCAACAAGGTCCTCTACAACGAGCTGACCGCGATCAACCAGTACTTCCTGCACGCCAAGATGCTGAAGAACTGGGGCCTGAAGGAGCTCGCCGATCACGAGTACAAGGAATCGATCGAAGAGATGAAGCATGCGGACATCCTGTCCGACCGCATCCTCTTCCTCGAAGGCCTGCCGAACTTCCAGGCACTGGGCAAGCTGCGCATCGGCGAGAACCCGGCCGAGATCCTGCAGTGCGACCTCAGCCTGGAACGCGACGGCGTGGTGACCCTGCGCGAAGCGGTGGCCTATGCCGATTCGATCGGTGACTACGTCAGCCGCCAGCTGTTCGTGAAGATCCTCGAGTCCGAGGAAGAGCATATCGACTGGCTGGAAACCCAGCTGGATCTGATCGAGCGCATCGGCGAACCGAACTACCTGCTGACCAAGATCGAAGACTGAGTCAGCCCTGCAATGGGGCGCGCAGGCGGGCGTGATAGCCGCCCAGCGCGATTCGTGCACGCGCGAACTCGGCGATCAACAGCGCCACCGCCACGGCGGGGCGCTCCAGCGTGCCGGCGCGGGCATCGTGCTCGATCCGCCAGGCCGCTGCCGACAGGGCCATCGCGCCCACATTCGCACTGGCGGATTTGAGGCTGTGGGCCAACGCGCGCAGCTGGTCCAGGTCCGCTGCGACCGAGGCGTCCTGCAGCTGGCGGATCAGCGGTGGCGTGTCATCCAGGAACACGCCGATGACCCGCGCGGTGTCCGCGCCGATCACTTCAAGCAGTTCATCGAGCACGTCCTGGTCGAGCACCGCGGCGGGTGTCTGGTCGCGTGCGGGCACCGCTGCGGTGGCTGCAAAGGGCCGGGTCGGCAGCAACGCCGGGTCGTCGGCCAGCACGCTTCCCCAGCGTGCCAGCACGGCCTGGAGTGTTTCGCGGTGGATCGGTTTGGACAGGTAATCGTCCATGCCGGCCTGCAGGCAGCGCTCGCGGTCGCCGGCCATCGCATTGGCGGTCATCGCCACGATCGGCAGCCGCGCCGCGCCTCGTGTGGCCTCGTGCGCGCGCCAGCGGCGGGTCGCGTCGTAGCCATCCAGCACCGGCATCTGGCAATCCATCAGCACCACATCGAACGGCCGGGCCTGCAGTGCCTCCAGGGCCTGCTCGCCCTGGGTGGCGGTCTCCACCTCGCAGCCCAGCACCTGCAGCAGCCGCTGCGCGACCAGCAGGTTGACGCTGTTGTCTTCCACCAGCAGCACGCGCAGCGGGAACTGCGGCAGTGCCGTGGGCGAGCCTGCGTATTCCACCTCGGCCAGCAGCGCAGCCGGGCGCGCACTGGGCACCACCGGGCGCAGCAGCGCGTGCAGTTCACTGTCAGCGCCCTGCCGCGACAGGGCGGGTCCCGGGCCAAGCGACTCGGGCGCGGGCGCCTCATCGCCGTACAGCCACAGCAGCTGCGCAGTGGGATGCCGTTCGTTCCCGGCCACCGCCTTCTGCAGTGCCTGGGTGCCATGGCGCAGGCCGTCGGTGTCGGCGATCACCCAGGTCAGGGCCGGGTCGATACCGGGGCGCTGTGGCGCGCGCAGGGCGTCGATCGCTTCGGCGCTGGTCTCCACCGTGTGCAGGCGCAGATCATGGTGCTGGGTCACCCGCTCGATACGCTGGGCGAGCACCGCATCGCGGGTGATCAGCAAGGCACGCCGCGTGTTGCCGACCGCTGGCAGATCGCCGATCACCTTGAGCAGGGGAATCTCGAACCAGAACGTAGCGCCGCGCCCCACGGTGGAGTGCACGCCGATCCGGCCCTGCATCAGGTCGATGATGCGCTTGCAGATGGCCAGGCCCAGCCCGGTGCCGCCGTACAGGCGCGTGGTGGACGCATCGGCCTGGCTGAAGGACTGGAACAGGCGCGCCTGCAGGGCGTCGTCGATGCCGATCCCGCTGTCGGCGATCTCGAACCGCAGCTGGTGCTGCGCGTTGGTCTCGCCCTGGCGCTGCACGCGCAGCCGGATCTGGCCACGCTCGGTGAACTTGATCGCATTGACCAGCAGGTTGCTCAGCACCTGGCGCAGGCGCACCGGGTCGCCACGGACGGACAGGCGTACCGCCGGGTCGAGTTCGAGCGAGAGCTGCAGGCCTTTCGGATCGGCGGCGCGCTGCATCAACTGCACCAGCCCTTCGAGCAGCTCGCGCAGGTTGAACGTGGTGATCTCCAGGTTCAGGCCCTTGGCCTCGAGCCGGGAGTAATCGAGGATGTCGTCGACGATCCTCAGCAGCTGCTGTGAGCTGGTCGCCGCGGTCTGCAGCATCTGGCGCTGGTCACTGCCGAGCTGGCCGCGCGCGATCAGATCGAGCATCGGCAGGATGCCGTTGAGCGGCGTTCGGATCTCGTGGCTCATGGTAGCCAGGAACTCACCCTTGGCCAGCGCCGCGGCTTCGGCGGCCTGCTTGGCGCTGAGCAGTTCCTGTTCAAGCTGGTTCTGCTGCTGCCGGCGCTGCTGCAGCTGATCGCGCTCGAGCACCAGCGCCTCACTACGCCGCTGCAGCCGCTCCAGCTGGTCCTGCGCGTCACGCCAGCGGCGTACCGCCTGGATGCCGGCGATCAGTGCCACCACGCCGGTGCCGGCGGCAATGTCGATCCACGGCCCATTGGCACCGATGCGCGCCATCACCGCGGCAGTGGCACACAGGGCGGCCGCCGCAGCGCTGATCCACAGCGGGGCCGGGGTGGAGGAGGGAGCTGGCCGTCCGTGGCGTCCCATGCTCAGAGCACCGAGTTCTGGAAGTCGAAGTTCAGTTCGCTGCCGGCGGACTGGACCATGTTGCCCTGGATGAAATCCACTCCGCCGATCCACATCGCGGCCGCTGCCTGCGGGTCTTCAATCTGCTGGCCGATGATGCGCAGCCCGGCGCGGTGCGCCCGGTCGATCGCCGCGCGCAGTTCGTCGCGCGTCTGCTGGTTGGTGTGGCTGTTGGAGAAGCGCGCGGCCATGCGCACATAGGCCAACGGCAGCTGCGCCATCAAGGCATTGGCTTCATCGCCCGGCTCGAACTGGCTCAGGCAGAAACGCACGCCGGCTGCATGCATGCGCGTGCAGAACTGCTGCAGGGTGACGGTGTGGATCAAGGCATCGGGCAGGCGTACGTCGATGACCAATGCGCTGCCGTCGATCTGCCGGCTCGCCAGCGATTCCAGCAGCCAGTCACCGAAGGCATCGCGGGCCAGCGTGCGCAGCGACTGCGAGACGAACAGGTGCAGCGGCTGCGCGGCGTGGCGATACAGATCCAGCAGCCCAAGCGCATGGTCGAGCACCTGCTGGTCCAGATCGGCAATGCGCCCGGCTGCTTCGGCGGCCGGAATCACCTGGCCGGCGGCCAGCACGCTGCCATCGGCCTGGCGCAGCCGCAGCAGCATCTGGTATTGCGCGGTGTTGCCACCGGCCACGGCGACGATCGGCTGGTAGGCCAGTTCCAGCTGCCCGTCAAGCAACGCCAGGTGTTCCTGCGCGGCCACATCTTCGCGGCGCACGTACGCGGCCACGCCCGCGGTCAGCAGGCGGGCCTGCAAGGTGGTGCGTTCGACCGCTTCCAGTGCGCTGCCCGCATCGGAGAAGCCCGGCGAGAGCTGCGCATGACCGACCACGCCGCGCAGGTGCACGGATTCGTCATCGCGGATCACGAACGCGCGCGTGGACAACTGCTCGCGCAGGGTATGCGCCATTGCATCCAGCGTGGCCTCGTCGGCCCCGCGGGCCAGCACCAGGAAACTGTTGTCGTTCAGACGTGCCAGCAGGTAGGGCTGGGCGGCATCGGCCAGCCGTTGGCCCGCCTGGGTCATCAGCCGTTCGAACGCGGCATAGCCGTAGCGCTCGCGCAGCCCCAGCGCGCTGGCGATCTCGATGAAGAACAGGCCGCCGTGGTCGCGGTGCGCCAGCGAGGCGCCGAGCTGTTGCATCACATGATGGCGGGTCGGCAGGCCGGTCTCGGGGTTGTTCATCGCCGGTGCGCTGCCGTTGCCCGCCTGTGAGGCGGCCTGCGCACGGGCGCGGCGGATCCGGTTGGAGACGGCGGCGATCAGGTGGCGCGGGCGGATCGGCTTGCTGAGGAAATCATCGGCGCCGCTGTCGAGCACTTCGAACTGGCGCTCCGGATCCGGGTCGCCACTGAGGAACACGATGGGCAGCAGCTGCTGGCCGGGTTGCTGGCGGATCAGGGCGGTCAGCCGCATCCCATCCAGCCCCGGCAGATGCAGGTCCATCAGGATCAGGTCGGGGCGATGCTCGGCGATGGCCTGCTGCACCCCCTCGGCATCGCTGTGCACCAGCGCCTCCATGCCGGCGCCGTGCAGCACGCTCTGCGCGAACAGGGCCTGCGAGCGGTCGTCTTCGACGATCAGCACGCGGTACGGCGAGTCGATGCCGGGCGGCGGCAGGCTGCCGGTCTCGGTGTGCATCGGGGGGAGCAGGGGCGGCGAGCTGGCCGGCGCCGGCGTCAGCGCGACGACATTGCTGTGCACCACGGGCGCGGGTGAGGCCTGGCTTTGCCAGCGCTGCCAGTGGTCGGCCGGCGGCGTTTCAGCGCGCACGGCGCGGGCGGGTGCAACAACGTTGTCGTGAACGGCCATCAGTACTCCCAGTCTGCGCCGCAATTATGCGATGAACACCCGAAGGCAGGGCACGCCTCACCGTGGCAGGGTTCCCGGTTTGACCTGCGTCTGGCCACTGTCGGCCTGCCGCATCAACCAACGCATGCCCTTCCACAGCGTCCGCCAGATCATCCACACGATCAACGCGCCGATCAGGCTGCACGCCACCACCAGGATCAGCGCCAGCCAGGGGTGCGCCAGCGCGAGCGCGAGCCCGCCGACCACCACGGTGTCTTCGGCGGCGGAGGCGATCCAGTTGCTGGCCGGTTCGGGTGAGGTGTTGAGCAGGGCGCGGGTACCGGATTTGAGCCCGTGGCTGGCCAGCGCGACGCCGGCACCGGCCACCAGTGCGGTGCCGCTGAGCTCACCGCTGGGCGAGAGCGTGGCGGCGGCCAGGAACGCACCGGCCGGGACCCGGGCCAGGGTCTGGACCAGATCCCAGACCGAGTCGACCCCGGGGATCTTGTCGGCGAAGAATTCGGCGATGGCCAGCGCGGCCGAGGTGCCCAGCACCCACCCGGACTCCGTGGCCTGCAGCGCGGGCGGCAGGTCGACCCAGCCGAGCAGGCCGGCCAGGCCGACGCCGAACACGGTCAGGTACACGCGGATGCCGGCCAGCCAGGCCAGCAGGATGCCGATCACGAACAGGTGGGCTTCGGTCATGGCACGCGCTCCGGCTGCAGAATGTGCACAGGCGCACACTATCGGGGATGACGTCCATGAACGCCACTGCCCCGATCCCGGCCCTGCGCGGACAAGGTCTTTCCCCTGACTTACACTAGCCCGTCGTTCCAGACAGGGGCCGTTGCGACAGCGCCGGCAGGCGCGGTCGCCCAGGACTGCCATGAATAAACCCACACCTTCCCGCATCCAGATCCGCCGGCCGGGCGCGCCGCCCGTGCAGGACCGCAAGCGCCTGCTGGTGCTGGGCGGGGCCTGGCTGCTGTCGCTGATCCTCGCCGTGCTGCTTGGCGCCTGGCTGGGCTCGCCCGGCGGTGACGTCGGCACCCAGCTCAAGGCCGCCGAGACCCGCAATGAGCGCCTCCAGCAGCAGCTCATCGAACTGCAGCAGCGCCAGGCGACCCTGCAGGCGTCCGACCGCATCAGCCGCGCCGCCAACAACGAAGTCCAGACCTCGCTGGGCGAGCGCGACGAAGAAATCGCCGGCCTGCGCGCCGACGTGGCCTTCTATGAGCGCCTGGTCGGAGCGACCAGCCAGCGCAAGGGCCTGAACACCCATTCGGTGGAGTTCTCGCCGGAGACGGGCGGCACCTGGCAGTACGCCGTGGTGCTGACCCAGAACCTGAACCGCGGGGCGATCAGCCAGGGGCAGATGCGCTTCACGGTGGAAGGCGTCAAGGACGGCAAGCTGACCTCGGTCAGCTGGGACGAGCTGCACCAGCGCACCAAGGTGCCGGGCCAGGACTATTCCTTCCGGTACTTCCAGCAGCTCACCGGCAGCGTGATGCTGCCACCAGGCTTCACCCCGCAACGTGTGCGGGTCACGCTGGGATCGGGCGCGGGGGGCGCCACCCAGGTATTCGATTGGAAGCAGGCCGGAGCACCGGCGGCATCGGCAAAAGAAGGGGAGTAAGCCCATGTTTGGCAGCAACAAATCCAACCGCGACGGACATCTGGTCGTGGACGCGCTGATCGGCGCGCAGGTGGTGATCCGCGGGGACGTGGAATTCAGCGGTGGCCTGTACGTGGAAGGCACCATCCTGGGCAAGGTGATCGCCCAGGACGGCGCCAGCAACGCCACCCTGACGGTGGCCGAGCATGGCGCCATCGAGGGCGAGATCCGTGCCCAGGTGGTGGTCATCAGCGGCCGCCTGGAC
Organism: Stenotrophomonas sp. TWI273; assembly: GCF_039674765.1. Taxonomy (NCBI): domain Bacteria; kingdom Pseudomonadati; phylum Pseudomonadota; class Gammaproteobacteria; order Lysobacterales; family Lysobacteraceae; genus Stenotrophomonas; species Stenotrophomonas sp. TWI273. The sequence goes on from NZ_JBDJOA010000002.1 coordinate 252,414, forward strand.
GGGGATGTGCACGCCACCGAGCGGGTCGAACTGACCCCCAGCGCCCGGGTGACGGGCAACATCCATTACCAGGTGGTGGAAATGCACGCCGGCGCCCAGCTGACCGGCCGCCTGATCCATAGCTCGGCGCAGATGGCCCTGCCGCCGCCGTCCGGGGATGCGGACCAGGGCAAGGGCAAGGACACCGCGGCCCGCAAGAAGCTGGCCGAGGCGATGGCCTGAATCGCGCCCGCGTGACAACTTGAAACCGTGCTCATGCACCCCCATGCTGGGGGCATGAGCACGCTTGTTTCCCTGCCCGGCGCTCCCGCCGCCGCGCCGAACTACCAGTCCCTGGACCGTCCGCTGAACTTCACCGAGGCCGCTGCGGCCAAGGTCAAGGAGCTGATCCAGGATGAGGGCAACGCTGCCCTCGCCCTGCGCGTCTACATCGAAGGCGGTGGCTGTTCCGGCTTCCAGTACGGCTTCGAGTTCGACGAGAACCGCGCCGAGGACGACCTGGCGGTGGATACCGCCGGCGTCACGCTGCTGGTCGATCCGCTGAGCTTGCAGTACCTGATGGGCGCCGAGGTGGATTACACCGAAAGCCTGACCGGCGCGCAGTTCGTGATCCGAAATCCGAACGCCAAGACCACCTGCGGCTGCGGCAGCAGTTTCAGCATGTGATGTGCGCGCAACCGGCCTGACGGTCGGTTGCCGCTTGCCAGTCCCGCCGAATGTGGGCAGGCTCTTGCGATGTCCAAATTCTCTTCGCAGCTTTCCGGTTTCGCCTTCGTCAGCGAGCCGCTGGAGCGCGCCGATACCCTGCGCGATGACGCCGATGCGTTGTTGCGCCTGTGGCCGGACGCGCGTGTATTGGTGCTCGACCAGGACGGCACGGCGCTGGCCGGCCACGATGGTCAGCCGCTGCCGCTGACCGGCGCGGATCTGCGCGGTGGCCCGGGCACCGCGATCTTCCTCGGCCTGCGCGGCGAGCAGGCGTGGTTCTCGATGGAGGCCGCCGGGCTGTCGGTGACGGCGCCGCAGCGGGTCGACCTGCGCCAGTCCGCCGCGACCTGGTCCATCGCCGATTCCACCGCCTTCTGTTACGCCCGGGGCATGTCCTACTGGCAGTCGCGCACCCGCTTCTGCGGGGTGTGCGGCGGCGCGGTGACCTTCAGCCGCGGTGGCTTCGTGGGCCGGTGTGGCCAGTGCGCCACCGAACACTACCCCCGGGTCGATCCGGCGGTGATCGTGGCCGTGGAGAACCAGGGCCGGCTGCTGCTCGGCCGCCAGGCGAACTGGGCCCCGCGCCGTTATTCGGTGTTGGCCGGCTTCGTCGAGCCGGGTGAGTCCCTGGAGCAGACCGTGGTCCGTGAGGTCTTCGAGGAGAGCCGGGTGCGCGTGCGCGAGTGCCGCTACCTGGGCACCCAGCCATGGCCGTTCCCCGGCGCACTGATGCTGGGCTTCGCCGCCACGGCCGAAGACGACGTGCCTACCGTGAACGGCGAGCTGGAAGATGCGCGCTGGTTTACCGCCGAGGAAGTGGGCGCAGCCCTGGCCCGGGATGTCGAGGATGACGGCGAAGGCATCCGCCTGTCGCCGCCGATCTCGATCTCGCGCAGCCTGATCGAGCACTGGTACCGCCAGCAGATCGCCTGACCGTCGCCTGCCGTTGCCGCAGGCTGAACACGCGGCGCGGTACATTACCAACGGCCCGGGGAATTGCCGGGCCGCAAGGCATAGTAGCGGCGCGTTCCACGTCCCGAGCCGGAGGCTTACATGTTCACCACCCTGGTCGCCGTGCTGGTTGCCTTGGCCCTGGGCCATGTCGCGCCGGGCGTGGCCGTCGCGCTGCGGCGTTTCGGCCTGTACCGGCGCTGGCTGCAGTGGCTGGACCGGCACGCCGCCGAAGACGGGGTCTGGCGCGGCCGCAAGGGCGCCTGGCTGGCGGTGCTGCCGTTCGTGGCAGTGCTGGGCCTGCTCCAGTGGCTGTTCGATGACCGCGTCTACGGCCTGCCGTCGCTGCTGCTGGGCGTGCTGGTGCTGGTGATGTGCTGGGGCCCGCGCGATCTGGACCGCGATGTCGAGGCGGTGATCGACGCCGATGACGCCCACGCCCGCCACCTGGCGATCGCGCAGCTGCAGTCCGCCGGTGGCAGCCTGCAGGAAGACGTCCCCTCGCTGGTCGAAGCCACCGTGCTCAACGCGCTGCGGCGCTGGTTCGCGGTGCTGTTCTGGTTCCTGCTGCTGGGCCCGGTCGGCGCGCTGCTGTATCGCCTGCTCGCCTTGCTGGGGGTTGGCCCGATGCGCTCGCTGGCCAGCGTGGAAGCGGTCGCCGGGGCGCGCGTGGTGCTGTCCTGGCTGGAGTGGCCGGTGGCGCAGCTGATGTCGCTGTCGATGGCGCTGGTCGGCAACTTCGATACCGCGTTCAAGGCCTGGCGCGAAGCGCACGGGAATCAGTGGTCGGCCTCGACACACTTTCTCGGTGCGGTCGCGCGGGCAAGCGTGAGCGCCGAGCTGCGTGAGGACGCGCACGATTACAGTGATGCGGGGATGGTGCCGGTGTGGCGTCGCCTGCCGGAGCTGCGCGATGCGATGAGCCTGGTGTGGCGCATGCTGCTGCTGTGGATGGCGGTGCTGGCGCTGCTGGTGATCGCCGGCTGGGTCACCTAGCCGTCCGGGTCAGCCCGGTGCCAACCAGGTAAACGGCACCCACGGCAGGTTGCGTGCGATCCAGTACGCGGGCAGCAGGATCAGCCAGAAAGCGGGCTTCATCAGCAGCGTGATCAACGGCTGCAGCGCGCGTGGCCGCCAGCCCAATGCCCAGCCGAGCACCAGCGGGGCGATGGCCAGCATCAGCATGGCCAGGGGATTCATCGAAAACGCGGTGGCCACATCGCCGTGGGCCAGCGCGTGCAGTGCACGCGTCAGCCCGCAGCCGATGCAGTAATACCCGGTGACCGCCAGAAAGCTGCACGGCGGGAACGGACTGCTGGCGCTGTTGGGGTCGTAGTGCCGCAGCACCCAGACTCCCGCACCGGCCGCCAGTGCGGCCGGTGGCAACAACGCCAGCAACCAGCGCTTGCCGTGCAGCGCGATCATCAGCTGTTGCTTTCGATCTGCTGCTGGAACTGCTGCATCTGCTCCATGTAACCGTCCACGCCCATGAAGGCCAGCGAGATCACGAACAGCACCACGCCGGCGATCAGGAAGCCGGTGGTGACCCATGCCCAGATCTTGGCGTTCTTGGAAGCACGACGCGCGCCTTCCAGGTCGCCCTGGTTGAGCAGGCCGTTGACCTTGCTGGCGAACACGATCGCGACCACACCGGTGACGATGCCCGGGAAGCTCAGGCACGACAGGCAGCACACGAAGAACGCCAGGATGGTGACGACGATCGACCAGATCAGGTGGTTCGGAATGCTGCCCGGGGCGGGCGGCAGGGGGGCGGTGGCATTCATCAGCGAAACTCCATTTGCTTGGGTGGGTGGGTGCGTACGAGGTGTCCCGGGCGGTAATCTAACCGATGTCCCTGTCTCTATGTATACGGTTACATGCAGGCACGGCGGGGCTCACGCCTGATCGCCCCGCAGCTGTCGTACCTGGCTTTCCAGCATCGGTGCGGTGGCAGCATCCCCCGCGATCGGCGCAGAGGCGACCACCTCCACATGCGCGCGGAAGCGGCGAGGCACACGCATGCGGCCCAGGCGCGTGTCGCGGCGGCTCCACATGCTCGACCACATCCCACGCAGCGCCATCGGCACCACCGGTACCGGGCGACGCTCCAGGATCTTCTCCACGCCCGATTTGAACGCGCCCATCTGCCCATCGCGGGTCAACGCGCCCTCGGGGAAGATGCAGACCAGCTCGCCCTCGGCCAGCGCCTTGTCCACCTCATCGAAGGCGGCCTGCATCAGCGCGGGATCTTCGCGTGCGCCGGCGATCGGGATCGCCTTGGCGGTGCGGAAGATCCAGCGCATCACCGGGATGTTGAAGATCTTGTAGTACATGACGAAGCGCACCGGGCGCGGGATCGTCGCCGACAGGATCAGCGCGTCCATGTAGCTGACGTGGTTGCACACGATCAGCGCCGCGCCCTCGTCCGGCACGTGGGTCTCGATCCCGTGCGGGCGCAGCCGGTACAGCGCACGCACCATCACCCAGCTGAGGAAGCGCATCAGGAATTCAGGCACGATCGTGAAGATGTAGATCGACACCACGGCGTTGGCGATCGCCAGCGCCAGGAACAGCTGCGGGATGGTCCAGTCCAGCACGCGCTGGGTCAGCAGGCCAAGACCCGCAGCGAGCACGATGAAGCCGGAGTTCTGGATGTTGAGCGCAGCGAACACGCGTGACATTTCCGACTTGGCCGTGCGGCTCTGGATCAGCGCGAACAACGGCACCACGAAGAAGCCGGTGAACAGGCCGATGCCGATCAGATCGATGATGATGCGCGCGCTGCCCGGCGCCTGCACGAACTGCCAGATCGACAGCCCGGCCACGGCAGCTTCGCCGACGCGGGCGAAGTACAGGTCGAGCATGAAGGCGGTCATGCCGAACGCCCCCAGCGGCACCAGCCCGATTTCCACGGTGCGCCCGGACAGCTTCTCGCACAGCAGCGAACCGGTGCCGGTGCCAAGTGAGAACAGGGCCAGCGCGAAGATGTAGAGCAGGGAGCCGCCGCCGAGGTTGACCTCGGCATAGGTCGGCAGCTGCGAGGTGAGCATGGTGCCGACGAACCAGAACCAGGACACGCCCAGGATCGCGTTGCGCACGGCCTTCTGCTTCTTGGCCATGCGCAGCACCGCGAGCGACTCGGGCAGCGGGTTCCAGTTGATCTTCAGGTCCGGCGCGCCCGCATCGACCTTGGGGATCATCCGTGCGGTCAGATTGCCCGCGACGGCGAGCACGATCACCGCGGTGGCCGCCACGATCGGCCCATGGCTCCCGGACAGGGCGAAGATCAGGCCGCCGGCGATCATGCCGGTCAGGATCGACAGCGAGGTGCCCATCTCGACCAGGCCGTTGCCGCCGGTCAGTTCCTCGGGCTTGAGGATCGAGGGCAGCACCGAGTACTTCACCGGCCCGAACAGCGTGGACTGCATGCCGGTGCAGAACAGTGCCACCAGCAGCACGGGCATGCTCTCGGTCAGGAAACCGAGTGCGGCCAGCGACATGATCGCGATTTCCATGGTCGTGGTGATCACGATCAGCCGGGATTTCTCCAGCTTCTCCGCGATCTGGCCGGCCAGTGCCGAGAACAGGAAGTACGGCAGGATGAAGATCGCCGGCGCCAGGTTGGTATACAGCGAGCGCTCTTCGATCGGCGTGCCGAGGAAGAACAGCAGCGCGATGATCGCCTGGCGGTAGACGTTGTCGTTGAACGCGCCCAGCGACTGGACGATGAAAAACGGCAGGAAACGGCGTTGCCTGAGCAGAGCGAACTGACTATGGCCGGACATGGAGACTCCTTGCGAACCGGCGCAGCCTAGCATTCTCCCTGTTGGCGCAGCATGGCAGCGCCGCGCGTCGCCCCGGGGCGGTAGCTCACGACCGTTGGTCGTGAGACGTTCAACATCCGTATCGACCAACGGTCGATACCTACCGCAGCGTGCGCGCGGCCTCATTGGCGGCGCCCCGCAGCTTGGGCAGCAGGCGCAGCATCAGCCCCATCTGGGTGCGGATCAGCTGCAGCTTGGGGGGCATGTCGTCCGGGATATGCTCCAGCTGCTCGGCCAGGGCCCGATCGCCCTCGTTGGCGTCTTCAGCCACCGGCTCGCGCCGCTGCAGCGCAGTGGCGATCTGCTGCATCGCCTGTTCGACGCGTTCCCCACCGGACAGCGCCAGTGGATCCTGGCCGTAGCTGTCCAGCTGGGTGCGGTGGGCGCCCAGTGCGGAGAGATGGCCGAGCAGGGTGTTGGACAGCGCCAGGAAGCGGAAGCCGGCATCCAGGTTGCGGCGCACGTGGCCGGGCTCGCGCAGCATGTTCGACAGTGCCGTGGACAGCGCCGCATCGGCGTTGTGCATGTCCCGGCGTGCGATGCGATAGGCCAGATCGTCCTGCATCCCGCTGCCGTACTGGCCCAGTACGGCGTGCAGGTACTTGGCGCAGTTGTCGAGCACACGGGCCATCACCAGGTTCAGGCGCCGGCCCTGCCAGTCGGGCAGGATCAGGAAGGCGGCCGCCGCGGCGATCGCGCAGCCCAGCAGGGTATCCACCAGGCGCGGCCAGATCAGCAGGAAGCCATCGCCGATCAGGTTGAAGCAGGTCAGTGCCATCACCGTGATCGCCGCCGAGGCCACCAGGTAGCGATCGCTGCGGGTGAAGAAGAACAGCAGCGCCGAAAGCAGCGCGATCAGCAGTTCGATGCGCAGGTCCTGGAACAGCTGCATCAGCGCCCAGGTCAGCACCAGGCCGATCAGCGTGCCGGCGATCCGTTGTGCCAGCCGCTGGCGGGTCGCGCCGAAGTGCGGGCGGCACACGAACACGATGGTGAGCAGCACCCACGAGCCGTTCTGTGCGTTGAACAGCCGGATCGCGGCGAACCCGACGATCAGCGCCAGCGCCATGCGCAGGCCGTGCCGGAACAGCACCGAGCCGGGGGTGAGCTGCTGGCGGATGCGCACACCCATCTCGCGCAGGGTATGCGGGTTGGTATCGCGCAGGCGGGTATCGACGTTGTCCAGGGTGGACTCGGACTTCTCGGCCTCGGACAGGCGCCGCTCGATGCTCTGCAGGTTGTGGCCGAGCAGTTCCAGCGAGGCCAGCAGGCGCTGCCACTGCGGGTTGTGCTGGGCACGCAGCCAGGTGATCGAATCGGTCAGGTCGGCCGTGGCCTGCTTGGTGCGCTCGCCGTACTGGAACGGCTGGCGCAGGCGGATCGCCTGGCCGAGGTTGGCGCAGGCCTCACCCTGCAGCGCGAGCAGGCGCTGGCAGCGGTACAGCACGTCGCTGTGGAAGAACGCCTCGGTGAGTGCGCCGTAGGGGTAGTGCGAGGAGCTGGCACGCTCATGGAAGTCCTGCGCCATGTAGTACAGGCGCAGGTACAGGCCGGACTGCACGCCGGGGCGACCGGAGCGGCCAAACCGGGCCAGGATCGCGGTCTTGGCGATGTTCAGCGCTTCGACCACGCGCCGGTTCTGCTCGGCCAAGGCCAGCTGGCGCTTCTGCACGTCGGCATCGCGCACCGGTTCGAACAGATCGGCCTTGAGCTGCAGGTAGCGGCCCAGTTCCAGGTACAGGCGCGCGACCCGCTCGCGCACGGGCCGGTTGGCGAACAGGGCGGTCCACAGGATCGAGAGCAGCGCGTACCAGACCGCACCGGCCAGCAGATGGCTGACCGCGTTGATCGCCTGGGACAGATCGGCCGCGCCGTGCTGCTCCAGCCCGATCATGGTGTAGATGGCCAGCGTCACCGTGGCCTGCGCGATGGAGGCATAGCGCTCGCCGAGCGCGCCGAGCAGGGTCAGCCCGAACGTCGCTGCGGCCAGCGCGGTGATGAACCACCACGGATGCGGGAACAGCACCACGACCGCGGCGGCGGCAGCCACGAAGCACAGCAGTGACAGGGCGACCGATTTGATCCGGCCCCACCAGTTGTCGTCGGTCTCGGCGATCGCGCTGGCGATGATGCCCAGGAATACGCCCGGCAGCGCAGGCAGCTGGTCGAGATACCAGCACAGCCCCATCGCCGCGGACAACGCGATGAACACCCGCAGGCCATAGCTGGCCTTCTCATGCGCCCACAGGCGGCTGACGCGGGTTTCGAACGAAGGCATGGCGACTCGGCGGAAGGCAGGCGGCCATTATTGCCGGAGCGGGGTGAAGGGGGCACCTTTACGTGGGTTGGAATGGCGCTGGTAGTGCCGGGCGCGGGGGCGCGCCCCCCCCCACCCCGGCGGCCCCCCCCCCCCCGCCCCGTGGCCCCGCCCGGCCCCCCCCACGACCCGCATGCATCCGGCTTACATATCGAACCGCACGCTTACCGCGAAGGTGCGCGGCAGGCCGACGCCCGCGTTGGACCAGTACTTCTTGTTGGCCAGGTTCTCCACGCCGGCGCGCCAGGTGACGGGGTGGCCGGCAGCCTGCATGCGGTAGCCGACGCCCGCGTTGACCAGGGTGTAGTCGGGCAGCTTGAGCGTGTTGTCGGCGTCGTAGTAGACGTCACCGTAGTAGCGGGCCAGTGCGTACACGCTCAGGCCCTCGATCTGCGGGATGCTGTAGTCGGCGTGCAGCACGCCCTGCCAGCGGGCGGCGCCGGCGGTGCGGTTGCCTTCCTGGCTGGCGCTGCCCGGGGAGAGTTTGTCGTAGGTCGGGTCCAGCCAGGTCACGCCGCCACCGAGGGTGAAGGCATCGGTCAGGCGCACATCGCCACTGACTTCCACGCCTTCGTAAAGGGTGATGCCGTCCTGCACCAGCAGCTTGCCGGCGGACGTAATCAGGTCGATGTTCGCGCCACGCTCCAATCGGAAGGCGGCAGCATTGGCGCTCCAGCGCGGGTACTCGATCTTGGCGCCGATCTCGTACTGCGTGCTGATGGTGGGGTCGAGCACGTCGCCGGCATTGATGTAATCGCTGCCCACGCGGCTGCCGGCTTCCAGCGATTCGACGTAGCTGGCATACAGCGTCACGGCATCGGCCGGCTTGTACATCAGGGCGTAGGTCGGGGTGACCGGATAGGTGTGGTACGCGCCCTTGTTTTCGAAGTCGTTGTAGCGCGCGCCGGCCAGCAGCGACCAGCCATCGGCGAAGCTGACGATGTCGCTCACGAATACCGCCTGCTGCACGGTCTCGCTGCCGCGGCTGAGCACGCGCGAGCCGACCGCATCATGGCGCAGCGTCGGACGCTGATAGATGTTGCCGCGGCCGAGGGTGTTCCATTCGTACGGACGGTCCCAGCCCAGGCCGGTCTGGTGGGAGACGCCGGCAACGACCTGGTGCGACAGCGGGCCGGTCTGGAAGCGACCCTGCACGATGGCCTGGGCCAGCTTCCACTCGCTCTTGCCACCGAGCTCGTAGGTGTTGATGTCGTAGTCGCCGTTGACGTCATCGATGTAGGCGAAGATCTTGTTGACGTCGTTCCAGGAGGTGGTCACGCCATAGCTCAAGCTGGCTTTCCAGTCGCTGTTGATCTGCCAGTTCAACGCGGTGGAGAGCAGGCTGGAGCGGGTGTCGTAGTAGCTGCCGTCGATGCTGTTGTCGATGTCGCCGGCCAGCGGGCGCGGCAGCTCGGTCAGGCCGATGAAGTAGTACTGCGGGGATTCGTTGCTGAGATCGCGTGACTGGAACACGCCGTCGAAGGTCCAGGTGAGGCGATCGCTCAGGCGTGCATCCAGCGACAGCGCGCCGACCTTGCGGTTCACCTCGCCGCCGTTGAAGGTCTCGCCCTTCTCCTGGTACGCATTGAAGCGGTAGCCGAACATGTCTTCGTTGCCGAAGCGCCCGCCCACATCGACCTGGCCGCTGACGATGCCCGCCTCGCGCCAGCCGAGCTGCGCCGACAGCGTGGTGACCTCGGTCGGCTTCCTGGTCACGTAGTTGACGATGCCGCCGGGCTGGCCGAAGCCATACATGAAGCCACCGGGACCCTTCAGCAGTTCCACCTGCTCCATCACTTCCAGCGGCCACTCGGTGCCCCACGAAGAAACCTGCAGGCCGTTGACGCGGTAGCTGTCGTAGCTGAGGTCGATACCGCGGTTGCGGATCGGCGAGCTCCAGCCGCTGGCGTAGGCGCTGACCTGGGTGACCACGGACGGATCGGTGAGGAAGGCCTCGCCAAGCGAGACGACCTGGCGCTTCTCGATGTCCTCGCGGCCCACCACCGAGATCGCGAAGGGGGTATCGCGCACGGCACGGTCGCCCAGCGCGCCGGTGTCGGTATGGGTGCGTTCGGCGATGACCTTGATCGCATCCAGGTCGGTGGCCGAGCGCGCCCGGACGCCGCCATCCGGGGCGGACTGGGCGTGGGCGGTGCAGGCCGCGGCCAGGGAAAGGGCGAGCAGGGCCGGGCGCAGGGCACGGCGGCCCGGCACCACGGCCGGGAGCGAAGACACAGACTGGCGCATGTTGTGGGGGTCCTCCGCGGGCGGCAGCACACCGTCCGCGATCAGAAGAAGGCGGAAAAGAGGGGGTGGCTGAGTCGTCAGGCGTGCCGCGTCAGCGGCAGCGGGGCATCGCGGGGGGCAGTGCAGGACCGTGGCTGATGCGAATTGTTCTCTTTTGGGCCGGAAGCGTCAATCCGGCGGCGTGCCGACCCACGGTCGGCACCTGGCTGCATGAACCACGTTCAGTGCAGCCGTGCCGCCGTCACCGTGCGGCCGCGGCGCGCTTCAACGCACGCTTTTCACGACGGCGGGCCCGCCGGGCCGCCCAGCGCTCGCGCAGGCACGAGAAGATCACGTACAGCGCCGGGGTGCTGAGCAGGGTCAGGCTCTGCGAGAACAGCAGGCCGCCGATCATCGCGATGCCCAGCGGGCGGCGCAGTTCGGAACCTTCGCCCAGCCCGATCGCCAGGGGCACCGCGGCCAGGATCGCCACCATGCTGGTCATCATGATCGGACGGAAACGCACGATGCTGGCTTCGCGTGCGGCTTCCAGCGGTGTCTTGCCATGCTCGCGCTGCGCTACCACCGCGAAGTCGATCATCATGATCGCGTTCTTCTTGACGATGCCGATCAGCAGCACCAGCGCGATCATCGAGATCACCGACAGCTCGGTGTTGGTGCCATACAGCGCCAGCAGCGCGCCCACGCCCGCCGCCGGCAGCGTGGACAGGATGGTGACCGGGTGGATCAGGCTTTCATACAGCATGCCCAGCACCAGGTAGACGGTGATGATCGCCGCCATCACCAGGATCAGCATCGCCATCGGGTCCGAATCGAACCCGAACCCGGCGTCCTCGGCCAGGCGGATGTCGCCGGGCATGCGCATGCCATTGACCGTGCTGTCGATGATGGCCTTGGCCTCGCCCATGCTGGTGCCGGGGGCGAGGTTGTAGCTCAGGTCCATCGTCGTGTACTGGTTTTCGTGGGTGATCTGCGAGGGCGCCAACCCTGGCACCTGCTCGGCGACCGCCGTGATCGGCACCATCTCGCCATTGCCGGCCCGCAAGTAGATCTGGTCCAGCGCACCCGGTGTCGCGGTCTGCTCGGGCAGGGCGTTGACCACCACGCTGTACTGGTTGATGTCCGAGTAGATCGTGGAGATCTGGCGCTGGCCGAAGGCGCCGTACAGCGCGCCGTCGATGGCACCGACCGACACCCCCAGGCGCGCGGCCTTGGCGCGGTCGATCACGATGTTCTGGCGCAGGCCGGCGCTGTCCACATCGGTGCCGACGTCGGCCAGCTTCGGGTTCTTCTTCAGCGCGGCCTGCAGTTTGGGCAGCCACTCCTGCAGCTGGGCCAGGTCGTTGCCCTGCAGCGAGACGCGGTACTGCGCGCCCTGGCTGGCCCCCCCGCCGTCATTGCTGGGCAGATCCTGGATCGCGCGCAGGCGCAGCTGCAGGTCGGGATAGCGGTCGGCCTTGGCGCTCAGGCGCGCCAGGGCCTGCGCGGTGGTTTCGCGGCGGCCGTCCTTGCGTGATTTCAGTTCAACGTTGAACTGCGCGCTGGAGCCCTGCCGGCCACTGCCCAGGCGCACGCCCACGGTCTTCACCGCCGGGTCGGCCATCAGCATGTCGGTGATGCGCCGCTGGCGGTTGACCATGTCGTCGAAGGAGACCGTGGCGCTGGAGTTCGCGCGGCCCCAGATCAGGCCGGTGTCCTGGGGCGGGAACGCGCCCTTCTTCACCGCACCGAACAGGAACACCGTCGCGCCGATCAGCAGCAGCGGGGTCAGCGACAGCAGCAGTGCATGACGCAGCGAGAAGTCGAGCAGCGTCACGTAGATCCGCAGCATGCGGTCGTGGCCGGCGTCGAGCAGGCGGCCGAAGCGGCTGGGTGCACCGGCGTCGGCATGCGCGCTCAGGAAGCGGCTGCACAGCGCCGGGGTGAGGGTCAGCGAGATGATCATCGACACCACGATCGCCGCCACCAGGGTGACGGTGAACTCGCGGAAGAACGCGCCCATCATGCCCTTGGCGAACAGCAGCGGGATGAACACCGCCACCAGCGAGGCGGTGATCGAGACGATGGTGAAGCCGATCTCGCGCGCACCGGTGAGGGCCGCCTGCATGCGCGTCATGCCCTCGTCGAGGTGGCGCATGATGTTCTCGATCACCACGATCGCATCGTCGACCACGAAGCCGATCGCGATCACCAGCGCCAGCAGGCTCAGGTTGTTCAAGGTGAAGCCCAGCACGTACATCACCAGCGCCGCACCGGCCAGCGACAGCGGCACGGTCACCGCCGCGATCAGGGTCGGGGCGAGCCGGCGCAGGAACAGCGCCATGGTCAGCACCACCATCGCCAGCGCGATCAGCAGGGTGATCTGCACTTCATGCAGCGAGGAGCGGATGGTCGGGGTGCGGTCGAAATAGGGGGTGAGCGTGGTGCCCGGTTCCAGGTAGTCGCGCAGGGTGGGAATCTGCGCCTTTACCCGGTCCACGGTTTCCACGATGTTGGCGCCGGCGCGGGTGAACACGTACATCACCACCGCCGGTTTGTGGTTGAACCACGCGGCCTGGTAGGCATCCTGCTGCCCGTCGTAGACGTTGGCGATGTCCTGCAGGCGGATCACGCGGCCGTTGTCGGCGGTCTTGATGACGAGCTGGGCGAAGTCGGCTGCGCGCGCCACCGAGTCGTTGGCGATGATCGCGGTGGTGGTGTTGCCATCGGTGAGGAAGCCGGTCGGCGAGGTCACGTTGGCGGCGCGCACGGCATTGCGCAGGTCATCGGCGGTCAGACCGAGGGCGTTCATCAGGCGCAGGTTGACGTCCACGCGCACGGCCGGCGTCGAAGCACCGGCAATATCCACCGAGGACACGCCGGTGATCTGGCGCAGGCGCTGGGCCAGCAGCGAGTCGGCGACGTTGTAGAGGTCGTCGGCCGACTGCGTTTCCGAGGTCAGCGCGATCGCGATGACCGGGTCATCGTTCGGGTTCGCCTTCTGGAACATCGGCGTGCCCAGCCCGGCGGGCAGGTCGGCCTGGGCCGAGTTGATCGCGGTCTGTACGTCCAGTGCGGCCGAATCGATGTCGCGGTCGCTCTGGAAGATCATGAAGACCAGCGAACTTCCCTCGGAGCTGGACGAACGCATGCGGTCGATGCCCGGCAGCTGGCCGAGGTGGCGTTCCAGCGGCGCGGTCACCGTGGAGGCCATGGTCGTGGCATCCGCGCCGGCCTGGTTGGCGTGCACGAAGATCACCGGGATCTGGATGTTCGGCAGTGCCGACACGCCCAGCTGCAGGTAGCAGATCACGCCGACCACGAACAGGCCGATGGCCAGCAGGGCAGTGCCGATCGGGCGGCGGATGAACGGACCGGAGATGTTCATCGAACGCCTCCGCAACGGCCTGCGGTGCTCATCATCACGCCTGCGGCTCCTGCACCGGGCCATGGCCATGACGCAGCGCACGCTGTTCGCGGCGCTGGCGCAGGCGGTCGGAGAAGCGCTCCATGTACAGGTAGATCACCGGCGTGGTGTACAGCGTCACCAGCTGCGACAGCAGCAGGCCGCCGACGATGGCGATACCCAGCGGGCGGCGCAGTTCCGAGCCGATGCCGGTGCCCAGCGCCAGCGGCAATGCACCCAGCATCGCGGCAGCGGTGGTCATCATGATCGGGCGGAAGCGCAGCAGGCACGCGCGACGGATCGCCTCGTGCGCGTTGGCGCCGGTGCGCCGGGCTTCGATCGCGAAGTCGACCATCATGATGCCGTTTTTCTTCACGATGCCGATGAGCAGCACGATGCCGACGATGCCGTCCACCGACAACGGCAGCCCGCACACCATCAGCGCCAGCAGGGCGCCGACGCCGGCCGGGGGCAGGGTGGAGATGATGGTGAAGGGATGGATGTAACTCTCATACAGCACGCCCAGCACGATGTAGATCAGCACCAGCGAGGCCAGCAGCAGCCACACCACATCGGTCTGGCTGCCGGTGAACTCGGCGGCCTTGCCGATGAACTGCGCATGCACCTGCGAGGGCATGTCCAGGCCGGCCTTGGTCTCTTCAATCGCCTTGACCGCATCGGACAAGGAATAGCCCGGCGCGATGTTGAACGACACCGTGACCGCCGGCAGCTGCTGCTGGTGGCTGACCACCAGCGGGGTGCTGGTGACCTTGCCCTCGGCCAGCGCCGCCAGCGGAATGATGTTGCCGGCGCCGACCGGAATGCCGGTGTTCTGCGCGCCGATACCGGTGGCGGTGGACGAGTTGGACGAGGTGACCTGGCCGAAGTTGGTGGCATTGCTGCCGGTCAGCGCGCCCGCGCCATTGGAGGCTACCGCCAGCTGGTTCATCAGCGCGGTGCTGGTGCGGAACTCCGGGGCCACTTCCAGCACTACGCGGTACTGGTTGAGCTCGGTGAAGATGGTCGAGATCTGGCGCTGGCCAAAGGCGTCGTACAGGGTGTCGTCGATGGTCTGCATCGGCACGCCGAGCACGCTGGCCTTGTCGCGGTCGATGGTCAGCTCGAGCGCGCGGCCCTGGTTGGACAGGTTGTTGTCCACGTCGGCCAGCTCCGGGCGCTGGCGCAGCGCCTCGGTCAGGCGCGTGGCCTGCAGCGCGACCTGCGCGCTGTCCACGTCCGACAGCGAGTACTGGTACTCGGTCGCGGCCACGCGGGTATCCAGGGTGACGTCCTGCACCGGCTTGAGGTACAGCGCCACCCCGGGAATGCCGGCCACGGCCTTCTGCAGGCGCGGCAGGATCTTGTCGAGCCCATCGCGGTCGCCGCGCTCCTTGAGCACGATCGACAGCTGGCCCTGGTTGAGCGTCGGGTTCATGGTCCCGGCGCCGATGAAGGCCGAGACACCGGTCACTGCCGGATCGCTGCGCAGCGCTTCGGCCACGGCCTTGGTGCGCTGCTCCATCTGCGGGAAGGCGATGTTCTGGTCGGCCTGCACCACACCGGTGATCAGGCCGGTGTCCTGCTCGGGCAGCAGGCCCTTGGGGATCACAATGTACAGCACCACGGTCAGCACCAGTGCGCCGGCGGCGACGGCCAGGGTCAGCGGCTGGTGATCCAGCACCCAGTCCAGGCTGCGCTCATACAAGCCCACGGTGCGCGACCACACGGTGGCCTTGCCCGCTGCGGCGGCGCGCTCGTGCGCGTCTTCGCCCTCGGGCAGCGCATCGGGCTTGAGCAGGTAGGCGCACATCATCGGGGTGAGCGTCAGCGAGATCAGCATCGACAGCGTCACCGCGATGCTCAGCACCCAGGCGAATTCGTGGAACAGGCGGCCGGTGACGCCGGGCATCAGCAGCAGCGGCAGGAACACCGCCACCAGCGAAATCGTCAGCGAGAGCACGGTGAAGCCGATCTGCTGCGCGCCGATCTCGGCCGCTTCCGGCCCGCTCTTGCCCTGTTCGATGTAACGCACGATGTTCTCGATCATCACGATCGCATCGTCGACCACGAAGCCGGTGGCCACCACCAGCGCCATCAGCGAGAGGTTGTCCAGCGACATGCCGGCAAACGCCATCACGCCGAAGGTGCCGGCCAGTGACAGCGGCACCGCCACCGAGGGAATGATGGTCGCCCACAGGCGGCGCAGGAACACGAAGATCACCGCGACCACCAGGCCGATGGTCAGGATCAGGGTGAACTGCACTTCATGCACCGAGGCGCGGATGGTCTCGGTGCGATCGTTGAAGATGTCCAGGTGTACATCGGCCGGCAACACGTTCTGCAGCTGCGGCAGCAACGCGCGGATGCGCTCGACGGTCTGCACGATGTTCGCGCCCGGCTGGCGCCGCACTTCCAGCAGCACCGCCGGCTTGCCATCGGCCCACGCGGCCAGCTGGTCGTTCTCCACGCCGTCGATCACGTTGGCCACATCGGACAGGCGCACCGGGCGGCCGTTCTTGTAGCTGATGATGGTGTCGCGATACTCGGCGGCACTGGTCAGCTGGTCGTTGGTGCCGATCGAGTAGGACTGGGTCTTGCCGTTGAGCGAGCCCTTGGGCGCGTTGACGTTGGCCTGGGTGAGCGAACTGCGCAGCTCTTCCAGGGTCAAGCCCATGTTGGACAGCTGCGCCGGGTTGACCTGGATGCGCACGGCCGGGCGCACGTTGCCGGCGATGGAGACCAGGCCCACGCCCTGCACCTGCGACAGGCGCTGGGCGAGGATGGAGTCGGCGTAATTGTTGACGTCGCGCAGCGGGCGCGTGTCGGAGGTGAGCTTGAGGGTGACGATCGCCGCGTCGGCCGGGTTCACCCGGTTGTAGACCGGCTGGTAGGGCAGCGAGGAGGGCAGGGTGGCCTGGCGGATCGCGGCCTGCACATCCTGTGCGGCGATGTCGATGTCGCGGTCCATCGAGAACTGCAGGATGATCGTGGACAGCCCTGCCGACGAATCGGAGGTCATGATCTCCAGCCCGGAAATCTGCCCGAACTGGCGCTCCAGCGGCGTGGTCACCAGCGAGGCCATAGTGACCGCATTGGCACCGGGATACTGGGTGGTCACCACCAGGCTGGGCGCATCGATCTCGGGCAGCGCCGACACCGGCAGCTGGCGGTAGCCGAGGATGCCGAGCAGCAGCAGGCCCGCCATCAGCAGCGAGGTGGCGATCGGGCGGCGGATGAAAATCGTCGAAAAGCCCACGGGCGGGTCCTTGCTGGTGCGTCGTGCTGCGTTGGATCAGGCGAACGCCGGCGCGTGGGCCGGCGTCAGGAACGTAGGGCGGGCGCGATCAGCGCGGACCGCCACCGCGGCGTCCACCGCCACCCTGCTGCTGGGCGGCCTTGAGTTCGGCTTCGGTCGGTGCGGCCGGGGTTTCGCCCGGCTTGAGCGCGGTCACCTTCGCACCCGGCTTGAGCCGGAACTGGCCTTCGCTCACGACACGCTCGCCGCCTTTCAGGCCCTCGGTGATCTGCACCTGGCTGTCGCCGACTTCCACGCCGCTCTTCACCGTCTGCATGGCCACGGTGCTGTCCGGCTTGACGATGTAGACGTATTCGCCGTCCGGCCCGCGCATCACGGCCTGGGTCGGGATCACCACGCCGCCGGCGATGGTGCGCAGCTGCATGCGGACATTGACGAACTGGCCCGGCCACAGCGAGTTGTCTTCGTTGTCGAACAGGGCGCGCGCGCGGAAGGTGCCGCTGTCGCTGCTGATCTGGTTGTCCACCACATCCAGCTTTCCGCCGTCGGTAAGGACGTGCGCGTCGTTGCGGTCCAGTGCGGCGATGTCTACCGGGCCGGCGGCCTGGGCCTGGCGCACGGCCGGCAGCTGGCGCTCGGGCAGGTTGAACACGACATGGATCGGATGAATCTGGGTCAGCGTCACCAACGCCGTGCCGGCGCTGACGATGTTGCCGGCGTCGACCGCGCGGATACCGGCGATGCCGGAGATCGGGGCGGTCACGCGGGTGTACTGCAGCTGCACCTGGGCGGCGCGCATGCTGGCCTCGTTGGCGGCCACGGCACTTTCGAACTGGGCCACCTGGTTGCGCTGGGTATCCAGGTCGGTCTTGGCCACGTACTGGCGATATTCGGCCGAACTGGAGCGCTGGTAGTTGGAGCGGGCGGTGGCGAGCTGGGCCTGGTTCTGGCGCTTGGCCGCCGCGGCCTCGTCGTAGCTGGCCTGCAGGGTGCGCGGATCGATCTGCGCGAGCAGGTCACCCTTCTTCACTTCCTGGCCTTCCTTGAAGTTCAGGCTGATCAGCTGGCCGCCGACCTGCGGGCTCACGGTGACGGTGTTCATCGCCGCCACCGTGCCCAGCGCGCTGGCGTAGACCGGCACGTCCTGGCGGACCGCATCGATCACCGTGACCGGCACCGGGCCGGCATTGGCCGGATCACCGCCCTGGCGCCCTTCGGCTGCCGGGCCGCCTGCATCCCCCTTCTTGCCGCCCATCAGGCGCATACCCACAACGGCAATCACCAGCACTGCGACCACCAGCAGCACGATCTTCCAGAAACGCGACATTCAATAACTCCCGAGGGCTGGCGAAGGGCGGGGCCCGGTTGGCTAGGCGCAAAGCATACTCGTCGCCCGTGGCCTTTCATGCATGACGGATGGGACGGGCGATCAGACCGGATGTGACGGGTGAGGTTCCATCCATGAACGTTTGCCGGGGCAGAAAGTTACAGCGCGACCGGCGCCGATGCCCTACATTCAGGTTCGACCGCCGTTCTGACCCGTGGAGACCTTCAATGCCCCGTCTGTCGCTGTTGATGTCCGCCCTGCTGCTGGCCGCCCCCGGTCTGGCCGCCGCCGCCCCCGCCGAACGCCCGGAAGTGGCCGCCGCTGCGACCCGCCTCAAGGCCCAGGTGATCGACTGGCGCCGTGACTTCCACCAGCACCCGGAGCTGTCCAACCGCGAAGAACGCACCTCGGCCAAGGTGGCCGAGCGCCTGCGCGCGATGGGACTGAAGCCGCAGACCGGCATCGCCCACCACGGCGTGGTGGCCATCATCAAGGGCGGCAAGCCCGGCCCGCGGATCGCCCTGCGCGCGGACATGGACGCACTGCCGGTGACCGAACAGACCGGCCTGCCGTTCGCCTCCAAGGCCACCAGCACCTACCGCGGCGAGACCGTCGGGGTGATGCACGCCTGCGGTCACGACGCCCACACCGCCACCCTGCTGGGCGTGGCCGATGCGCTGGTGAAGATGCGCGCGAACCTGCCCGGCGAAGTCATGCTGATCTTCCAGCCCGCCGAGGAAGGCGCGCCGCCGCCGGAAGAGGGCGGGGCGGCGCTGATGCTCAAGGAAGGGCTGTTCAAGGACTTCAAGCCCGAGGCCGTGTTCGGCCTGCATGTGTTCTCCAGCGTGCCGGCCGGCCAGATCGCGGTGCGTGGCGGCCCGCTGATGGCAGCGTCGGATCGGTTCGGGATCAAGGTGATCGGCCGCCAGACCCATGGCTCGGCGCCGTGGAACGGGGTGGACCCGATCGTGGCCACCGCCGACCTGGTCGGCACCGCGCAGACCATCGTCAGCCGCCGTGCCAACCTCTCCAAGCAGCCGGCGGTGGTGACCTTCGGCGCGATCAAGGGCGGCATCCGCTACAACATCATTCCCGATGAAGTGGAGATGGTCGGCACCATCCGCACCTTCGACGAGGGCATGCGCCAGCAGATCTTCGCCGACCTGCGCAACGTGGCCGAGCACACCGCCGCCGCACACGGGGCCAAGGCGGAAACCGAGATCTACGAGTCCGAGGGCAACCCGGCCACGGTCAACGATCCGGCACTGACCGCGCGGATGCTGCCGAGCCTGCAGGCCGTGGTCGGCGAGGGCAATGTGTACGAGCCGCCGCTGCAGATGGGGGCCGAGGACTTCTCGCTGTACGCCCAGCAGGTGCCGGGCATGTTCTTCTTCGTGGGCTCCACCAGCGAGGGGATCGATCCGGCGACCGCGCCGGCCAACCACTCGCCGAAGTTCCTGCTCGATGAGAAGGCGCTGGATGTGGGCCTGCGCGCGTTGCTGCAGGTCAGTCTGGATTATCTCAATGGGACGCCGGCTGTGCCTGCGGCGGGGTGAAACGACGGTAGGTCCCGGCCGTTGGCCGGGACCTTTCGTTTTCGCCGCCGGACGCCGCGCGCCTACCGGCGTAAAATGGCGGCATGAATACCCCCCAGGACTCCAGCCTCGGTCGCGAGGTGGCTTACCCGTCGCAGTACGATCCCGGCCTGCTCTTCCCCATCCCGCGCCGCGGCGCCCGCGAGGAAATCGGCCTGGACGAAGCGGCGCTGCCGTTCGTCGGCCATGACCGCTGGCAGGCCTATGAGCTGAGCTGGCTGGACGGTCGCGGCAAGCCGCGTGTGGCCGTGGCCACGGTCAGCGTGCCGTGCACCTCGCCGAACCTGATCGAATCCAAGTCGTTCAAGCTGTATCTCAACTCGCTCAACAGCACGCGTTTCGATGATGACGCGGCCGCGCGCCTGTGCATCACCCGCGATCTGTCGGCGTGTGCCGGGGCGGTGGTGACGGTGGTGCTCGGGGTGCCGCCGCTGGTGGAAGAGGCCGAGGGCGAGTCCTTGGACGAGCGCGATGTCGCCATCGAACGCTACGGCCCGCCGGCCCCGGAATTCCTGTTCGCCGACGCCGATGAGGTGGTCACCGAAACGTTGAGTTCGGCCCTGCTCAAGTCCAACTGCCCGGTCACCGGCCAGCCGGACTGGGCCAGCGTCAGCGTGCGTTACCACGGCCCGAAGATCGACCGCGACGGCCTGCTGAAATACCTGATCAGCTACCGCGAACACGCCGAATTCCACGAGCAGTGCGTGGAGCGGATCTTCAGCGAAATCACCCAGCGCTGCGCACCGCAGTGGCTGGAAGTGGAAGCGCGCTACACCCGCCGCGGCGGCCTGGACATCAACCCGTGGCGGGCCAGCCCGGGCATCGAGCTGCCGGCCCGCACCGTCCGCGACCTGCGGCAGTAGAGCGACCCCACGGGTCGCTGCCCCGGAACCCGGCACCACGCGCAGCCACCCATGGGGTGGCTCTACCCCCGGGCAACGTGGCCGCCGGTAGCCGTTCCGCACGTCTTCACACCCACGCCATGCCCCATTAACAAGGGCTGTGACACCGTGCCTCCCATGTCGTCAATCAAGACGGGAGTGTATGGATGAGTACCGATAAGAAAGTCGACTTTTCCGGTGTCAGCGCCAGCGTTGATACCACCGCGCAGAAAGTCGATCAGGTCGATTTCTCGGGCGTGACCTCCTCGGTGGATACCACCGCGGAAAAGGTCGGGGGCACCTACACGGTGCAGAAGGGCGATTCGCTCTCCAAGATCGCCAAGCAGGAACTGGGCGATGCCAATGCGTGGAAGCGCATCTTCGAGGCCAACCGCGATGTACTGGACGACCCGGACAAGATCCAACCGGGCCAGACCCTGAAACTGCCGCCCAAAGCCTGATCCGCTGTACTGCCCATCACCTACAAGGGAGCAACCTCACATGAAGAAGTCGTCCATCAGTACTGCCGTCCTCGCCGCGCTTCTGGCCACCGTGGCCCTGGCCGGCTGCAAGAAGAAAGAAGACACCGCTGACAACAATGCGCAGCCGGCGGCGACCACCCCGGCCGCACCGGCGCCGATGACCGAAGCCGCCCCGCAGCCGATGACCGCTGCGGCCGGGGTGAACGTCTCCAACGTCACTGTCGGCAAGACCGCTGCGGCGGACAAGACGGTCACTTCGGCAGCGTTGTTCGCGCCGAAGGACGACATCATCGTCTCGATCCGGACCGATGGCAGCGCCAACAACGCCAACGTGGCGGCCAAGCTGACCTTCCAGAATGGTCAGGTGGCCGGTGAGCAGAACCAGGTGGTCAATACCACCGGTGCCGAAACCACCAATATCTCGTTCAAGAATGCCAATGGCTGGCCGGCGGGCAAGTACCGCGCGGAAGTCATGGTAGATGGTAAGGCGGCCGGATCGCCGCAGGAGTTTGAGGTCAAGTAAGCCCAGACGCCGACTCTCTCCCGGCAACAGGCTCACGATGGACGCAGCCGCGAGGCTGCGTCTTTTTTATGGCTTTATTTCATCGGCGTGGCGGGCAGAAGTGCGCTTCATGCCATTCCAGGCGCGGCAGCCTGTATGGGTCTAGCGCTGGGCCGCAGGCGCCTCAAGGAAGGGCATGGTTTCCCGCTCTGGTGAGATCGCCCGATCCGTACTGTGCGTGGATTGCACGAGTCGTATCGTCGCAGAATGGGGGTATCGCGCGGCGCCGGAATTCCAAGGGAGAGGCAATGGACAAGAAGAGGATGTGGCGTTTCTTTGCGCCTGTTGTTGCGCTTTTACCCGGATACGCATATGGACAGGAAGCAACGCTGTGGGCCTACAGTTGCGATCACTTCCTCCATGGCGCCTGCCTGCGTGTCCCCACTGGGATGTCGATCAGCTACGAATCACCTGCGGATTTCGGGATTCATGAAGTTCTGAAGGATCAACGGAGCGTGCTGTTGGTCTATGAAGGCGACGCACCGCAAGCGCCCAGTCCGGGATCCTCTATCGATCTGAAACTAACCCTTCCTGGCTATCAGCTTTCCGGCTACAGAACAGCCGAGGGCGATTCGACCCGATACGACATCTTCGTCAAGCCCGACCGATCGGGTGTCATGCCGCTGCATCTGATCGGCACGGCGACCGGCGCCTCACAGCGAAAGGATCTGGCAGCGGCAGTTGGCAGCTTCCGGGTATGCAGTTTCAAGCGCAACCACAGCAGCCAGACACTCACGTGTCCTCGCCAAAGCGTGTGGGGAAAGCCCCTCGCGGAATGGGTGGACGGTCTCCCGGAGGCCGCCGCAGTTTCCGAATGAGCGGTTCTGCATCCGGAAACTGCGGCGGCCTGGCGCCGATGCACCACAGCGTTCCAGTACGTTTGCGTATGGGGTGGCTTTGCTCCGGGGGGCTGAAAACGCGACAATGCAGGGGTTTCCCGCCGTGCGCGCCGTTGGTTGGCGCGGTCCCCGGGGAAAGTGCGGGCCAGGCTGTGCGAGGCCCTGCACGCGACACGGTTGCACGCGGCCCGGCATTGCCGTCGGCCATCATTCACGAGATCTGCAAGAGAGCCCTGATCCCCCATGTCGAACACGCCCAAGATTCTCTACACGCTCACCGATGAAGCCCCGTTCCTGGCCACGCAGTCGCTGCTGCCGATCGTCGAGGCCTACACCGCCACCGCCGGCATTGCCGTGGAAACCCGCGATATTTCGTTGTCCGGCCGCATCCTGGCCCTGTTCCCGGATTACCTGA
Organism: Stenotrophomonas sp. TWI273; assembly: GCF_039674765.1. Lineage (NCBI taxonomy): Bacteria > Pseudomonadati > Pseudomonadota > Gammaproteobacteria > Lysobacterales > Lysobacteraceae > Stenotrophomonas > Stenotrophomonas sp. TWI273. Next base: position 275,203 of record NZ_JBDJOA010000002.1, read on the forward strand.
AAGACGACCAGAAAGAAGCCGACCACCTGGCCGAACTGGGCCAGCTGGCGACCACCCCGGACGCGAACATCATCAAGCTGCCCAACATCAGCGCCTCGGTGCCGCAGCTGAAGGCCGCGATCAAGGAACTGCAGGACCAGGGCTTCGCACTGCCGAACTACCCGGACGTGCCGACCGACGACGTCTCGCGCGACATCAAGGCGCGCTACGACAAGGTCAAGGGCAGCGCGGTGAACCCGGTGCTGCGCGAAGGCAACTCCGATCGCCGCGCGCCGCTGTCGGTCAAGAACTACGCCCGCAAGCACCCGCATCGCATGGGCAAGTGGTCCAAGGACTGCAAGTCGCATGTCGCGCACATGGATGGCGGTGACTTCTACGGCAGCGAAAAGTCGGCGACGCTGGCCACTGCCGGCAGCCTGAAGATCGAACTGTTCAAGGCCGACGGCAGCAGCGTCGTGCTCAAGGAAAAGACCGCAGTCAAGGCCGGTGAGATCGTCGACGCCGCCGTGATGAGCCGCAATGCGCTGGCCTCGTTCGTGCAGGCGCAGATCGCCGATGCGAAGGCCAAGGGCGTGCTGTTCTCGCTGCACCTCAAGGCCACCATGATGAAGGTCTCCGACCCGATCATGTTCGGCGTGGTCGTCGAAGAGTTCTACAAAGACGTGCTGGCCAAGCATGCCGAGGTGCTCAAGCAGGCCGGGTTCGATCCGAATAACGGTATCGGCGATCTGTTCGCGCGCCTGCCGCAGCTGCCCGAAGCGACCCAGGAAGCGATCAAGGCCGACCTGGCTGCCGAATATGGCAAGCGTCCGGGCCTGGCGATGGTCAATTCGGACAAGGGCATCACCAACCTGCACGTGCCGAGCGACGTGATCGTCGATGCCTCGATGCCGGCGATGATCCGCGACTCCGGCGGCATGTGGAATGCCGATGGCAAGCTGCAGGACACCAAGGCCGTCATCCCCGACCGTTGCTATGCCGGTGTGTACCAGGCCGTGATCGACGACTGCCGCACCCACGGTGCGTTCGACCCGGCCACCATGGGCTCGGTGCCGAACGTCGGCCTGATGGCACAGAAGGCCGAGGAATACGGCTCGCACGACAAGACCTTCCAGATCCCGGCCGACGGCACCGTGCGCGTCTCCGATGAGGCAGGCGCCGTGGTGTTCGAGCACGCCGTGCAGACCGGCGACATCTGGCGCATGTGCCAGACCAAGGACGCCCCGATCCAGGATTGGGTGAAGCTGGCCGTGAACCGCGCCCGCCTGAGCGGCACCCCGGCGGTGTTCTGGCTCGATGCCGCCCGCGCGCACGATGCGCAGGTGATCGCCAAGGTCGAGACCTACCTGAAGGACCACGACACCAACGGCCTGGACATCCGCATCCTGGCCCCGGTGGAAGCGACCGCCTTCTCGCTGGACCGCATCCGCAAGGGCGAGGACACCATCTCGGTGACCGGCAACGTGCTGCGCGACTACCTGACCGACCTGTTCCCGATCATGGAGCTGGGCACCAGCGCCAAGATGCTCTCCATCGTGCCGCTGATGGCCGGTGGCGGCCTGTTCGAGACCGGTGCCGGTGGTTCGGCGCCCAAGCATGTGCAGCAGTTCGTGGAAGAGGACTACCTGCGCTGGGATTCGCTGGGCGAGTTCCTCGCGCTGGCGGCCTCGCTGGAGCACCTGGGCAACCGTTACGACAACGCCGGTGCGACCGTGCTGGCCAAGACGCTGGACCAGGCCAACGGCCAGTTCCTGGACAACGACAAGTCGCCGTCACGCAAGCTCGGTGGCATCGACAACCGCGGCAGCCACTTCTACATCGCGCTGTACTGGGCCCAGGCCCTGGCCGCGCAGGACGACGATGCCGCGCTGAAGGCCCGTTTCGCTCCGCTGGCCAAGGCCCTGGCCGACAACGAGCAGGCCATCGTCGGCGAGCTGGCCGCGGTGCAGGGCAAGCCGGTCGATATCGGCGGTTACTACCGTCCGGACGTGGCCAAGGCCAGCGCCGCGATGCGTCCGAGCACCACCTTCAACAGCGCGCTGTCTGCGCTGTAACGAAGCGGTCCCGCCCCAGCGGTGATCGATGAAGAACCCGCGCTTCGGCGCGGGTTTTTTTGTGGGCGCCCGCTGGGCAAGCGCCCAGTCGCTGCCTTATGGTGGCAGCAGGTCCTGTGGAAGTGGATGCATGCACGGTCGCTGTTCCTGCCAGAACGTTCCATGCCTCATCGGTGGCACCGCATGACTGCGTCAGCGGAGGCGCTTGCGCGGTTGATCCGCGATGGGTTCGAGGATTACCACGCGCGCTTCGCGGCGATCTCGCGGCGTGCGCGGCTGCGCTTCGAACGGCGCGACTGGGCCGGTGCACGGCAGGACGCCGTGGAGCGCATCGGGCTGTACGACCGGTGTATCGCCGAGACCGTGGATGCATTGCGCCGTGCAGCCGGTGAGCGCATCGGCGAGCGCGCGCTGTGGCTGCAGGTGCGCACGGCCTATGCGGCGTTGCTGGCGGGGCTGATCGACGCCGAGCTGTACAAGACGTTCTACAACACGCTGGCGCGCCGGCTGTTCGCCACCCGCGGTGTGGACGGGGCGATCGAGTTCATGGCGATGGACGTGGAGCCCTCCGATGCCATTACCCATCCGGTCGCGCGGCACAGCTACACCTTGTCGCCCACGCGCCCGGCCGATGCCTTCATGCGCGTACTGGGGGACTACCGCTTCGATGTGCCGTACGCGCACCAGCTGCGCTGCGCCGCGGCGATCGCGGTGCGCCTGCAGGACGATCTGGCGCACTGGGGCGACTACCCGGTGCGCAGCATTGAACTGCTCGACACCGTGTTCTATCGCGAGCGTCGGGCCTATCTGGTGGGGCGCGTATTCGGTGAGCATCGCTTCTCGCCCTGCGTGATCGCGCTGGTCCATGACGAGCGCGGCCTGCGCGTGGATGCGGTGTTGACCCGGCGCCGTGATGTCGCGCATCTGTTCGGCGTCTCGCGCAGCTATTTCCAGGCCGATCTGGCCACGGTAGGCGATGCGGTGGTGTTCCTGCGCAGCCTGCTGCCGGGCAAGCCGGTCGATGAGATCTACACCGTGCTCGGGCGTGCCAAGCAGGGCAAGACCGAACGCTATCGCACCTTTTTCCGTCACTTCCAGGAACAGCCGGGCGAGCAGCTGGTGCATGCTGACGGCACGCCCGGCATGGTCATGGCGGTGTTCACCCTGCCCAGCTATCCGCTGGTGTTCAAGCTGATCCGGGACCGTTTCGCCTGGCCCAAGACCATGAGCCGGCACCAGGTCGAAGAGAAGTATGCGCTGGTATTCAACCTGGACCGTGTCGGCCGGCTGCTCGACGCGCAGCCCTATCGGCACCTGCGCTTCCCGCGGTCACGCTTCTCTTCGGCCCTGCGCGAGGAGCTGCTGACCCAGTGCGCCAGCAGTGTGCGCGAGGACGGCGACGAACTGGTGATCGCGCTGTGCTACGTGCAGCGGCGTTTCCGTCCGCTCAACCTGTACCTGCGTGAGCAGACCGCCGAGGCACGTCGCGTCGCCGCGCTTGATTACGCGCAGGCGATCACCGACATGGCGCGCAACAACATTTTTCCTGGCGATATGTTGCCGAAGAACTTTGGTGTGTCCCGCCACGGGCGCGCGGTGTTCTACGACTACGACGAGCTGTGCCTGGTCACCGAGTGCAACTTCCGTGCATGGCCGACGCCGCGCAATGAGGAGGAAGCGCTGGCTGGTGAACCCTGGTTCGACATCGGCCCGCGTGACGTGTTTCCGGAGCGGTTCTGGATGTTCATGGGGCTGCCGGCGCCCGAGCTGGCGGCCGTGCGCGAGCATTTCGGCCATCTGCTGGATCCCGTGTGGTGGCAACAGCTGCAGGCAGGTTTTGCCAGCGGTGATTTTCCGGACACGCCGCCGTATGCCGGCGCGCTGCGGCTGGCTTGATTGTCCACAGGAACGCCGCTGCGCTACGCTGTCAGGTATCCACAAGGAGATAGTGCGATGCGTTGTTCCCCTATTCTTGCCCTGGCACTGGCCTTCAGCGGCGTGGGCATGGTCGTGGTCCCCGATGCGGACGCACAGACCAAGCGCGAGGTGCGCGAGCAGGCCGAAGCCAGCATGGTGCTTACCGGCGAGATCGATATCGGTACCGAAGGCCAGGTCGAAGCGTTCCGTCTCGACAAGCCGGACCAGGTGGACGAGGGAATCGTCCGGTTCGTCGAACGTGCGGTGCACACCTGGCGCTTCGAGCCGGTGCGGCGCCAGGGCCGCGCCGTCAAGGCGCGTGCGCCGGCCAGCATCCGCCTGGGGGCAAAGAACAACCCGGATGGCACGGGCCAGGTCACCCTGCTGGCGGCGAGTTTCGACACGTACGACCCAACCGATACCAGCAGCGTGACCGGCAGGAAGATGTCGCGGCCGGCGTATCCGGAGGACGTGTTCAATGCAGGGGGACGCGGTGACGTGATCCTGCTGATCCAGGTCGGGCGCGATGGCAACGCCCTGGACGTGGCGACCGAGCAGGTCAACCTGCGTGTGATCGCCAATGAGGCGAACATGCGGAAGATGCGTGACAAGCTGTCGCGGGTAGCGATGGGTGCTGCGCGCAAATGGACGTTCAGGATTCCGACCACCGGCGAGTACAGGAATGAAGCCAGCTGGACCATCCGGGTGCCGGTACGCTTCTCCTTCGGAGACGACGCCGAGCGCTACGGTCGCTGGGATGCCTATATTCCCGGCCCGCGCCAGCAGGCGCCGTGGCGCAGGGACATGGACATGGCTGCCGATGGCAAGGCCGATATGCTGCCGTCCGGCGGGGTGTTCATGGCCGATGCCGCCGGCAAGGGGCCGACCCTGTTGACGCCGCTGGGTGGCTGACCCTGCATGCCGGCCCCAGTGGGTAGGCTGTCGGTACCGATGACGATGAATGGCACAAGGAGAAACAACGCGATGGACATCATCCAGGCAATCGCCGTGGCACTGGTGCTGGCAGCAGCGCCAGCGCACGCGGCCAAGCCGTCGGCCGATGTGCCGGTGGAAATGGGGATGCGGGTCGAGGGCACCCTCGACATTGGCGACGACGGCCGCATCACTGCGCTGGAGATCGACAAGCAGGACCTGCTTCCGGAGGCAGTGGCCACGCTGGTGCGTGACACCGTGAAGAACTGGGAATTCGAGCCGAATGTGCGTGACGGCGCCCCGGTACCGATGGATGCGCGGATGACCGTACGTGTCGTCGCCCAGCCGGGTGCGAACGATACCTTCAACGTGCGGCTGATCAGTGCACATTTCGATGGCGCCCGGAAGGATGCCTCGGGACGGGAAATCAAATCCAGGGTGCGTACGCCACCCCCGCGCTACCCCGCCGACGTGTTCCGCGTGGGTGGGCAGGGCACCGTGTACCTCGCCCTGAAGGTTGACCGGGAAGGGCGTGTGGTCGACCAGGTTGCCGAGCAGGTGAATCTGAGAAGCACGGGGACGGCAGCCCAGATGGATCGCATCCGCAGTCGCCTGAGCAGGGCATCGCTGGACGCCGCGCGCAAGTGGCGCTTTCCGCTGAGCGCGGAGGACGCCAGCCTGGAGGCGCCGTTCCGCACCTACCGCGTGCCGGTCAGTTTCGCGATCAACACCGCCATGCCTGACGACCTGGCGCAGTGGCGCGCTTACATTCCAGGACCACGCAACGCCATCCCGTGGTCCACACGCCCGGAGAGCGCCGGCTTCTCGCCGGATCTGCTGACCGACGGCTCGGCTACGTTGGCCGGCGACCCCAACGCGCCGCGCCTGCGCACCCCGCTGGGCAGCTGAGCCTGACACGGGCCGCGGCGCATTGCGCCCGCGACCCCGGTGTCAACTGGTGCCCGTGCCTTCAGGCTGCGGGTACACCACGGTGCGGTTGCGGCCCTGTTCCTTGGCCATGTACAGGGCCTTGTCGGCCAGCCGCAGCGCCTGCTGCGGATCATCGTGATAGGTCGGGTAGTGGGCCACGCCCAGCGACACGGTGACCGTGCCGACCTGCTCGAACACTTCGGCGGCCACCTGGATGCGCAGGCGCTCGGCCACCTGCGCGGCATGGAGGGCATCGATGCCCGGCAACAGGATCAGGAACTCCTCACCGCCGTTGCGGCAGAGCAGATCGGTGTCGCGTGAGCCATCGCGCATCAATTGCGCGATGCGCAGGATCACGGCGTCGCCGACCGCATGACCGAAGCGGTCGTTGATGCTTTTGAAGCGGTCGATGTCCAGCGCGATGATCCCGAATGGCTGGCCGCGTGCCTGCCAGTCTTCCAGCCCCTGCTGCAGGCCGCGCCGGTTCTGCAGGCCGGTAAGGGGATCGGTCATGCTGGCGCGGTTGAGCTTGCCGATGCGGTCCTGCAGCAGGTTGAAGCTGTACAGCAGGGCGGCTTTGAGCTGGGCGACCTCGTAGTACCAGGCCCGGATACCGGTGACGTGGCGGATCGCGATGCCGGTGTCGCGGTTCTGCACGTTGCGCGCCAGCTGCCATAGCGGCAGCGAGATGCGCCGCGCGAACCACCAGGTGATCAGCAGCGACAGGATGCCCAGCGGAATCGCATTCCAGATCACCGCCGACATCAGCTTGGACAGTGAGGCCAGCGTGGCGGTGGTCGGCCGCTGGGCCACCACGCCCCAGCCAACGCTCGGCACCGGCGCGTACCCGGCCAGCATCTGCACGCCGTGACTGTTGCGTACCTGCTGCGCGCCGGAGTGGCCTCGGGTCACCGCCTGCACGGCCGGGTTCTCCAGCGCGAACTGGCCGACCCGGTCCTGTTCGATGTGGTACAGGATGCGACCGTTGCGGTCGACGACGTACAGGTAGGACCCATCGCGGTAATAGTGCTTGCCCAGCAGCGATTGCAGGATGCTGCGCTGGCGCAGGTAGATCGTGCCGCTGACATAGCCCTGGTACCTCCCCTGCGCGGAGAAGATCGGATGCGAAATCGCCACCACCAGGCGCCCGGTCGCGGCCTGGTAGGGGTCGCTGATGAAGGGGACCCGGCGCTCCAGGGCATCGCGGTTGCCGGCGCTCTTGAGCAGCACGCCCTGCAGGGCCAGGCTCTGTGGGGAGGTCGCCAGCACGGTACCGCCGGCATCCACGATCAGCACCGAGTTGAAGCTGTTGGTCTGCAGCTGCAGGCGTGCGGCTTCTGCTTCCAGTTCGCTGCGATCATGCACACGCTGGCCGAGCAGGGTGGCGCTGTAGGCCACCTGCTGCTGCGCTGACAGAACGAAGTTCTGGGTCGACTCCGCCAGCTTGCTGGCATACACACGGTTGGCTTCCAGCGTATTGCCGATCAGCTGCTCGCGCTGCACGCGGTAGCTGGCATGCAGGGTATTGGCCAGCGCGATGAGCGCGCTGAGCAGGGCCAGGGCAAGGATCAACTTGCCCAGGTTCAGACGGGTGGACAACGGACGCATGCGGTTCACGGGCGGCAGGGTGCAGCACCAACCGGAACATGCGGATGGAACGGCAGCAGCGAAACAGTCAGGAGCGCACGACCCCGCCCCCGGGCGGTCAACAACTCGTTGGGCGGCGATTATTGCGGATTACACCCCCACGTGGGTGAAGTCGGCGCCGCCGTGGTGGCCCGTTCAGCGCTCCAGGCGCTTGCGCAGCACGCCGCGCAGATGATCGGCGCCGGCCTGGTCGAGTGGCCCGAGCACGCCGCGCACCGTTTCGGGAATATGCGCGGCGGTGTGGTCATCGGCCTCGAAGACATAGTGCTGGAACATCGCCTGCCAATGCGCACGCTGTGCCGGTGGCAGATCGCGTATGGCCAGCAGCGATAGCATCAGTGCGTTCATCGGCGCATCCCGCCACGCCGGCACAGGCCGCCACCAGTAATTGACCAGTACATTGAACGCCTCCAGCCCCTCCATGTGGTGCCACCACAACGAGGGGATGAACACCGCATCGCCGGGGCCGAGTTCGGCCACCTGTGCGTGGGCCAGCGCCTCGCTGAAGCGCGGGAAGCGTGCCAGGTCCGGTGCGGCGAAGTCGACCAGGCTGACGGCCTGCCCGGCCGGCGTGAAGTCCAGTGGCCCGATATACAGATTGCCCACCTGCGCCGGCGGGAACAGGGTGACCCGGCGGCGGCCGGCGGCCACGCAGGCCAGGTTGTCCGGCACGTCCTGGTGCGCGGCGATACGCGAGCGGTTGCCGATCCAGATACTGGCCAGCGGATCGTCCACGCCGAGCGCAAGTGCATTGGCCCGGCGGAAGCCGGGCAGGAAACTGTCCAGCGTGGTCGAGGCGACGTAGATCGAGGGTGGCGTCGGCGCGGTGGCGTACTTGAGCAGGGTGTCGAGCACGACCTTCAACGGAATCTGCTCGCGGCGGAAATTGAAGCCGCTCATGTCGGCGTTGTAGAACACACGCCCCTTGGCCTCCGGCGGCGCCGTGGTGGCGGTGACCGGCATCGTGCCGTGGTCGAACTGTTTGAGATGGGCGACCGCCGCCTGTGCGGACTGCGTCGCCGCGCTGACCAGCGGCCACTGCGCCACCAGCCCGCGGATCACTTTCGGTGTCGTCCAGCCGGGCAACTGCGCGTGCAGCTGCGCCGGATCCAGATCATGCAGTTCCTCGATCGGGCCGGGCATGGCAGACATCGGCGTCCTGATGGCAGAGGCGGGTGGCGCCCACGGTAGCGCGGGGGTGGCGGAAGCGAAAGGCCGCGGGGTGAGCGCGGCCTTCCGGTGCTGCGGGTCGGTACAGCCGACTCAGAACTTGTAGCGAACGCCGAACATGTAACGCGGCCCGGTCTGGGTGGCGTAGCGCAGCATGTTGGAATGGCGCGCGTAGGTGCGCATGGTCTCGTCGGTCAGGTTGATCGCCTCCACACTCAGCGTCAGCTGGTCGCTGACCGCGTAGCTGATGTTGAGATCGAGCTGGCCGTAGGCTTCGGTGTAGTTCGGGTTGGGCCCCTGGCCGCCGATGCCGTTGAGGAACTTGTCGCGCCAGTTGTAGGCCGCACGGACCTGCCAGGCGTTCTTGTCGTAGAACAGCACCGCGTTGGCAGAATCGCTGAGGCCGATCATCGGATACTGGTCGCCCAGGCTGAGGTTGTCGAAGGTCAGGCCGGATTTCACCTTGGTGTAGTTCGCCGCCACGCCAAAGCCGGACTGGCCGAACAGGTGCTGCACGGCCACTTCCCAACCCTGGAGGTGGTCCGAACGCTGGTTGGCCGGCAGGGTGACATCAAACCCGGCGATCGGATCACCCGGCTGGCCGACGATGCTGCCGGTCAGCTGACCGGCGGAGTTGACACCGGTGGAGGTCACGCCCGGGTCGCCGGCATGGTTGGTGAAGATGTAGTTGCGGAGGCACACCGTATCGGTAGCCACGCAGCCCGATGCCAGTGCCTCGTTCCAGTAGGCGCCGCCCACCGGGGTGTGCAGACTGCCTGCATCCTCACGCGCGATCGTATTGCTGATGAAGTTCTTGATGTTCTTGCGGAAGAAGCCGACCGAGGCGTAGCTGGCCTCTCCGTAGTACCACTCCAGCGAGAGATCGACGTTGTCCGAGAGCAACGGCTCCAGTGCCGGGTTGCCACGCGAGCCGGTGCCGCCCTGGGTGCGCACGATGTTGTCCAGACGCTGCCCGCTTTCGATCTGCGTCCAGCCCGGACGGCCGAGGCTGCGGCTGTAGCTGCCGCGCAGCGCCAACGATTCGCTCAGGTCCAGCTTCAGGTCGAGATTGGGCAGGATGTAGTCGTACTTGCCCTTGCCACCCACGAAGGCGCCTTCCTCGGCGTAGGTGATGTTGAATTCGTTGAGCGAATTCCAGCTGATGGAGGTGGGTACGCGCACCAGCGCCTGCGATTCCACCTCGGTTTGTTCGTAGCGCACACCCGCGGCGATATGCAGCGGCATGTTCCAGTCAAAGGTAGTGCGGTATTGCAGGTAAGCGCTCTTGGACGTTTCCGTGGTACGGATGTCCTCGGAGTATTCCGTCGGGGCGACATAGCAGGTGGGGCAGGCAGGCTCCACGCCATTGGCCACCTGGGCGGCACGATCGCGCAGGCGGTCGAAATCGAAGACCAGGAACTGGCCCGTCAGGCGCGGATCGTTGTGGCCGGAGAACGCCTTGAAGTACTTGCCCATGTCATCGGCGTACCAGATGCTGTCATCGTAGTCCGCAGGCGTACCGACGCCACCCCAGCTGTCTCGCTGCATGATGGCCGCGGCCGAGCGATTGTCCACCTTGGTGTGGCCCACGCCGAAATCCAGCGCGGAGTAGTCGGCAAAGCGGAACACGCCCTTGGCCTGCAGCTGCTCCACTTCAGACTTGTTGTAGCTGTTCTGGAAGACCGAGCCGGTCACCAGGGCATCCGACGCCTGGATGCCGCCAGGAGGCAGTGCGATGTTGATGATGGGGAGGTCGCCGCTGTAATCCACCGTGGTCTTGCCACGCACGTAAGCGGCGACGCCCAGCACGCCCGCCGAGCCGTAGGGGCCATCGGGCTGCGATTCGGCACTGGCGCGGTTGTAGTCGAAGGACAGGTCCAGCGCGTCGTTGACCTCCCACTCGACGTTGAAGCCCACCGCTTCCATGTTGTTCTTGGTCGCCAGCTTCATGCCGCCCATGGCCACGTCGCCGTTGACCACGTCTTCGCTGTAGACGATAGGCGCGGCAACCGGGCCGTTGGTCCAGGTGCTGTCGCCAGGGCCATAGTTGAACCACACCGACAGTTCGCTGCGCTGCTGCTGGACCTTGTTTTCCACATAGGTGTAGTCCAGCGTGGTGGTCACGTTGTCCAGCGGCTTCCACTGGAACGTGGCCTGCCCGTTGGTGCGCTGCCGCTGCACCGCATTGACGTTGTAGGCCGAGTTCTGCGGGCGGCCATAGATATCATCGGCGCCCGGGCGGTTGGTGATCCGGTCGGCATAGCCCGTGCCTGGTTGTGGCAACGCCCGCCAGTCGGTGGTGTCGCTGCCACGAAGGGTCGCCCAGCCTTCGGCCACGGTCGCCTGGTTGAAGCCCGAGTCGCGTTCCTGATGGCTGGCACTGAGTGCAACACCGAAGCGTCCGTCGGCGTAGGTCTGGCTGAAGATGCCCGATAGCTCACCGGTGATGTTGGACCCTTGCAGCGTGCGCGGCACGTTGTCGTTGGAGGTGTCGTGCACCGCCTTCAGGCCCAGGCTGACGACCGGCGCCGCCTCCAATGGACGCAGCGTCTTTATGTTGATGGTGGCGCCGATGCCGCCCGTCGGATTGTCGGCGCGGGTGGTCTTGTAGACCTCGACGGCCGAAATCGATTCGGAGGCGATATTCGCAAAGTCGAACGATCGCGAACCGTTCAGGCCAGCACCGCCGTTGCCGAGGTTGGACGCCGGCATCTGCCGGCCGTTCAGGAGCACCAGGTTGTAGTCCGGGCCGATGCCGCGCACGGTGACTTTGGAGCCCTCGCCGCTGGAGGTGCGGTCGATCGACACGCCGCTGATGCGCTGCAGCGATTCGGCCAGGTTGGTATCCGGGAACTTGCCGATGTCCTCGGCAATGATGCCGTCGACCACCCCCTGGCTGTCGCGCTTGAGGTTCATCGACGAGGTGAGGCTGCCACGGATGCCGGTGACCTGCACCGCATCCAGCGTGGTGGGATCGACGCCATCGGGGGCCGTCGTGGTGTTCTCTCGGGCCGCAGGATCCTGCGCCCAGGCCGGGCCGGCCAGGACAGCGAGAAGTGCGGAGGTGAGCATCGCCTTGCGGGGTACGGCCTTGTACGTCTTCATGATGATCCCTCCCCAGGGAATTCGATCGTGGCGGTTCTGCGTTGTGTCGGCGCGGGGTCCAGTGCGCACGGCCCGGATTGGAGCCATGGTTGACAGCGTTGTCAACAAACGCACGTGGCGATGCGCTTGCGGCCGACGCCGAGCTGTGTCGTGCGTTGCAGTCGGGACGGCTGCGCGCGCGGCGGAAACACTGCAGCACGGGCGTTGTAGCTCGATTCTGCGGGAACGTGGGCCGCCGGAATGGCGATGCTGATCTGTTGTGCAGTGCAGAACGAAACTGCGCGAAGGCATTCGGGCGCGTGCACTGCAGCATCGGCCGACCCTCGGATCCGATTGCTGACAGCGCTGGACAATCGCGGTCCAAGCAGGTTCCATGTCTGGCCGCCGACTGGCCGGCACTCCCAATCTGGAAGGACATGCAATGGACACTCCTGCTGCCGTCCGCGGACAACATGTGCAAAGCAATGGCGTTGCACTGGCCGTGGTCACCGCCATCTTTTTCATGTGGGGCTTCCTCACCTGCCTCAACGACATCCTGATCCCGCACCTCAAGGCGGCGTTCGCCCTGACCTGGGTGCAGGCGATGCTGGTCCAGTTCACCTTCTTCGGTGCGTACTTCCTGATGTCGCTCCCCGCCGGGCGCCTGGTCGCGGCGGTGGGTTACAAGCGCGGCATCGTGGCCGGGCTGGCCATTGCCGGTGTGGGCGCGTTGCTGTTCTGGCCGGCCGCGCAGGCGCATGTGTACGGCCTGTTCCTCGGCGCGCTGTTCGTGCTGGCCACCGGCATCACCGTGCTGCAGGTGGCCGCCAATCCCTACGTTGCGCTGCTCGGGCCGGAACAGACCAGTTCCAGCCGGCTGACGTTGGCGCAATCGATGAATGCGCTGGGCACCACCATCGCGCCGCTGTTCGGTGGCCTGCTGATCCTCTCGGCCGCGCCGCGCACGGCCGATGAGCTGGCGCTGCTGCCGCACGCTGAAGCGCTCGCGTATCGCGCTGCTGAAGCGCAATCGGTGCAGGTGCCTTACTTCGGCCTGGCAGTGGCGCTGTTCGTGCTGGCGGTGGCGATCTGGATGTTCCGCCTGCCGACCATTCCCGGCGTGGAAGGCGAGGCTGCCACCGGCAGGGGCCGCCTGCGCGATGCGCTGCGCCACCGCCACCTGCGCTATGGCGTGCTGGCGATCTTCTTCTATGTGGGTGCGGAAGTCTCGATCGGCAGCGTGCTGGTCAACTTCCTTTCGATGCCGGGTATCGGTGAGGGGCTGACCGAGCAGGAAGCCACGCGCTACGTGTCGTTGTATTGGGGCGGCGCGCTGGTCGGGCGTCTGCTCGGTGCGGCATTGCTGACCCGTCTGGATCCGCGCCGCATGCTGGGGGTCTTCGCGTTGATCGTCATGGCCCTGCTGGCGGTGACGATGCTGGGCAGCGGCAACCTGGCCAAGTGGAGTGTGGTCAGCATCGGCCTGTTCAATTCGATCATGTTCCCGACCATCTTCGCGTTGGCGATTGCCCGCCTCGGTAGGCTGACCGGCCAGGCATCGAGCCTGCTGGTGATGGCGATCGTCGGTGGGGCGGTGATCCCGCTGGCGATGGGTTGGCTGGCCGACCATCATGGGCTGCAGGTGTCCTTCCTGCTGCCGATGCTGTGCTACCTGTTCATTGCGTTCTACGCGTGGCGCGGTTCGCGCCACAGCGGCTGAGGCAGGCGATCAGCGGCGACGCGGTGGGTGCGTGGATTCGCGCACCAGCACCGCGTGATCGACGGTGATCATGGTGCCGGCGTCCGGCGAGCGGATGTGATCGATCAACTGCTCGGTGGCCAGCCGCCCCATGGCGGCGGTCGGCTGCCGCACCGTGGTCAGCGCCGGGTAGATATGCCCGGCGATCGGGGTGTCATCGAAGCCGCAGACCGACAGGTCCCGGGGGATGCGCAGGCCGCGTTGGCCGGCGACGCGGAACACTGCGGCGGCCATGTCGTCGTTGGCGGCGAAGATCGCCGTGGGTGGCTCTGCCAGATCCAACAGGGCGTTGGCCGCGTCGATGCCGGATTCGAACGAGAACTGGCCGTTGACCACCAGCGCCGGGTCGTACTCGATCCCGTACTGGCGCAGCGCCTGGCGATAGCCGGCGTGGCGCCACTGGCAGGCGCCATGCGCGCGCGGGCCCTTGATGTGGCCGATGCGGCGGTGGCCCTGCGCGACCAGGTGGCCGATCAGTTCGACCACCGCCGTGGTCTCGTCCATGCGCACGCCGATGCAGCCTTCGGGGTGCCGCGGCGCAATGGACGCATACGGAATTTCGTGTTCTTCCAGATAGGCCAGCACCACTGCGTCGTCGGTCAGTGGCGGGATCAGCACCACCCCGTCGGGGCGCGAATTCTCGAACAGCGCGGCCAGATCGGGCAAGGTGCGGCGCGCCGTGCCGACCGGGCCCAGGATCAGGTTGTAGTGGTTGGCGTGGCACGCCTCCAGCATCCCGTTCTGGATTTCCATCAGGTAATTGCGCGAGGGGTTGTTGTAGACCAGCGCCAGCGCATACGAGCGCTGACCGGCCAGGCTGCGCGCCGAGAGATTGGGTTTGTAGCCGAGGCGGGCCACCGCGGCCAGTACGCGATCGCGGGTTTCCACGCGCACGTTGGGCTCGTTGTTGAGCACGCGGGACACCGTCTTGATCGATACACCCGCAACGGCGGCGACATCCTCGATACGACTACGCATGGTGCGGGGGTTCCTCTTGGAGGGGCGGGCGGGCAGCTGCCGATGGTAGTGCGGGTGTGTCACATCGATGTTGCCGATGCAGGCGGATGTTGCCATGTCGGCGACGTGCGTGGCGGGTTCGTGTTTTTCCATGCCGCGATGCAGCAGTTCACGGGAGGGGCGGACACACGCTGCGCCGGCGATCCCTGCTGCAGCGGGACTTCGGCCGCAACCCTGCCCGACCGCGGTTGACAGCGTTGCCATGGGCTTATATGACAGCGCTGTCAGACAGGGGCGCTGACCGACGCAGTATCGCTACCCCGCCGGCCATCGACATCGCAGCGCGAGCGGTGCCCGGCTGCGGTCGCGCCCGTCCCGTTCGCGCGTATTTCATCAGAGGAAGATGTCCAGTGACCAGCTCCAACAAGACGATTCTCGCCACCTGCCTGCTGGCCGCGCTGGCCTCGACGGCGGGTGCCGCACCGGCCACCGGTGAACGCCTGCAGGACTGGCCCCACGTGGCCAGCGCGATCGCGCCGGATGCCGCGCTTGAGGCGCGGGTGCGGGAAATCGTGGCGGAGATGACGCTGGCGCAGAAGGTGGGCCAGATGACCCAGCCCGAGATCAAGATGATCACGCCCGATGAGGTCCGCCAGTACTACATCGGCTCGGTTCTCAATGGTGGCGGCTCCTGGCCGGGCATGGACAAGCACGCCACGGTGGCGCAGTGGCTGCAACTGGCCGATGCCTATCGCGCGGCCTCGCTGGCCACCGATGCACGCACGCCGATCCCGGTGATCTGGGGCACCGATGCGGTGCACGGTCACAACAACGTCTACGGCGCCACGCTGTTCCCGCACAACATCGGCCTGGGCGCGGCGGGCGATGCTGCCCTGATCGAGCGGATCGGCCAGGCCACCGCACACGCGGTGCGCGCGACCGGCATCGACTGGGTGTTCGCGCCGACCCTGGCGGTGGCGCACGATCCGCGCTGGGGCCGTACCTACGAAAGCTATTCCTCCGATCCACATGTGATCCGCGCCTTCGCACAGGCCTACGTCAAGGGCGCGCAGGGACGTTTCGGCGATGACGGCAACGTGGTCGCCACGGCCAAGCACTACATCGGCGATGGCGCGACCGACAACGGCCGCGACCAGGGTGAGGCGCTGGTCGACAAGGCCACGATGATCAACGTGCACGGGCAGGGCTACTACGGCGCGCTCGGCGAAGGCGTGCAGACGGTGATGGCGTCGTTCAACAGCTGGAACGACCGCAGTGGCGGGGTCGACTACGGCAAGATGCACGGCAACAAAGCCCTGCTGACCGGTGCGCTGAAAGAGAAGATGGGCTTCGACGGTTTCGTCGTGTCCGACTGGAACGGCATCGCCCAGGTGCCGGGCTGCCGCAACGACAGCTGCGCGCAGGCGATCAACGCCGGCATCGACATGGTGATGGTGCCCGACGACTGGAAGGCCTTCATCGCCAACACCATGGCCCAGGTGGAGCGCGGGGAGATCCCGATGGCGCGCATCGATGATGCGGTCACCCGCATCCTGCGCGTGAAGCTGCGTGCAGGCCTGTTCGATCACAAGCCGTCGGACAGCCGCTACGCCGGTGATGTCGCTGCCGTGCAGCACCGTGAGCTGGCGCGCCAGGCGGTGCGCGAGTCGCTGGTGCTGCTCAAGAACGATGCGAAGGTTCTGCCGCTGCGCCGCGATGCACGCGTCATGGTGGTCGGCAAGAGTGCCGACAACCTGTCCGATCAGTCCGGCGGCTGGTCGCTGACCTGGCAGGGCACCGAGAACCGCAATGCCGATTTCCCCCACGCTGATTCGGTGCTGGGGGCGTTGCGTGCCGAGCTGGGCACACAGAACGTTGCCTACAGCGCTGATGCCACCGCGCTGGATCCCACCCGGTTCGATGTGGTGGTGGCGGTGATTGGCGAGACGCCGTACGCCGAGACCAACGGCGACATCCTGGCCTCTGATTCGGTCAGCCACAGCCGCGCCTATCCGCAGGATCTGGCGGTGCTGCGCGCGGCCCAGGCCAGTGGCAAGCCGGTGGTGACCGTGTACTTCTCCGGGCGTCCGATGTACACCAACGACCTGCTCAACCAATCGCAGGCCTTCGTGGCGGCGTGGCTGCCGGGCACCGAGGGCAAGGGCATCACCGATGTGCTGGTGGCCGGCAAGGATGGCAAGCCCGTGCATGATTTCCGCGGGCGCCTGAGCTTCCCGTGGCCGGGCGTTCCCTGCCCGGCGCCGATCGACCGGCCGGACCCGAAGCGTCCGCCGCTGTTCGCGCTGGGTCACGGCCTGGCCTACAGCTCGCCCGGCACGCTGACGCGCCTTCCCGAAGCCAATCCGGACAACTGCGGCGAGGTGACCACCCTGCCGATCTTCAACCGGGCTGACACGCCACCGTTCGCGCTGCATGTGGCGGCCGGCGGCGCGACCCAGCCGCTGGGCAACGACCTCAACGCCACGCTGCGCTGGCCGGCCGCCGCGCCGGTAGTGCAGGTGCGCACCGTGCAGGTCAACACCCAGCAGGACGCGAAGGAAGTCACGTGGCTGGCACCGGCGCAGTTGATCGCGCGCAGCACCTCGCGGCGCAACCTGGGCGCGCTGGCGCGCAACCACGGCGCGCTGCAGTTCGACCTGCAGCTGGTGCAGCGCCCGACATCGCCGGTGACGGTGAGCATGCAGTGCGGCACCGGCTGCGACGGCGGCGTGGATATCGCGCCGCTGCTGACCACGCTGGCGCCGGGCCAGAAGCAGGCCGTGACCGTGCCGCTGGCGTGCTTTGCCAAACGCGGCGTGGACCTGGGCGCGGTGGAAGCGCCGTTCGTGGTGAGCGCCGACACGCCGTTTGCGGCGGCGTTTACCCAGGTGCGCGTGTCGGTGAATGCAGACAAGGCGCCGGGCGTGGTGCGCTGCCCGTAGAGCCGGGCTCTGCCCGGCCGGCGTTCGGCGGAGGATGTGTGGAGCCGGCCAGCGGCCGGCACTACCCGGGCACCCTCTCAACGAAAAAGGCCCCGCAGTGCGGGGCCTCTTTCTGTCCGGATGCTGCGCCGATCAGCGCTTCATCGAACCGAAGAACTCGTCGTTGGACTTGGTGTTCTTCATCTTGTCGAGCAGGAATTCCATTGCGGCCATTTCATCCATCGGATGCAGCAGCTTGCGCAGGATCCAGATCTTCTGCAGCAGTTCCGGTTCGATCAGCAGATCTTCGCGGCGGGTACCCGAGCGGTTGATGTCGATCGCCGGGAACACGCGCTTTTCGGAGATGCGACGGCTCAGGTGCACTTCGCTGTTGCCGGTGCCCTTGAACTCTTCGTAGATCACCTCGTCCATCTTGCTGCCGGTATCGACCAGCGCGGTAGCGATGATGGTCAGGCTGCCGCCTTCCTCCACGTTACGCGCCGCGCCGAAGAAGCGCTTCGGACGGTGCAGGGCGTTGGCGTCCACACCACCGGTGAGCACCTTGCCGGAGCTGGGCACCACGTTGTTGTAGGCACGCGCCAGGCGGGTGATCGAGTCGAGCAGGATCACCACGTCCTTCTTGTGCTCGACCAGGCGCTTGGCCCGCTCGATCACCATTTCGGCGACCTGCACGTGGCGCGCAGCCGGTTCGTCGAAGGTGGAGCTGATGACTTCGCCGCGCACGGTGCGCTGCATTTCCGTCACTTCTTCCGGGCGCTCATCGATCAGCAGCACGATCAGGTGCACGTCCGGATGATTGGTGGTGATCGCCGTGGCCACCTGCTGCATCATCATCGTCTTGCCGGCTTTGGGCTGGGAGACGATCAGCGAACGCTGACCCTTGCCCTGCGGTGCCATCAGATCGAGGATGCGGCCGGTGATGTCTTCGGACGAACCGTTGCCGCGTTCCAGGGTGAAGCGCTTGCGCGGGAACAGCGGGGTCAGGTTCTCGAACAGCACCTTGTTCTTGGACGCTTCCAGCGGCTCACCGTTGATGGTGTCCACGATCGACAGCGCGAAGTAGCGCTCGCCGTCCTTCGGGAAGCGGATGCGGCCGGACAGGTGGTCGCCGGTGCGCAGGTTGAAGCGGCGGATCTGGCTGGGCGAAATGTAGGTATCGTCCGGGCCGGCCAGGTAGCTGGCTTCGGCCGCGCGCAGGAAGCCGAAGCCGTCCGGCAGGATTTCCAGCACGCCGTCGGCGGCAACGCCGTCGCCATGACGGGTCAGCACCTTGAGCAGGGCGAAGATCACGTCCTGCTTGCGGGCACGGGCCACGCCTTCGGAGATATGCAGCTGTTCGGCGATTTCCAGCAGCTTCTGTGCCGGCATGCGCTTGAGGTCACTCAGCGAATAGACCGGGAAGCCTTCGGGCACGTTGGCCTGCTGGCTGCGCACGAACGGCTGCTGTTCGCCGTTGTCCTGCGGCATGCCGTCGTCGTTGTAGCGATCGCCACCGCGGTTGCGGTCACGGCGATTGCGGAAACGGTCGCGGCGGTTGCCTTGGCCCTGACCCTGGCCTTGGCCCTGGTTCTGGTTCTGGCCCTGACCCTGCTGGTACGGGTTCTGCCCGCCCTGCGGGTTCTGGTTGCGGCCGTTCTGGTTGCGCTGGCCACCGTCGCCGGTGTCCTGCTGACCACCGCCCTGCGAGGGCGATGCGTCGCCACCGGCAGGGGCTGCCGGTGCCGATGCCTGCGGGGCTGCCGAAGGAGCAGCAGCCGGCGCCGGCGCGTCAGACGCGGCAGCCAGAGGCAGAGCGGGTTGTGAGGGGGGAGAACCTGCGTCGGCAGCGGTGTTGGCGGCGGCCTTGGCGACGCGCGGCTTGCGCACGCGCTTCTCGGCGGGCGCGTCGGCGCTCCCGGGTTCGGAAGTAGTGATATCGGACAAGTGCTGGATTCCTCGCTAGAAGGTGCGAGCGCCCGGCAGGGCGGCGAACGTTGGGAAAGGATCTGGAAGGAAACTGCGTCCAGAAGATGCGGCGCGCGAATGCGGCCGGATATGCCGACACTAACACCGGCTCGCGGCGGCGCGCAAGCCGGGTGGGGCAGGGTCATTCATGCGGGCGACGGGCCCGCGTGGCAGCCGGACGGGCCGGCTGCCTGCTGCGATCAGGCCAGGGCCTTGTCGAGCATGCCGGCCAGCTGGGCCTTGCCGACGGCACCGATCTGCTGGGCCTGGACTTCGCCGTCCTTGAACACCAGCAGCATCGGGATCGAGCGCACGTGGTACTTGGCAGCCAGGGCGCGGTTCTGATCCACGTTGACCTTGGCGATCTTGGCGCGACCGTTGTAGGCGTCGGCCAGTTCATCCAGCGCCGGGGCGATCATCTTGCAGGGACCACACCATTCGGCCCAGAAATCGACCAGCACCGGTTCCTTGGAATTCAGCACTGCGCTATCAAAGTCGGCGTCGCCGACATGTACAACCTTGTCGCTCATCTTGGTTTCTCGTCTGGTAATGCACCCGGCAGGGCCGGAGGAAGTTGAATTTGGGCAACGCCGACCGGGCGTCACCCTCGTCTGGTGCCTCGTGGCCGCGGGCGGCCAGCGGTGCGTTCGGCGGATGCCTGGACGCTCACGGGGCGCAGTGTACCGCTATCGCCGTGACCGGACAGACGCTGGTTGGAAAGAAGCGTCCCGTGATCGCCCACCTGCGTTATCGCGACGATCCCGGTTGATATGCGGGGGCCGGGAGGCCGGTTCCAGCCCCGCCCGCCGCGCCGTTCAACCGGCGGCAGGGCGGGTGAATACGAGGTGCAGAGCGAACGCCAGCCCTGCCAACGCGCTGTAATGGCGCGCTGGGCGGGCATTCTCATGGGGTCGAGCGACGGGGGATCCCGGTTTGCCGCCGACATTGCGCTAAACTGGGGCATTGCGCGGCGCCCTGGACCCGAGTCCGGCCCCGCCAATCCCGGCGCAGGGGCCGTTTGCGACGGTGCCCCCCAAGATGATGCAAGCCACCCGCACCTCTGCCGGCTGGCCTTACCAAGACGGACTCATGAGCGACAAACCGCTGACCGATTTGACCTTCTCCTCCTTCGAGCTGCATCCGGCCCTGCAGGCCGGCCTTGAAGGAGCCGGATTCACCCGTTGCACGCCCATCCAGGCGCTGACCCTGCCGGTCGCGCTGCCCGGCGGCGACGTCGCCGGCCAGGCCCAGACCGGCACCGGCAAGACCCTGGCCTTCCTGGTCGCGGTGGTGAACCGCCTGCTGACCCGCCCGGCACTGGCCGATCGCAAGCCGGAAGACCCGCGCGCGCTGATCCTGGCCCCGACCCGCGAGCTGGCCATCCAGATCCACAAGGATGCCGTGAAGTTCGGCTCCGACCTCGGCCTGCGCTTCGCACTGGTCTACGGCGGTGTGGATTACGACAAGCAGCGCGAAATCCTGCAGCAGGGCGTGGACGTGATCATCGCCACCCCCGGCCGCCTGATCGACTACGTCAAGCAGCACAAGGTGGTCTCGCTGCACGCCTGCGAAATCTGCGTGCTCGACGAAGCCGACCGCATGTTCGACCTGGGCTTCATCAAGGACATCCGCTTCCTGCTGCGCCGCATGCCCGAGCGCAGCACGCGCCAGACGCTGCTGTTCAGCGCCACGCTCAGCCACCGCGTGCTGGAGCTGGCCTACGAGCACATGAACGAGCCGCAGAAGCTGGTGGTGGAGAGCGAGTCGATCACCGCCGCCCGCGTGCGCCAGCGCATCTACTTCCCGGCCGACGAAGAAAAGATCCCGCTGCTGCTGGGCCTGCTCTCGCGCAGCGAAGGCGCCCGCACCATGGTCTTCGTCAACACCAAGGTGTTCGTCGAGCGCGTGGCCCGTTCGCTGGAAAAGGCCGGCTACCGCGTCGGCGTGCTGTCCGGCGACGTGCCGCAGAAGAAGCGCGAGAGCCTGCTCAACCGCTTCCAGAAGGGCCAGCTGGAAATCCTGGTGGCCACCGATGTCGCCGCCCGCGGCCTGCACATCGACGGCATCAAGTACGTCTACAACTACGACCTGCCGTTCGACGCCGAAGACTACGTGCACCGCATCGGCCGTACCGCGCGCCTGGGCGAAGAAGGCGATGCGATCAGCTTCGCCTGCGAGCGCTACGCGATGGGCCTGCCGGACATCGAGGCGTACATCGAACAGAAGATCCCGGTCGAGCCGGTCACCAGCGAAATCCTGACCCCGATCCCGCGCGCGCCGCGTGCACCGTCGCCGGAAGGCGAGGGTGATGCCGAGGGTGACGAGAACGAAAGCGTCGGCCAGATCTTCCGCGAAGCACGCGAAGCGCGTGCCGCCGAAGAGCAGCGTCGTGGCGGTGGCAGCAGCCGTGGCGGCAAGCCGGCCGGTGGCCGTGGCGAGCGCCGCGCACCGGGCGAGCGCAGTGCCGATGGCAAACCCCGCCGTGAGCGAAAGCCGCGCGTGGAAGGCGAGCCGCCGGCCGTGGCCGCCGATGCCGCTGCCACCCCGCAGCTGGCCCCGACCGCCGCGCCGGCTGCCGAAGGCAGCCCGGCCGTGGAAGGTGAGCGTGCGCCGCGCAAGCGTCGTCGTCGTCGCCACGGCCGTCCGGTCGAAGGTGCCGAGGGCGCCGCAGCGACCGGCCCGGTGACCCCGGTGCAGGTGACCGCCAAGCCGATGCGCGGCAAGCCTGCCGCCGATCCGGGCGCCTCGTTCCTGACCCGCCTGGGCCGCAAGATCCGCCGGATGCTGTCCGGTTCGTAAGACCGGACGCGCGACCCGCGATGCCTGGGGGGTATAGCCCCCTTGGTAAGGGGGCGGTCGCGAAGCGACGGGGGATCGGGTGCTGATGAGAGGGGCCCACGGTTTGCGCAGCGAACCGTGGGGCGACAGCGCGAATGCGATGGCGCTTCCCCCGACCAACGGTCGGCACCTACCGTCTGACGCCCGACCTCCACGCCGCCACCCTCGTCCTGCATAATCAGGGGATGAGCGTCCTGCGTTTTGACAATGTCAGCAAACAATATGCGGGCGGCCACCAGGCACTGGTGGACGTCAGCTTCGATGTCGCCCCCGGGGAAATGCTGTTCGTCACCGGCCATTCCGGTGCGGGCAAGAGCACCCTGCTCAAGTTGATCCATCTCGACGAGCGGCCCAGCCGCGGCGCGGTGATCTTCAATGAGCGCAACCTGCTGAAGGTGCGCGGCGGAAGTATTCCGCGGCATCGGCGCGAGGTCGGTGCGGTGTACCAGGACCATCGGCTGCTGATGGACCGCAGCATCGCCGAGAACGTTGCCCTGCCGTTGATCCTGCGCGGCACCCGCCGCAACGAGATCGGCAAGCGCGTGCGCTCGGTACTCGAACGCATGGGCCTGGGCCACCGCGAAAAAGCCCTGCCCTCGCAGCTGTCGGCCGGTGAACAGCAGCGCGTCGGTATCGCCCGTGCGATTGTCGGCGAGCCCACGCTGCTGGTCGCCGATGAGCCCACCGGCAATCTCGATCCCACGTTGGCGGCGGAAATCATGGCGTTGTTTGCCGAGTTGCCCGATCGCGGCACCAGCGTGCTGGTGGTCAGCCACGATCTGGCCCTGCTGCGACGCATGCGCAAGCGCGTGCTGATCCTGGATCACGGCCGCCTGGTCGATGACATCTCGCCGCAGGACCTGGCCGAATGAATACTCCGGTGACCAAGGAAACCGCCGCGCCCTCGCGCTTGGGCGTGTGGCTGCACCATCACGGCCACAGCGTGGTCTTCAGCCTCGGCCGTGCGTGGCGCAAGCCGTGGGCGACGCTGCTCACGGTGATGGTCATGGCGCTCGCGCTGGCCCTGCCGCTGGGCCTGTCGATCGCGCTGGACAACCTCAAGCACTTCGCCGGCAGCGTGCAGCAGTCGCGCGACATCAACCTCTTTCTGAAGACCGACGCCGGTGCCGATGCGGCCCGCCAGGTGGCCGAGACCCTGCGCGGTCGCGCCGACGTGGCCAACGTCACCGTGCAGACCCCGGAGCAGGGCCTGGCCGAGCTGCGCGAGAGGGCCGGGCTCGGTGAGGCCATCGATGCACTGCATGACAATCCGCTGCCGACCCTGCTGATCGTGACCCCGGGCGAGGGCGCCGACGATGCGCGCCTGGCGCAGTCGCTGGAAGGCCTGCCGCAGGCCGATCTGGTCCAGCACGATGCGTTGTGGCGCAAACGCCTGGATGGCTGGCTGGGCTTTGGTACGCGCCTGGTGCAGGTGCTGTCGGTGCTGCTCGGCCTCGGTGCCGCACTGGTGGTCGGTAACACCGTACGCCTGGACATCCAGGCGCGCCGCGATGAGATCGGCGTGCTGCAGCTGCTCGGCGCCAGCGATGGCTTCATCCGCCGCCCGTTCCTGTATCTGGGCGCGTGGTACGGCCTGGGCGCCGGCGCGGTCGCCCTCGCGCTGATCGGTGCGGCCGGGCTGGCCCTGCGTCCGCCGCTGGCGGCGCTCTCGCAGAGTTATGGCAGCCCCTTCGTGCTGCATGGTCTGGACCTGCTGCATTCCTCGTTCGTGCTGCTCGGCACCGTGGTGCTGGGCTGGCTGGGCGCCTGGCTGGTGACGGGGCATTTCCTGCGCCAGACCCGTCCGACCGAAACCTGAGGCCCGCATGCGTCCGCAAGCCCTCAAGCACCTCGCCGACGACGCCCCGCGCGTGATGGTCGTCGACGGCTCCAGGCTGGTCCGCAAGTTGATTGCCGATGTGCTGCAGCGCGAACTGCCGGCCGTGGAGGTGGTGGGCTGTGCGAGCATCGCCGAGGCGCGTGCGGCGCTGGATGCCGGGCCGGTCAGTCTGGTCACCACCTCGCTCACCCTGAGCGATGGCGACGGGCTGGACCTGGCGCGCATCGTGCGCGACGCGGCGGGCCAGGCCTACGTGCCGGTCATCGTGGTCTCCGGCGACGCGCAGCAGCATCTGGAACAGCGCCGCTTCACCGAGTACGTCACCGATTATTTCGACAAGGCGCTCGGTCACGAAGCCCTGGCCACCTTCATCCGTGGCTATGTGCAGCCAGAGACCATTCCGGGCGCCACGATCCTGTATGTCGAAGACAGCCGCGTCGTCGCCGAGGCGACCAAGCGCATGCTCGAACGGCAGGGCCTGAACGTGCTGCACGTGCTCACTGCCGAAGATGCCTTCGCGCTGCTCACCGCCGAGTCGCTCGGCCGCAGCAGCCACCGCATCGATCTGGTGCTCACCGATGTCACGCTCAAGGGCGAGCTCAGTGGCCGTGATGTGGTGCAGCGCGTGCGCGTGGACTTCGGCTACGGCAAGCGCCGCCTGCCGGTGCTGGTCATGACCGGCGACGGCAACCCGCACAACCAGTCCGGCCTGCTCCAGGCCGGTGCCAACGATCTGGTCCAGAAGCCGATCGAAGAGCGCCTGCTCATCACCAAGGTGCTGTTCCAGCTGCGCCTGTCCCGCCTCAACGAAAAGCCTGTAGTGCGATGAATGACGATGTAGTGCCCAGCATCCAGCTCGAACCGAGCTGGAAGACGCGTATCGGTGATTACCTGCTGCGCCCGGACATGCGCGAACTCTCCGCGTTCCTGCGCCAGCGCAAGGCGGCCGGTGCCCAGGTGTTTCCCCCTGGCCCGCAGATCTTCGCCGCGTTCGACGCCACGCCCTTCGACCAGGTCAAGGTGGTCATCCTCGGCCAGGATCCGTATCACGGGCATGGCCAGGCCCACGGCCTGAGTTTCTCGGTCATGCCGGGCGTACCGGTGCCGCCATCGCTGCTGAACATCTACAAGGAGATCGAAGCCGATCTGGGCATCCCGCGCCCGGACCACGGCTGCCTGCTGCCGTGGGCGCACCGTGGGGTGCTGCTGCTCAATGCGGTGCTGACCGTGGAGGCGGGCAACGCCGGCTCTCACCAGCGGCGTGGCTGGGAGGGCTTCACCGACCATGTGGTGGACACGCTCAACCGCGAGCGCGAGGGCCTGGTGTTCCTGTTGTGGGGCAGTTACGCCCAGCAGAAGGGCAAGGTCATCGATACCGGCCGGCACCGCGTGCTCAAGGCACCGCATCCTTCGCCGTTGTCGGCGCATCGCGGCTTCCTGGGCTGCCGTCATTTTTCGATGGCCAATGACTACCTGCAGCGCCGCGGCAACGCGCGCATCGACTGGTCGCTGCCGCCGCGTGCCGCGCTGGAGCCGGCGGCGTAATCACTGGCGGTCGTCATCTGGACGGCCAGCATCGCGATGATGGAGTGCGCCACCTGCCGCTTGCGGGTTGAACATGGCGGGCTATTACCAGGCGTCGGTGGGTTTGGGCCTGCCACGCGTAGCGGTGGCGCAGGGGTAGAGCCAGGCCATGCCTGGCTGAACTGCCGACAACCTTTCCGGGCTGAATGGGCGCATCCGGCAGCCTGTTCAGCCAGAAAACACGCGCCAGCGCCCAATTCATCCGTCTATCTTGTTGATTTCATGGAGTTTGATGGTTTGTTTCCAGCCTCTCGCCACTGTCATCATTTCGCGGTACGTTAGGGGTGTCTTCGGTGCCAGCGTCCCATGAACAGAACGCTGGAACTTCTTTCCCCTTTAGCAGTCCAATTCCGGGACTGCTAAGATGAGTGCTATGAGCCAGAACACCTCTACTGCCCTTGTGGCAAACAATCTCCCGATTCCCAGTGCGCTCGGTTCGCTGGACGCCTACATCGGTGCCGTGCACCAGATCCCGGTGCTGTCGGTCGATGACGAGCAGGATCTGGCCCGCCGCTTCCGCGACGAGCTGGATCTGGACGCCGCGCGCGAGCTGGTCCATTCCCACCTGCGCTTCGTGGTGCACGTCGCCCGTGGCTACAACGGCTATGGCCTGGCGCTGGGCGACCTGATCCAGGAAGGCAACATCGGCCTGATGAAGGCGGTGAAGCGCTTCGACCCGGACATGGGCGTTCGCCTGGTGTCGTTCGCGGTGCATTGGATCCGTGCGGAAATGCACGAGTTCATCCTCAAGAACTGGCGCATCGTCAAGGTCGCCACGACCAAGGCGCAGCGCAAGCTGTTCTTCAACCTGCGCAAGTCCAAGACCCGTCTGGGCTGGATGAACGCGGCCGAAGTCAGCGCGGTGGCCAAGGACTTGAACGTATCCGAGCGCGAAGTGCTCGAGATGGAGTCGCGCCTGTCGGGTCGCGATATCGGTTTCGATCTCTCCAGCGATGACGATGACGATCATGCGCCGCCGTCGCCGGCTGCCTATCTGCGCGCCAACGAAGAAGATCCTTCGATGGCGTACGAGCGGATGGACAGCGAAGACAATCAGCTGCAGCTGCTGCGCGAAGGCATGGCCGAACTGGATGCGCGGTCGCGCGACATCATCCGCCGTCGCTGGTTGGACGCGGACAGCAAGGTGACGCTGCAGGAGCTGGCCGATGAGTACGGCGTGTCGGCCGAACGCATCCGCCAGGTCGAGGCGAACGCGCTGAAGAAGATGAAGGCGCTGTTTACTGCGTGATGCGGTGACTGGCGTGGTTACGCAAAAAGGCCCGGCTGATGCCGGGCCTTTTTGCTTTCTGGCGTTCAGGGCAGTGCTTCGATCGGTCGTGGCCGCGACCGTGCCAGGTCAGCCCTGCTCGCGCGCAATCGCCCGCCAGCCGATATCGCCGCGGTGGAACTCATGGGCCCAGTGGATGGCACCGACGCCGGCGTAGGCGTTGCGCTGTGCCTCGCCCACCGTGCCGCCCAGTGCAGCCACGCACAGCACACGGCCGCCGGCGCTGAGCACCTGGCCCTGCGCGTCCAGCGTGGTGCCGGCATGGAATACCTTGGCCGTCGCCGCCACAGCGTCCAGGCCGTGGATCACGTCACCGGTGATCGGGGTCTCCGGATAGGGCGAGGCCGCCATCACCACACCCAGCGACGGGCGCGGATCCCACTGCGCCTCCACGGTGTCCAGGCGCTCGTCGATCGCCGCTTCGACCAGATCCACCAGGTCCGACTGCAGGCGCAGCATCACCGGCTGGGTTTCCGGGTCGCCAAAGCGCACGTTGAACTCGATCACCTTCGGCGCGCCGCTGGCATCGATCATCAGGCCGGCATAGAGGAAGCCGGTGAACGGAATGCCGTCGGCGATCATGCCCTGCACGGTCGGGTTGACCACCTCGCGCATCACGCGCGCATGCACTTCATCGGTCACCACCGGGGCCGGCGAGTACGCGCCCATGCCGCCGGTGTTCGGGCCGGTGTCACCGTCGCCCACGCGCTTGTGGTCCTGCGAGGTCGCCATCGGCAGCGCCGTCTTACCGTCCACCATCGAGATGAAGCTGGCTTCTTCGCCGTCCAGGAATTCTTCGATCACCACGCGTGCGCCAGCATCGCCGAAGGCATTGCCGGAGAGCATGTCGCGCACCGCGTCCTCGGCCTCGGCCAGGGTCATCGCCACGATCACGCCCTTGCCGGCGGCCAGACCATCGGCCTTGACCACGATCGGTGCGCCTTTCTCACGCAGGTAGGCCAGCGCCGGTTCGATGTCGGTATGCACGGCATAGAACGCGGTCGGGATCCCGTGGCGGGCCAGGAAATCCTTCGCGTACGCCTTGCTGCCTTCCAACTGCGCGGCGGCGGCGGTGGGCCCGAAGATGCGGTGCCCGGCGGCGCGGAAGCGATCGACCACACCAGCCACCAGCGGCACTTCCGGGCCGACCACGGTCAGGCCGATGCCTTCGGTGCCGACCAGCGCCAACAGACCGTCCAGATCGGTGACCTTGACGTCCACGTTGCGGCACTTGGGCTCGGTGGCGGTGCCTGCATTGCCGGGGGCGACGATGACCTCACGGACCTTCGCGGACTGGGCCAGCTTCCAGGCCAGGGCGTGTTCGCGGCCGCCAGCGCCGATGACCAGGATCTTCAATGCAGTTCTCGCGTAAGAGGGCAGGAACGTGATTTTACGCGGTGCGGGCGGCGGGTGCATTCGGGCGGTCGGTGGCCGTGGCAACCCACGGCCTCAGCTGTCGGCGCAGCCGTCGCGCTGGAGGTCGTCCGGCACCGGATACGCGCGCTGCCGGGCATCGAAGATGAGGTGGTAGAACGCGGTCGCCGGGCCCGTGCAGTCGTGGCCGCTGGCACGCACCGTCAGCGGCCAGTAGCCATCCACGGCGTTGCTGTCGCCCACCGTCGTGCTGAAGTCGACCGAGAACACGCCCTCGCCGCAGTCGGCCGGATGGCCGTCACAGCGGTGCAGGGCAAGATTGTCGAGGTGATCGCGGTACCGGGCGACATCGCGCAGACGATGATTGTGTTCGGCGATGTAACTGCGCCAGACGCGCCGATGGCCGCGCCGGTGTTCTTCGTGGGTGATCTGGAAGGCATGGCGCTGCGGGCCAAGCTGCGCGATCTGGACCGTACCGGGTGCGCCGTGGCGCCCGTATGGGCCCTGCAGGCGCTGGGCCATCACCAGCAGCGGATCCTTGGCAGGCAGTGGGGCGAACATGCCGCCGCGGTTGGCCTCTTCGTCGTCCGTGCCCACGCGCAGCACATACAGATCGACCCGGCCCGGCTCGACCGTGGCTGCGTCGTCCAGGGTCTGGCACACCGCCAGCAGGGTCTGCTCATGACCGTCGGCCGTGACCGTGTCACGCGCGCACACGCTGCGGGTGACCGGGCGTAGTGCCTCGACCTCGGTGTCCTCCCACGCATCCTTCCACGGCGCATCCAGGACGGCCTTGTCGCCATAGCGCGTGCGAAGGAAGGCCAGCAGGCGCTGGGTGTGATCGCCCCGGACCCGGACGGTGTCTTCCGGCTGCGCCGTGGTGTCGAGCACGCGGTGTGGTTTGGCCGGTTCGGAAGACGCCCCCGGTTCACTGGCAGGCGTGCAGCCCAGCACCCCCGCAGCAGTGGCGATGACCACCGCTGCGAGGCGATTGCGGAGCGAGGACGACATCCGTGTCGATCCCCCCATCAGTGGCGGAAGTGACGCACGCCGGTGAAGACCATCGCCAGGCCATGTTCGTCGGCCGCGGCGATCACTTCGTTGTCGCGCATCGAGCCACCCGGCTGGATCACCGCCTTGATACCGGCCGCAGCGGCGGCATCGATGCCATCGCGGAACGGGAAGAACGCATCGGAGGCCATCACCGAGCCTTCCACCACCAGGTTCGCATCGGCGGCCTTGATGCCCGCGATGCGCGCCGAGTAGACGCGGCTCATCTGGCCGGCGCCGACACCGATGGTGCGGTTGTCCTTGGCGTACACGATGGCGTTGGATTTGACGAACTTGGCGACCTTCCAGGCGAACAGCAGATCTGCGAACTGCTTGTCGGTCGGCGCCAGCTTGCTCACCACGGTCAGTTCGTCGCGGCTCATGCCGCGGTTGTCGGCGCTCTGCATCAGCAGGCCCGAGCCGATCCGCTTGGTGTCGTAGTTGTTGCGGCCCTGTCCGTGCGGAATGCGCAGCACGCGCACGTTGGCCTTCTTGGTCGCGTACTCCAGTGCCGCCGGCGCGTAGTCCGGGGCGATCAGCACTTCAACGAACTGACGGTCCAGGATCACCTGCGTGGTGGCCAGGTCCAGCGGCTGGTTGAAGGCGATGATGCCGCCGAAGGCGCTGGTCGGGTCGGTCGCGTAGGCCAGCTCGTAGGCATCGCCGTTGCCGGCACCCACGGCCACGCCGCACGGGTTGGCGTGCTTGACGATCACGCAGGCCGGTACGTCGAACTGACGCACGCATTCCCACGCCGCATCAGCATCGGCCAGGTTGTTGTAGCTCAGTTCCTTGCCCTGCAGCTGCTGGAACGTGGCCAGCGTGCCCGGCACCGGGTACAGGTCGCGATAGAACGCGCCGCTCTGGTGCGGGTTCTCGCCGTAGCGCAGATCCATCACCTTCACGAAGTTCGAATTCATCTGCGCCGGGAACTCCGCACGCACCGGCACGGCGGTGTCGGTGGTGGTCACCGCAGAAAGGTAGTTGCTGATCGCCGCGTCGTACTGGGCCACGCGGTTGAACGCGGCCACCGAGAAGGCGAAGCGCTTGGCGGCCGAGAGCTTGCCGTCGTTGGCGTCCAGTTCGGCCAGCAGCTCGGCGTACTGCGACGGGTCGGTCGCCACGGCCACGCGGGCGAAGTTCTTGGCCGCCGAACGCAGCATCGCCGGGCCACCGATGTCGATGTTCTCCACGGCGTCTTCAAGCGCGCAGTCCGCCTTGGCGGTGACCGACTCGAACGGATACAGGTTCAGCACCAGCAGGTCGATCGCGCCGATGCCGTGTTCGGCCATCACCGCGTCATCCAGCCCGGCGCGGCCGAGCAGGCCGCCGTGCACCATCGGGTGCAGGGTCTTGACCCGGCCGTCCATCATTTCCGGGAACCCGGTGACGTCGGCGACGTCCTTCACTGCCAGGCCGGCCTCGCGGATCGCCTTGGCGGTACCGCCGGTGGAAAGCAGCTCCACGTTGCGCGCCGCCAGGGCGCGGGCCAGGTCGATCAGACCGGTTTTGTCGGAAACAGACAGCAGGGCCCGGCGCACGGGCAGCAGATCGGAACTCATGGGGGCAGGAGATCGAAGCGGAGCGGGGGCATATTGTAGGCCAGTGGCGCTGGCATGGCCCCAGAAACGACGAAGGCCGGCACCGAGCGCTGCTCGATCCGGCCTGCTTTCCGCCAGGCACTAAGCGCCTGCCCACCGGCATCAGGTGGTGATGCCGTATTCCTTCAGCTTCTTGCGCAGGGTGGCGCGGTGGATGCCCAGCATCGCCGCGGCGCGGCTCTGGTTGCCTTCGCAGTGGTTGAGCACCTCCACGAACAGCGGGATTTCCATCTCGCGCAATACGATCTCGTAGACATCGTCCGCATCGCAGCCATCCAGGTCCCGCAGGTAGCGCCTGACCGACTGGGCCACGTGTTCGCGCAGGGGTGGCTTTGGCGCGCCACGACTGTTGTCAGGACGAGAAAGGACAGCGTTCAAGGAGTTTCCCGGTGCAAGAGCCGGGGCGGACAACAGCCCACGGCGGAAGGGTGATGGGGTCAGTCTAGCGCGTGCGTCGGCCGCCTGCCACGCTGCGGCGGCCCCGGCGACGCCTCAGAGGAACTCAAAGGTGAATGCGACGGTAGACGCCGCAGGCTCGCGCACGCGGAAGGCGATCTGCGCGCTTTGCCCCGGTTCCAGCGTCGCGGCCGGGTCCGTGGCGCGGTCCAGATAGTCGGCCGGCGCGAACACATTGGTGCCGATCACGCGGCCATCGGCATCAGACAGCGACAGCCGCAGCGACGGCCAGGCCTGGGCCCAGCGCGCGTCGTTGCGGATGCTGGCCTGAACCTGCAGCGCGCCGGCCTGGCCCGGCATCGGGCGCACATCGCGGCTGAGCATGCTGAAGGCCGTCGGCTCGCGCCAGGCTGGCAATGAACAGCGCAGCACGCCGCACAGCCCGGCAATCCACGGGCGGGTGCCGGCATCGGCGGCAAGCCGGGCGCGGTCGGCCACGGCGATCTGGACCAGCAGCAGGGCGGCCAGCCCGGCGACCATGCCCCACTGCCAGCGCGGCGTTCGCAGGCGCGCACCGGGCAGGCGGAGGAAGCTCGGTGTGGTGATGGCGTCGGCTGGCGGCAGGGCCGCCGTCGTAGCGAGCGGCGCAGCCGCTGGCGCGGCTTCACCGGTGAACACCTGCGCGGGTTCGGGCACGCGTTCGAATTCGACTTCGGGTGCCGGCGTGAAGGGTTCCGGCGCGTGCACCGGCTGTGCATCGATCACCTGTTCGACCGCCAGCGGTGCGATGCGATCGTCCACAGGCGTGGCCGACGGCGCAGGTGCTGCGTCAGACGGCGCGGCCGGGCGGTCAGCCGGATCGGCCGGCGCCTCCGGCGACGGACGCAGGAACGTGGCGATCGGGCGGCGCGGCGGCATCGGAGGCTCGGACATGGGCACGGGACCGGGCAGGAGACGGGCTATTCAAGCACGGCGGACGCCGGTGATGCGCATCCAGTCGCCGTCCTGCGCCACCGCCAGCTGTTCGAAGGCCGGGGCATAGCGCTCCAGCAGTTCGCCTTCCTGCCCATGCAGGATGCCCGACAGCGCGATGCGGCCGCCCGGGGCGACACGCGCGGCCAGCACATCGGCCAGTGCATCCAGCGCCGAGGCGAGGATGTTGGCGACCACGACGGGATACGTCGCCTGCGGCTCGTCGTCCGGCAGGTAGACCTGCACACGGTCCTGCAGCCCATTGCGCTCGGCGTTGTCACCGGTGGCGAGCACCGCCTGCGGGTCGTTGTCCACGCCGACCGCGCGCGCGGCCCCCAGCTTCAGCGCCGCCAGGGCGAGGATGCCCGAGCCGCAGCCGAAATCGAGCACGGTGTTGCCGGCCAGCGCACCCTCGGCGGCCAGGCCGTCCAGCCAACGCAGGCACAGGGCCGTGGTCGGGTGGGTGCCCGAACCGAACGCCAGGCCCGGATCCAGGCGGACCACGGCGGCATCCTCGGCCTGCGCAGCTTCTGGAAGTTCATGGTTCCACGGCACGATCCAGGTGCGGTCACCGAAGGCCATTGGCTGGAACTGGTCGATCCAGGCGCGTTCCCAGTCTTCGTCGGCCACGGCGCGGAAGCTGGCATTGGCCCAGTCCAGGCCGGGATCGAAGGCATCCAGCGCGGCCAGCAGGGCCAGCGCATTGGTATCGCCCGGGAACAGCGCGGTCAGCACCAGATCGTTCCACAGCGGGGTCTCGCCCACGCCCGGTTCCAGGATCGCGCGCTCGTTGCTGGTGTCGGCATCGGCATCGAGCAGGGTCACCGCCAGCGCGCCCACGTCGTCCAGCGCATTCTCATAGCGCGGCTGGGTGGCTTCGGTGCAGTGCAGGGTGAGTTCCAGGAAGGGCATGGGGGCAGGGACCGGCGGAAAACCGTGCATGTTAGACCAGTGCGGCCCGCGGGTCCCGGCGTACCGTGGGGAGGTCGTCTCGCCGGCCGGTAAGATCGGCCGGACGACCGGTTCAGACAGCGTTGCGGCTGCTTGCTAAACTTACATTTCTGCTGTCTATCGCTGACAGCCTCTGACGTCCCGCCCATGGCGCTCGTGCCCACCCTCAAAACCTGGTTGCTGGTCGTGCCAGCCCTGGCGTTGCTCGGGGTGGTGGGCTATCGCGCGGGCGATCGGGTGCTGCATGCCGAGCACGTGGCCTCGCCGGGCGATGAACCGACGGCGGCCAGCGCGCCGAGCGCGGTCCCGGCCGAAGCGCGGCAGCTCGCCCGGCGCCTGCTGGGCAGCGAGCGCGGCACGGCCGTGGCCTCCGGCCTGCCGTTGGACCTTCGCGCCGATATCGAAGGCGATACCGATCTGTTTGCGTATGCGCAGCGCCTGCAGCTGCAGGCCGCCAACGGCAATGCGGAGGCCGGGTGGATGGTCAGCCGTGTGTACGACTACTGCGCCACCTACGCCATGGACCCGGGTGGCTACCAGCTCGACAACGACGTGTTGACCGGGCTGGGCATGAAAGCGTCCGTGTCGATGGTGACCGCGCGCGAGCGTGTTTCGCGCCGCTGCGCCGGCTTCGTCAGCAGCGACAATCTGGGCCGGTCCTTGATCCTGACCCAGCGCCTGCAGGCCGCCAAGGCCGGCAACCTGGCGGCCGAGGCCTCGCTGTTCGCCGAAGGTCATCCACTGGAAACCGCTCCGGCCTATCGTCGCGGGCTGGTCGAGCGGGTGATGGAGTCGCGGGATCCGGAAGCCTTCATGGCACTGGCGCCGGGCATGGGCCAGCGCGCCAGCGGCGACAGTGCGATGAGCGGCATGGTGGCCGGCGATCAGTTCAGCGAACTCGCCTGGCGGCTGGCGGCCTGCGAGTTGGGCATGGCGTGCGGGCCCGACAGTGTGCTGATGAATAATTTCTGCGCGAACGGAGGGATCTGTTCGCAGGACGGTGGGCAGGACTTTGCCACTTTTGTGTATGACGCCGCGGTATCGCGGCAAGGTGCGGGGAAAATGAACGTGTTGGTTGAAGAGCTGGTCAAGCAGAGGAATGGGCGATGAATTACCGTCGAATCCTGCACGGTGCGAAATTCTGGTTCTGGGTGGCGTTGTTTGTCGCTTACTCGGCCGGGGCAGTGGGTCTGGTGATGATCGACACCTATGACGATCGTTACCGAAGCCTGTCCAAAGTGCAGTTGACCTCGGTCAAGGCCGATGCCGAAGTGCGTCGTGCCGGTGCCAGTCAGGTCGCTGCGGTGTATCGCGCGCAGAGTGGCATGCCGTTCGCTTCGCTGCCCACCGGCAGTACCTTCCAGGTGGTGTGGCCGGACGGGTCCACCGAGACGATGGTGATCGTGGATCCGACCTCGTCGCTGGGCGTGGAGCCGGTGAAGCATTCGCAGGTCACCGCGGCTGATACCGCCAAGCCGTAAGCACGTCAGCCAACCATGGGTTGGCTCTACCGGGTTTGTGCCCTCCGGCAGCCCGGTTCGCGCAAACAAAAAGGCGGGGAGATCCCCGCCTTTCTGCTGTCCAACGTGACGCGTGAATCAACCGATCAGGTCAACGCGATCGACTTGTTCTTGCGTTCGGCCAGGCGCTTTTCCAGGTAGTGGATGTTCTGCCCACCGGCCTGGAAGCCCTTGTCGCGCATGATGCGCTGCTGCAGCGCGACGTTGGTCTTGATGCCGTCCACGACCAGCTCGCTCAGTGCCACGCGCATGCGCGCGATCGCGGTCTCGCGATCCGGGCCGTGCACGATCAGCTTGCCGATCATCGAGTCATAGTTCGGCGGCACGCGGTAACCACTGTAGATGTGGGTATCCACACGCACACCGGGGCCACCCGGCGGATGGAACGCGGTGATCTGGCCCGGGCTCGGCACGAAGGTTTCAGCGTCTTCGGCGTTGATGCGGCACTCGATCGCGTGGCCGGTCAGCACCACGTCGCTCTGCTTGATGGTCAGCTTCTGGCCGGCGGCGATGCGCAGCTGCTCGCAGACCAGGTCGATGCCGGTCACCATCTCCGTCACCGGATGTTCCACCTGCACGCGGGTGTTCATTTCGATGAAGTAGAAGCGGCCGTCTTCGAACAGGAACTCGAAGGTACCCGCGCCGCGGTAGCCGATGCGGATGCAGGCTTCCACGCACACCTTGCCGATCTCATCGCGCAGCTCGGCGGTGATGCCCGGTGCCGGCGCTTCTTCCACCACTTTCTGGTGGCGGCGCTGCATGGAGCAGTCGCGCTCACCGAGGTGGATGGCATTGCCCTGGCCATCGGCAAGCACCTGGATTTCCACGTGACGCGGATTCTCCAGGAACTTCTCCATGTAGACCTGATCGTTGCTGAAAGCGGCCTTGGCTTCGGACTTGGTGGTCTCGATCGCCGCCTTCAACGAGGCTTCGGCATGCACCACGCGCATGCCACGGCCGCCACCGCCACCGGAGGCCTTGATGATGACCGGGTAGCCGATCTCACGGGCGATCTTGGTGTTGGCCACGATGTCGTCGGTCAGCGGGCCGCCCGAGCCGGGCACGCACGGCACGCCGGCGGCCTTCATCGCGCGGATCGCTTCCACCTTGTCGCCCATCAGGCGGATGGTGTCGGCCTTGGGGCCGATGAAGATGAAACCGGACTCTTCCACGCGCTCGGCGAAGTCGGCGTTCTCCGACAGGAAGCCGTAGCCCGGGTGGATGGCCTGGGCGTCGGTGACTTCCGCCGCGGCGATCAGGGCCGGGATGTTGAGGTAGCTCTCCGAGGACGGTGCCGGACCGATGCAGACCGACTCGTCGGCCATGGCCACGTGCTTGAGGTTGCGGTCGACCGTGGAATGCACAGCCACCGTGCGGATGCCCAGGGTATGGCACGCGCGCAGGATGCGCAGCGCGATCTCCCCTCGGTTGGCAATAACGACTTTGTCGAGCATGGACTAATCCTTAGCCGATCACGAACAGCGGCTGGTCGAATTCGACCGGCTGGCCGTTTTCGCCCAGGATGGCGACGATGGTGCCGGAAACATCGGCTTCGATCGGGTTGAACATCTTCATCGCTTCGATGATCGCCAGCGTTTCACCGGCCTTGACGGCCTGGCCGACCGACACGAAGGCCGGCTTGTCCGGCGAGGACGACGAATAGAAGGTGCCGACCATCGGCGCGCGCAGCACGTGGCCATCCGGCAGGGCGTTGCCGGCCTTGGCGGTGCCACCGGTGGAGGCTTCGGTCGGCGACTGCATCGGCATCGCCGGGGCAGCGGCCTGGGCCGGTGCGGGCGCCATCATCATCTGCGGCTGGGCCTGGACCATGCCGTAGCCGGAGACGGGCGCGCGCGACAGACGCACGGACTCTTCGCCTTCCTTGATTTCGATTTCGGCGAGGTTCGACTCTTCCAGCAGGTCGATCAGTTTCTTGATTTTGCGGAGATCCATAGGGGCCTCTTTGGCTCGTGGTGTCAGTGGTGGGAAGCGCGGCGCGCTCGGGTCAAAGCAATTCGTAGAAATCGCGCAGCTGCCGCGTACGGTCGCGCGCGAGGGTGGTCAGGCAGTGCATCTGCGCGCCATTGCGCGAGGTGCCATCGGCGTTGAAGGCGTAGACCGCGTCGCAATCGTGGTCGCGCAGCTGCATCCACGCGCGCTGGGCCAGGATCAGCTGCTTTTCGGCATCGGCGCAGTGCGTGCAGGCGCCTTCGGCCGCCTGGCGGCGCAACTGCTGGCGCGCCTGGGCGTACACCGCGTTCAATTCGGTATCGGCCTCGCTGGCCCCATCCGAGGCGCACAGATCCGATTCCATGGTGCCGCTCGGCTGCGCGCAGTCGATGCCTTCCGCGCTGCGATCAGCGGCACTGGCGGCGCCACACAGGCAGCCCCACAGCGCGACGCTGGCCAGGACACGCGGCAGGGTCATCACGCCGAAGCAGCCGCCAACCGGGTCAGCGCTGCATCCATCGCATAGCGATAGCTGTCCGCCCCGAACCCACAGATCACCCCGACCGCCTTGTCGCTGAAATAGCTGTGCTGGCGGAAGGGCTCGCGCGCGTGCGGATTGGACAGGTGGATCTCGATGAAGGGCAGGTCCACCGCGGCCAGCGCATCGCGCAGGGCCACGGACGTGTGAGTGAACGCGGCCGGATTGATCAGGATGAAGGCGGTGCCGTCATCGCGGGCGGCCTGCACCCGATCGACCAGCACGTGCTCGGCATTGGACTGCAGGCTCTGCAGGGCATGGCCGGCGGCCTGCGCCTGGGCCAGCAGGGCCTGGTCGATCTGCGCCAGCGTGGTGTGCCCATAGACCCCCGGCTCGCGCGTGCCGAGCAGGTTGAGGTTGGGGCCATGCAGGACCAGCAGTTTCGCCATGGGTGCCGAACAACAGGAAAGGGCGGAGTCTGGCGGAACTGGTGGATCGTGTCCAGTTCGACGAAGTTACGCGTGTTTCAAGCGGTTGTTTGAAAATTGTGCGGGACCGTTGTGGCAGATGGATGTTGGCCGCCTGGCGTCGGCGGCACGGCGGTTGCAGCCTGTGGCGCCTGTTCATCGCATGGCAGGACAACCAAGCCCTCCTCTCAGGGCACGCGGGTCGCATCGAACGACATCCCGCCACGGCTCTTCAATGCGATGGTGCTCACCTCGCTGTGCCCCTTGTCCACCAGCATCTCTGCGGTCCGCTGCAGATAGTCCTTGAAGTGGGGCGTTTGCCGGTGGGTGTCATAGGCAGCGGCATCGGCGTAGATCTCAAAGAAGATCCACTGCTCCGGATGCTCCTGCCGTGTAACGGCATACATCGCCAGGACGCCCGGTTCGATCCGCATGGACTCGCGCATCTCCGCCGTGACGATCCGGGTGAATGCCGGTATATCCGCGGGTTTGACCGTCACATCGACTATCCGGACCTCCGGCGTGTCGCCGCGCTGCATGACCGAGAGAGGGTCCGACTTTTCGGCAAGGAACACGGGCGTTGTTTCTGTCAACGTCTTGTCGGCGATGAGCGGCTGCGTGGCGCGTAGAAAATCGGCGTAGTGCGCGGACGCAAGATGCGTCTTCAAGGCGTCCGCATCCGCGTAGATTTCGAAGACGTACGCCACGCCCGGCCGCTGGCGATCGGTGACGGCGTGCATCGCCAGAACACCGGGCTCGGTCTGCAGGGAGGCGTCCATGTTGCGCCGGCCGGCCGCGTCGAACGCCTCCTGTCGGCCCGGGTCGGTGTGCAGCTCGAACATGCGCACGATGGGCTGTGCGGCGACGTCGGTGCTTCCCAGTATCAGGGACGTCAGCATCAATGCTATCCAGCCGGTCATGGTCTCCTCCTGCGCAGGGTTCAGTGGGCGAGCGTGCCGCGCCGCGCCTGGTCCGCGCGATCGGCGGCCTCGGCACTGACCACGTCGCGCAGCACCGCCACGACATGTTGCAGCTGCGCCTCGCTGAGCGCCACGTTCCGGCTGATGCGCATGTGCGCCTGCACCTGCGACTCGGTCCCTGTCATGGCCGACAGCGCGGCCACGGTGGCGAGCTCGCGATCACCCCAGTCGAGGTTGTCGCGCGCAAAGATCGCGCCGAACAGATGTTCCTTGAGGTAGCGGTCGATTTGAGGGGAGAACGCGAACAACGGGCCTGCGACGGGTTGACCCGACAACCGGGTCTGGTTGGCGGTGCCTACGGCCAGCATCTGGTCCGGCGCGGGCAGTGTGGCCGGTGCCTTGCCCTGTGCATCGTGGACGCCCTGTGCCTTGCGGTCCTCCACCACCGTCATGAAGGTGCCCAGTGCATTCAACGCGCGCGGAAAGCCTGCATAGGCGTAGAGCTGACCCAGGATTTCCTTGATCTCATTGATTGTCAGCCCAGCATCCAGCGCGGCGCGCAGGGCCGGTTCGAGGCGGTGAAGATCGCCGGCCGCCGTGAAAGCGGCGATTGGCAGGATGGCCTGTTGGCGTGCGGAGAGAGCCGACTGGGTGTTCATGTGGATATCCGTGGTGTGGGCGGGCCGCAGCGGCGGCTCGCACGGTGGGGCGGTGGCTGTGTCGGCCGTGCATCCGATGATGCGATCGGGCAGCGACAGCGAGGGTGGGGAAAGGCGGGGTGATCATCGCGTGCTCCTGCTGGGATGGCCCAAGGTGGGGCGCACCCATGGTGCCGCACCGTTTTATGTGGATAAACCTGCAGGCCACGAATAGAGTTATAAAAGCGGCTTATCAATGGGGCGGCCATGCGGCGCGAACACTACAACGACCTGCGCGCCCTCATGGCGGTGGCCCAGGAGCGCAGCTTCACCCGCGCCGCCGCGCGGATGGGGGTGTCGCAGGCTGCGCTGAGCTATACCGTGCGGGTGCTGGAGCAGCGGCTGGGGATCCGCTTGCTGACCCGCACCACGCGCAGCGTGACACCGACCGAAGCCGGTGAACGGCTGCTGGCGCAGATCGGGCCGCACTTCGCCAGCATCGACAGCGCTATCGACGACCTGAGTGAACTGCGCGATCGGCCCAGTGGCACCTTGCGCATCAACAGCAGCGATCCGGCCAGCGAACAGGTGGTCTGGCCCAAGCTGCAGCCTCTGCTGGATACCTACGCGGACATCCGGGTGGAGATCACCGACCAGTCCAATCTGGCCGACATCGTCGCGGAGGGGTTCGATGCGGGCATACGCCTGGGCGAGCAGGTGGCCAAGGGCATGATCGCGGTCCCGGTCACGCCGCCGCTCAGGATGGCCGTTGTCGGTGCCCCGGATTACTTCAAGCGGTGCGGAGTGCCGCGTACGCCCCAGGACCTGACCGTGCATGACTGCATCAACATGCGACTGCTGACCCAGGGTGGGCTGTATGCGTGGGAGTTCGAAAAGGACGGCCGCAGCGTGAACGTGCAGGTGGAGGGGCGGCTGACGTTGAGCAGTGTGCGCCTGATCGTCCAGGCGGCACTGGAGGGCCGCGGCCTGGCCTGCGTGCCGGACCTGATCGTGGCCGATGCATTGGCGGACAAGCGGCTGATGCGGGCGATGCAGGATTGGTGCCCGCCCTTTCCCGGTTTCCATCTCTACTACCCAAGCCGCCGCCAGAACTCGCCGGCGTTCGCGCTGCTGGTCGAAGCGCTTCGATGGGGTGGTGATGACGCACTACTGAGAAAACCTCAGTAGTCCATGAACCCGGGGGCTGCTTATCAGTCCCCGCGGCGTGGGCCACCATGGCGCCCACTGAAAACACGTCCGGGTTCTGTCGCGCGTCGTCCGCGCTGCCCAACGCCACGTCCCTGTCTCGTCCCTGCGCACTGTGCAGGGCGGCAACGCCATTCCTGTTCCAGAGAGTGCTCCCCATGCCCCCTGTCGCCACCTCCCTCCCCGCGCAGAGCGACGCGCATCACGCTGCCGCCGCGCCGGCGCACTGGGCCGGCATCTTCGCCATGACCCTGTGCGTGTTCTGCCTGGTCGCCTCGGAATTCATGCCGGTCAGTCTGTTGACGCCCATCGCCACCTCGCTCGGCGTTACCGAAGGGTGGGCCGGCTATGGGATTGCCATCTCCGGTGCCTTCGCCGTCATCACCAGCCTGTTCATCGCCCGCATCGCAGGTGATCTCGACCGCAAGACACTGCTTCTGCTGCTCACCGTGGTGATGGGCATCTCCGGTGTCATCGTCAGCCTCGCCCCCAGCTATCCGGTCTACATGATCGGGCGCGCGCTGATCGGTGTGGTCATCGGCGGCTTCTGGTCGATGTCGGCCGCGATCGCGATACGGGTGGTACCGGCCGCGAGCGTGCCCAAGGCGCTCGCCGTCTTCAATGGCGGCAATGCGCTGGCGACGGTCGTGGCAGCCCCGCTGGGCAGCTACCTCGGCGGCATCATCGGCTGGCGCGGCGCCTTTCTGTGCCTGTTGCCGATCGCCGTGATCGCACTGGTGTGGCAATGGATCAGTCTTCCTGCCCTGAAGCCGGCGCCTCGCCAGGCGACCGGCAGCATCTTCGCTGTTCTCCGGCGCCCGCTCGTGCTGCGCGGGATGGCCGCCGTCGGGGTGTTCTTCAGCGGTCAGTTCATGCTGTTC
Source organism: Stenotrophomonas sp. TWI273 (assembly GCF_039674765.1). Classification (NCBI taxonomy): domain Bacteria; kingdom Pseudomonadati; phylum Pseudomonadota; class Gammaproteobacteria; order Lysobacterales; family Lysobacteraceae; genus Stenotrophomonas; species Stenotrophomonas sp. TWI273. The sequence continues at coordinate 316,494 of NZ_JBDJOA010000002.1, forward strand.
ACCTACCTGCGCCCGTTCCTTGAAACGGTGACGCATGTGAGCGTGGGCATGCTGTCGATGCTGCTGCTCGCGCTGGGGGTGGCCGGCTTCATCGGCACCGTGCTCATCGGGGGATGCATCCGGAAGAGCGTCTACCTGCCGCTGATGATCATCCCGCTGGTCATGGCCGTCATCGCGCTGGGGCTTACCGTCTTCGGTCACTCCAGCCGCATGGCCTTCGTGCTTCTCGCTGCCTGGGGCCTGGTGGCGACGGCTGCACCGGTCGCCTGGTGGGCATGGCTGGCCCGGTCCATGCCCGATGATGCCGAGGCCGGTGGCGGGCTGATGGTGGCGGTCGTGCAGCTCTCCATCGCGCTGGGTTCCACGGTGGGCGGGTTGCTTTTCGACGGCAGTGGCTACCGCGCGACTTTCATCGTCAGCGCGGCGGTGCTGCTTGCCGGTTCGCTGCTGGCGGCACTTACCGCGCGCACCCGCACGTCATAGTGCGGGATGGCGCAGCGCGTTGATGAGGGCGGCAAACGCAGGCGATCCCTGCCGGCGGTTGGGGTAGTAGAGGTGGTAGCCGGAAAACAGCGGACACCACTCGTCCAGTACCTGCACCAGCTGGCCGCTGGCGAGGTAGGGCGCGGCAAGATCCTCGGTCACATACGCCAGTCCAATGCCATCCACGGCGGCATTGATGACATGGAACATGCTGTTGAACACCAGCTGCCCCTCTCCCTTGACGCTGAATTCCTTGCCGTCCTTTTCGAACTCCCATGCATAGATGCTGCCTGCGGGCCGGTGACGGATGTTGACGCAGGGCAACCCCGTGATCTCGTACGGCGTACGGGGTTTGGGATGGCGCTGGAAGTACGCAGGCGAGCCCACTACCACCAGCCGCCAGTCCGGACCAATGCGGACGGCGATCATGTCGTTGCTCAGCGCCTCGCCCAGGCGGATGCCCGCGTCGAAGCGTTCCTCGACCACGTTGGTGAATCCGTAGTCCACGTAGAACTCCAGCGTGATGTCCGGGTACGCGGCCAGGAAGGTCGCCAGCCTGGGCCGGATCACCATCTCGATGGCATCGTCGCTGCAGGTGATGCGAAGAGTGCCGGCGGGGCGGTCACGGAGATCGCCGAGCGCATCCACGCTCTCGCCGATGGCGTCGAAATGCGGGCCGATCGAGCGCATCAGCCGCTCGCCCGCTTCGGTGGGCGCGACATTGCGCGTGGTCCGTGCCAGCAGCCGGACCCCCAGGCGCGCCTCGAGCTGTTTCAGGGTGTGGCTCAGCGCCGACGCAGAGACCCCGAGCCGTGCCGCGGCCTTGGTGAAGCTCTGCTCCCTGGCGACGGCCAGAAACGCCTGCAGATCGTTGGTTTTCAGGACAGCCATTGCTGATTCCGCATCAGGAGTCGGGCGCGATGCCCACAGTAACACCACGATTTGTGAGCAGAGCTCAGCACGCCTTCCACATTCCCCCGGCTAATCACGGTGGTTGCGGAGGGCTACCGTGGGTCCGGCCTACCAACGCCCTGCATTTCTCACTGAGTACCTCTCATGAAACGACTTGCCCTGCTGCTGGCGCTGGCCGCCAGTTCCTTCACGACCCTGGGAGCCACGATGCCTACCGGTGCAGACAATTTCTACAAAAGTGACACGGTCACCGTTGAACGGGTGACCTTCAAGAACCAGTACCACATGGAGGTGGTGGGGAATCTCGTCCGGCCCAAGGCGACATCGAACGCCACCGCGTCGGCCGCGGTGATCGTCGGCCACCCGATGGGGGCGGTCAAAGAGCAGAGCTCCATGCTGTATGCGCAGAAGCTGGCCGAGCAGGGCTTCGTCACCCTGGCGATCGATCTGCCCTTCTGGGGAGAGAGCGAAGGCGAGCCGCGCAATCTGGTCGCGCCCGAGATGTACAGCGAAGCTTTCAGTGCCGCAGTGGACTACCTGGGGACCCGCGACTTCATCGACCGCGCGCGTATCGGTGTGCTCGGCATCTGTGGCAGCGGCAGTTTCGCCATCAGCGCGGCCAAGATGGATCCGCGGCTGCGGGCCATTGCCACGGTCAGCATGTATGACATGGGCGACGTGACGCGCAACGGTCTGGGCCAGTCGGTGTCGCTGGAACAGCGCAAGGCGATGTTGGCCAAGGCGGCCGAGCAGCGCTACACCGAGTTCACCACCGGCAAGGGAATCTTCCTCGACTATCTTCCCATCCAGCTGCCCGCCGATGCCGATCCCGTGACCCGCGAGTTCTGGGCGTTCTACCGTACCCCGCGTGGCATCGCCATTCCCAAGGGCCGCACGCTGGAGACCACCCAGAACCGCATGCTGACCAGCGAAGTCCGCTTCGTGAACTTCTATCCGTTCAATGACATCGAGACGATCTCGCCACGCCCGATGCTGTTCATCGCCGGCAGCGAGGCCCACTCGCTGGAGTTCAGCCAGAAGGCCTACGCGCTGGCCGGGCAGCCCAAAGCGCTGCATATCGTTCCCGGTGCTGGACACGTGGATCTTTATGATCGCGCCGACCTGATTCCGTTCGAGACACTGACGCGGTTCTTCAGGAGCAACCTGAGCGCCGACTGACACCGGCGCAGGGTGCGGGGCGGCCATCGCGTCCGGGCTGCACCCGGACGCGATGGTTTCACGTCCGCCAGGTCCGGCTCAGGGCTTGATCTGGCCGGTCCAGGACTTGCTCATGATCTTCCACTGGCCATCGGTCTTGAGCAGGACCACGTAGTCCACGCCGTCCCAGCCGGGGTAATCCAGCATCACGCGGACGGCGGCCAGATTGGTGGCCATGTCCACGATTTCATAGCGGCGCTTGCGCTGGGCCTCGTTGGCCGCCGGCGTGCCGTTGAAGCCTTCTGCGAACTGTTCCCCGGTCCGCATCTGCAGCGCGCTGCCACGGGCTTCGGAGTAGCCGATCATCACGCCGTCTGCCCGGAAGACGTCCTTGGCCAACGTGTTGTCGGCAGTGATGTAGGCGCGCATGAAGGTCTGCATGACCTTGTCCACCGCCTCACGATCGGTGCTCTGCGCCATGGCCGAGGTGGGGAGCAGCAGGAACAGGCTGGCGGCAAGGCCAACGGATCGAATCGATACTTTCATGGTGTTTCCTCAGGGGTGTGGTGTGTGGGAGATCAGGGTTGAGCGGCTGCCTGGTTGGACGCCTGCACGGTGTGGACGCGAAGCGCCTCGACCACGGCCTGCGCCACCGGCGTGGCAGAGGCATAGTTCTGCCCGGTCACCAGCCGGCCATCGACTTCGACATGCGGGTCATCGCTTTCCACCGTCCGGAAGGCACCGCCGCGGGACACGACGGTCTGGCGGATCAGGAACGGGAACTGGTGGAAGTACGGCGCATCCTGGCGTTCGTGCTCTTCGGGGTAGCCGCTGATGCGCTTGCCCGAGACCAGGTACTGGCCGCCGGCAAGCTGGAGATTCACGATGCCGGCCGTCCCGTGGCAGACCGCCGAGATGACCCCGCCGTTGCCCTCGTAGACCTGCATGGCAATGCGCTGCAGCGCCACGTTCTCGGCGACCCCGTACATGGCATTGCTGCCGCCCACGTAGTACACCGCCCGGTACTGCGTGGGATCGATCTGTGCCGGGGTGACGGTGCCGCGCAGCCCGCGCATGATCCGGGCATCGTCCAGACGGTGCGCCACGTCGTCGCTGACGTAGTCATCCAGAATCGGTACGGCGCCGCCGTCGGGCGATACGAAGTCCACCGCATAGCCGGCGGCATGGAAGACATCCCAGGCATGCACGACCTCGCCAAAGCTGACGCTGGCCGGGAGCGTGGAGGTTCCATGCACCGTGGCGCTGGCGAGGATGAACAGGATGCGGTCCTGCTGGCCGCCAGCGGGCTGCCCCACGGCCGCGGGGACGGTGCTCCGCGGCGCAGCGTCGGTGGTGCAGGTACCGCCCAGCCAGACGCTGAGCAGGAGCAATACGAAGGTGGCGATGGTACGTAACGTCTGCATGGCACTGACTCGCAGTAAGGAGCCAGCACCCTATCCAATCGCTTTCAAATCAATGTATTGCAGCGCCTTCCCGGAGTGCGGGAATCGATTCTAGGAGTGTGTGGCGGCCGTGCGGTAGGCCGCCGGGGTGACGCCCTCGCACTTCTTGAACGCGCTGTAGAAGGTCGACATGGACTGGAAGCCCGCTTCCTGCGCCACGATATCCAGCGGCTTGGGAGGCTGCTGTTGCAGGATGGCCTTGGCTTCGATCACCCGCAGCTGGGTCAGGTACTGCTTGAACGAGGTCTGGTTGTTGTCGTTGAGCAGCTGCGACAGCCGGGTCTGGGGCATGCCAAGCCGGCGGGCGAGGCGGGGCAGGGTCAGGGCGGGGTCCAGATGCAACCGCTCGCGCGCCATCAGCTCGGCCAGGGCCCGGAGTTGAACGGCGGCGTCGGACGCGGGAATTCGACGGTCCTGATAGGGCTCGATCGGCGCCCGGCCCGAGCGCAGCCGGAGCCCGACCAGAACGCTCACCGCCAGAACGAAGGTGAAGGACAGCGCGCCGACGATATAGGACGTGTAACCGGCCGTGTAGTACGCGATCCAGATGATCCAGATGCCCGCCAGCGCGCCGAGCAGCAGCGGGGCGGACGGCGAGGACAGCAGCCGGGCGCGGTGGCGATACACCTGCACGGTGGTGAGCAGCAGATAGCCCAGCCAGGCATAGTTGATGCCCGGCGTGATGACGTACCGCCACAGCTCGATATTGCGGGTGTACGGCAGCAGGACATTCACTGCCACGGCAAGCACCAGCAGCGCGGCGAGGTGCCACCGGCCGTTCGTGTCCGTCCCGGCAGTCTCCCGTTGGCTGGAGCGCACCAGAAAGTAGAGGCAGGGGCCGATCAGGAAACAGGCGGTCAGCCCGAGCTGGAGAACGACCAGCGGAATATCCGGCCAGAAGTGGAAGGCCACGGATTTTCCCGTTCGCACACCCACCATCAGGATCAGCAGCGACAGCCAACGCTGCGTGGGCTCGCCCTTGGCGCGCCACCACAATACCGACGCCGCGACGATGCCATTGAAGGCGCCCAGCATCGCGAAGAAGAAGAGAAAGTGTTGGCTGAGCATTGGCGCAGTATTGAGAAAATACGCGGCCCGTCAAGCGGGTCGCTTTTACCCCCGTGTATTCTCTGCGCATGGATGACACTCATTTTCTGGCGCGGCGGCGCCGGCTGTTGGCCGCGCTTGCGGGCGCCGCAGTGTTGCCCTCGTGCGCGCGTGGCAATGCGGTTGAGGGGGCGGTGGCCGTGCCGATGCTGGCGTCCGAGCGGGCGGGGATGGCGCCGTATCTGTTCCTGACCGTCACCAGCGCCACACGCAGCGTGGAGGAACTCGCGCAGCTGGTGCAGTCCACGCTGCTGCCGGCGTTGGCACCTGCAGACATCCTGCACGCGTATGGTCCGGTGGCCGGCGCGATACAGCTGTGGATGGCGCTGGAACCGCACATGCTGGACCACTACGGCGTGAGCACGGATGCCGCACTGTCCCTGCTGGCCGGCGCCGTGGACGGCACCGTAAGCCCGGTGCCGGGCCGCAACACACTCGATGCGTGGGCGATCCAGCGCACCCACACCCGGGCCGAGGTGAACGCCAACGACATCACGCTGTCGCTGCCAGGCGAGCGCCACGCGCCGCTGTTTGCCTTGGGCAGCTCGCACTACGCGCTGGCGCCCCCGCCGTGGTCGAGCCAGGCCTGTTACTCCTTCATGCTCGAGCCACGCCGTCGCGTGGTCGCACCGTTCGAGCAGCACTGCCAGGCACTGCTCGACGCTGCGGCCGACGTCCTCCCCGATGATCTGCAGATCCAGATGGGACGACTGGGGGATTTCATGAAGGCCGTGCCTACGCTGTACGTGAGCGTGAAGGATGAAGACTCATGACGCCGGCGACTTGCGTTGGCCGCTCCATGATTTGCTCACGATCATCCACTTGCCATCGATTTTCAGCAGGGCAAGGTAGTCTTCGCCATCCCAACCAGGGTAATCCAGCGTCAGCTTCACCTGCGCAGCGTGTGGGGTGACGTCCAGGATCCGGTAACTGCGTTTGCGCTGCGCCTCATCCGCGGCCGGCTCGCCAGTGAAGCCTTTGGCCCATTCTTCTGTGGTCTGGGTGACCATGCGGCCAGCGGCGGGGGAGTAGCCCACCACCACGCCATCTTTCCTGAGCACCTCGAATACCAGCGCCGGGTCACCTGCCTCGAAGCCACGCAGCATCTTCTGCATGACCTGGTCTACGGCGTCATGGTCGCTGGTCTGTGCCAGAACGGTGGTGGGGGAGAACAGCAGCGCGGCGGAGAAGAGGGCGCAGAGCAGTGAACGTTTCATGGTGGACCCAGGTAGGCAGCAGCCAGCAGGCTGCCTGATCCGTGTCGCATCAACGGCGTGCAGTACGTTCCAGGACTCCGGGATTCGCTTCCCGGAGTTCTCCCGTCAGCGCACTTCGGCAAGCACCGCGCGCACCCGCAGGGCCAACTCCTCCAGCGTGAACGGTTTGCCGATCAGGTGGACGCTGGGGTCCAGTACGCCGTCGTGCTCCAGCGCATTGCGACTGTAGCCGGTGGTGAACAGCACTTTCAGATCCGGGCGCCGCTTCAGGGCCTCATCGGCCAGCTGTCGCCCGTTGACCTCGGGCATCACCACATCGGTGAACAGCAGGGCGATATCGGGATGGCTGTCGAGCAGGGCAAGCGCGGTGGCGGCCCCTTCGGCGGCGAGCACCGGGTAGCCCAGCTCGCTCAACGCATCGATGGAGAACTGGCGGACGCCGGGCTCGTCCTCCACGATCAGCACCCGCTCGCGGCCCCCGCTCAGCGGAGCGGTACCGCTGGTTGTCGGCGAGGGCGTGGCGGCGATGTCGGCCATGAGGCGCGGCAGATACAGGGTCACCGTTGTTCCCTGCCCGACGGCAGAGCGGATTTTCACGTGACCGGCCGACTGTTTGACGAAGCCATACACCTGCGACAGGCCAAGCCCCGTGCCTTGTCCCACCTTTTTCGTGGTGAAGAACGGATCGAATGCCTTGGCGACCACCTCCGGCGGCATGCCGCTGCCGTTGTCGGCCACGGTGATCAGAACGTATTCGCCATCGGGAACCTCCGCCGGGGCGGAGCCAGCGCCCGCGGTGATCTCGCCGTTGGCGGTTTCCACCGTGAGGCGCCCACCGCCAGGCAGCGCATCGCGCGCATTGACGGCCAGGTTGAGAATCACGTTCTCCAGCTGATTGGCATCGGCGAACGTCCGCCACAGGTCGGCGGCCAGTACGGTCTGCAGGCGGATGCTGCTGCCCAGCGAATGCACCAGCAGGTCGGACATGCCCGCCACCAGCTGGTTCACATCCAGTGGCACCGGCTGCAATGGCTGCTGGCGCGAGAACGCCAGCAACCGCTGGGTGAGCTGTGCCGCCCGGGTGGCGCCATCGATGGCCATGTCGATGTAGCGCTTGGTGCGCGGGTCGTTGTCGCCGAGCCGCATCGCCAGCAGATCCAGCGGGCCGATCACGGTCGCCAGCATGTTGTTGAAGTCGTGGGCGATACCGCCGGTGAGCTGGCCGACGGCCTCCATCTTCTGACTCTGCCGAAGCGCATCTTCCACGCGGGTGCGCTCGGCGACCTCTTCGAGCACGCGGCTTTCCAGCTGCTCGTTCAATTCCTTCAAGCGGGCATCGGCGATCTTGCGCGCGGTGATCTCGATCACTACCCCAACCACGCGGACGCAGCGGTCGCCCTCGAAGTGACCCCGGCCCTTGGCCGCGACCCAGCGCACGATCCCGTCTTCCTTGCCGACCGTGCGGTACTCCACGTCATAGAGCGCGCGCTGGGCCGGATCAGCCGCGGCGGCAAAGGCGGCGAGGGTCGCTGCACGGTCGTCGGGGTGGATGCCTTCGTTGAAATCACGCAGCGACACCGGAACATCGGCGGAGATGCCGAACATCGCCTTGGTCCGGGGCGGCCAGATCAAGGCGTCCGCCACCAGGTCGACATCCCAGAAGCCCATGTCGCCTGCCTCGGTGGCAAACCGCAGGCGCTCCTCGCTTTTGGCCAGGGCGGCCTCGGCGGCTTCACGCACGGTCAGATCCAGCATCGCGCCGATCATCCGCAGCGGCTCGCCCACCGCACCACGCAGGACGGTGCCGCGGTCGAGCACGGAGGCGAAACTGCCGTCGGCGCGGCGGAACCGGTATTCGTTGTTCCACGCGGTACCGTCGCCCTCGATCACGGCATGGATATCCGCATCGACGCGCGCCCGGTCGTCGGGGTGGATATGGTCCAGCCACCACTGCGCGCTGGTTTCGCTCAGCGCATGGCCGAACAGCGTGGTCAGTGCCTCGTTCCAGATCACGTGACCATCGGAGATGCGCCAGTCCCAGATCGCATCGTTGGTGGCGTGCGCGGCCAGCCGATAGCGCTCCTCCACTTCAGCATGACGGGCTTCGGCCGCCTTGCGGTCGGTGATGTCCAGCGAGGTGCCGACCAAGCCCACCACGGTACCGTCGGCATCACGCAACGGCGATTTGGTGGACAGCCAGCAGGCGCGCCGGCCATCGGCAAAGCTCACGTCTTCTTCGAGCTGCTCGGTCTGGCCGCTGGCCATGACCCGCTCGTCGGTGGCCATCACCGTGGCGGCCTGGGCCGGGTCGCTGAGCAGTTCGGCATCGGTGCGCCCCACATACACCTCGGGTGGCAGACCGATCAGATCGGTGGTGCCACGGTTGCCGATCAGGATCCGGCCCTGGCGGTCCTTGGCGTACACCACACCCGGCGCGGCCTCCACGAACGAACGCAGCAGGGTCTGCGCCTGGTCACGCTCGGCCTCCACCCGCCTGCGGTCATCGATGTCGATCAGCACGCCGGGAAACCCGACCGCGTTTCCGCTGGCATCCAGATCGACCCGGCCGATGGCCTCGATCCAGCGATAGGCACCGTCCGCGCCGCGGGTGCGGTACTGGTGGGCATAGCGACCGCCACGGCGCACGGCGTCGGCGATCGCCTCCGCCAGACCCGGGCGGTCCTCGGGGTGAACGGCGGACACCACCTGCTCCAGGCGCAGTTCACTGCGCGCGAGTGCGGGGTCCAGGCCATGCGCTTGGGCGAGGGCATCGTCGACAGTGAGGCTGTCCTGGGCGACATCCCAGAACCAGGTGCCGATGATTGCGCCGGCGGCCAGCGCCAGTTTGACGCGCTCGGTATCCCGTTCGCCGTGGGAACCCGTGGTAGGTGAAGAGCTCAAGCGGTACCTGCGATCAGCGGGGGGCGGCCGCCCTAGCGTATCGCTGCGGGGTGTCGCTGTGGAACCCTCCCAGCGCTGCGCGGCAGCGCCTCAGGGAATCAACCGCGCCGCCCGCAGCCGCGTGAACAGCGCGAAGAACGCATCGTCACTGGGCTGGTAATCCAGGAACCCCATCCGGCGGCTCTTGGACATGTCCGTCACCACTTCCAGCGGGCGCCCGAGATCGGCATCGGTGTGCCAGGGCGAGATCAGCTGGTGAATGTCAGACTCGGCCAGGCCGTGGGTGGCGGCCAGCGACGACCACAGCGCGGCATCATCGGCCATCTGCTCGGCGAGCGGACGGACCTGACCACTGAACGGCACGGCCTCGATATCGAACCACGCGGCGATCCGGCCCCACATCCAGCGCCAGCGGAACACATCGCCATTGACCACGTTGAAGGCCTGGTTGGCGGCGGCCGGGGTCTGCGTCGCCCACAACAGGTGCCGTGCCAGCTGTCCGGCATCGGTCATGTCGGTCAGCCCGTCCCACTGCGCGAGGGAGCCGGGGAACTGGAACGGGCGCCCGGTGTGGCGGCACAGGGTGGCATGCACGGCCAGCGTGGTGCCCATGTTCATGGCATTGCCCACCGCTGCGCCGATCACGGTATGCGGGCGATGCACGCTCCAGTGGAAGCCATCGCGGGCGGCGGCGGCAAACACCTCGTCTTCCTGTGCGTAGTAGAAGTTGTCCACGGGCAGGCGCGGTTGTTCTTCACGGAAGGGCGTCTGCGGCAGGTTGCCCTGCGCGTACGCCTCGAACGGTCCCAGGTAATGCTTCAGGCCCGTGACCAGTGCCACATGCTGCACGCTGCCGGCTGGCTGCAGTGCATCCAGCAGATGGCGCACCATCGCGCTGTTGACCCGGATGTTTTCGGCCTCGTTGGCCTGCCGGGACCAGGTGGTGATGAACACGTGCGTGGGGGCCAGTCCGGACAGCGCGGCGCGCGTGGCCTGCGCATCGCGCAGGTCGGCGCAGACGCCGTGGGCGCCGGCGGGCAGCGAATCGGGCCGACGGGCCAGGCCATGGACGTCCCAGCCCTCCTGCAGCAGTCGTTGTATCAGTGCACTGCCCACGATGCCCGTTGCACCGACCACCAACGCTTTCTGCTTCACGATGTCGCCTCTTTCATTGCTTTACAGGCGCACACCTTAGGATATCGAGGTACGCCTCGAAAGAAGGCACCAAACGGTAACCACACATGAAAACGGGTACTCCCGAAGCGCATTGGCGAGAGGATTGCGCCCCCCGGCGGGTGCTGGAGCTGTTCAGCACCAAGTGGACCTCGATGGTGCTGCACACCCTGGCCGTGCGCCATGACGGCATTGCCCGCAGCAACGCGCTGCACCGCAGCCTGCCGGCCGTCTCCAAGAAGATGCTGATCCAGACGCTGCGTGACATGGAGCATGCGGGGATCGTGCTGCGCACCGAGTACCCCACCGTGCCGCCCTCGGTGGAGTACACATTGACCCCACTGGGGCGGCAACTGGTCGAACCGATCGAACTGATCTACGACTGGGCGCGCCGCAATGCCGGCGCCCTGGATGCGCTGCAGCCGCGCGCGACGTCACGTCGGCGCTGAGCGGGACGTGCCAGCCGGATCGGGTGGCGTACGGCTCCCCTCCAGCGCATCGATGCGGTGACCCTCAGGTTCTGGCTCCTGAACGTGCTGGGTTGGACGCTGTTCGCGCTGATCGCCTTCCTTGCGCGACCGAGTAAAGCGTCGGTGCCGGACGCGCCTTTGAAGAACGCGTCGGCCTCGCGGCCACAGGGAGCGATATATGACCTGCGGTCAGGGACCGGATCCAATGGCGGCCTGACCGGATGAGCGGTCAGTGCGGGGTGCTGACCCGCAGCCCACGCAGCAGCAGGTCGAGCGCCGCCACGCTCTGTGCCAGCCGCGCATCGCCATCATCGCCATCGGCGATCCAGAACGCGGCCTCGGCCAGGCTGCCGTACACCAGGGAGGCCAGGGCCTGCGGATGGGCCTCGGCGACCACGCCCTGATCGATCAGGTGCGCGAGCAGGCGCTGCATGGAATCGATGCAGTGGCGCTGCGATTCCGGCGAGGCGCCGCCGAGCACCGCCCGCGCATCGCGCAGGACGATGCGCTGGATGGTCGGCTCCAGGGCCATCTCCAGATACCCCATGCAGCGAAGACGAAAGCCCGTCCAGGGATCCTCGGCGGCGTCGGAGATCGCCTTGAGGCGGTCGTCCATCTCAGCGTCGATCTCATCGACGACGGCCGCGAGCAGGCCCTGCTTGTCACCGAAGTGGTGATACAGCGCGCCACGGGTGAGCCCGGCCTGCGCGGTGAGGTCGTCCATCGAGGTCTCGGCGTAGCCACGCTCGCTGAAGACCACGCGGGCCGTCGCCAGCAGCGTGGCGCGGGTCTGCTCCATGTCGGCGCGGGTGCGACGGGCCATCGATATCTCCTTGCTTGCGGGGCGGACCGCTGTTTACATCCGGAGCGTATGTATATAGGATTTTAAACATACGTTGTGTATGTAAAAGGTGGAAAGCCAGTGAAACGCGCTGTGACCCGTCCCTATCGAGAGTTGTTCGCTGCGCCCGGTACCACCGGGTTTGCGCTGGCGGGGCTGCTGGCGCGGCTGCCGTTGCCGATGACCGGCATCGGCCTCATCACGCTGCTGGCCCAGGTGCGCGGCAGCTATGCATTGGCCGGCGCGGTAGCCGCGACGTTCGTGCTGACCTATGCGTTGCTGTCGCCGCAGGTATCCCGTCTGGTGGACCGGCATGGACAGCGCCGTGTCGTGCCGATGGCCACCGGCGTCAGCGTGATCGGCCTGCTGATGCTGCTGGCGGCCTCGTGGTGGGAAGCGCCGGCGGCCGTGCTGTTCCTCGGGGCACTGCTGGCCGGGGCGATGCCCAGCATGTCGGCCATGGTGCGCGCGCGCTGGACCGCGATCTATCGCGGACAGTCGCGCCTGCAGACCGCGTACGCGCTGGAAACCGTGTTCGATGAGGTCACCTTCATCGTCGGGCCACCGTTATCGATCGGCCTGGCGGTCTCGCTGTTTCCGCAGGCGGGTGTTCTCGCCGCTACCGTGCTGCTGCCGATCGGCGCGCTTGCGTTGATCGCGCAGCGCCGAACCGAGCCCCCGATCGAGGCCGTACTACCCCATGCCGCACCTGCTGCGTCCGTCATCCATCTGCCGGGCGTGCGGTGGCTGGCCGTGTTGATGGTCGCGATGGGCGTGATCGTGGGCACCGTCGATATCGTCAGCGTCGCCTTCGCCGCGCACGTGGGGCAGCCCGCGGCCGCCAGCGTCGTGCTGTGTGCGTATGCCGCCGGCTCCTGCCTGTCCGGGGTACTGTTCGGTGCGCTCAAGCTGCAGACGCCACTGCGCCGCCTGTTGCTGCTGGGCGGGATCGCGACCGCATTGACCACCTTGCCGCTGCTGCTGGTGGGAAGCATCGCCGCACTCGCCGTGACGGTCTTCGCGGCGGGTGTGTTCTTCGCCCCGACGATGATCGTGGCGATGTCGTTGATCGAGCAACAGGTCCCGCCGCGCCAGCTCACCGAGGGCATGACCTGGCTGCTGGCGGCGCTGAACGTGGGCGTGGCGCTGGGCGCGGCGATCGCCGGCTATGGGGTGGATGCACACGGGCCACGCGCCGGGTACCTGGTTGCCTTGTGTGCGGGAGGAGCGGTGCTGCTGGCGGCGGCGTTCGCGCACGGCGTGTTGCGTCCGCGTGAGCCACGCCACCTGGGGATCTGCTGATGCAGGCGCAATCCACACCGCGCCACCCGTGGTGGGCGGTCACCGCGGTCAGTCTGGCCACCTTCTCGGTCGTCACCACGGAGATGCTGCCGGTCGGCCTGCTGACCCCGATCGCCGAAGCGTTGGACACCACCACCGGCACTGCGGGCCTGATGATCTCGTTGCCCGCACTGCTGGCAGCGCTGTTCGCACCGCTGGTGGTGATCAGCGCCGGCAGCGTGGATCGACGCTCGCTGCTGTGCGGGCTGCTGGGTCTGCTGGTGATCGCCAACCTGGGTACGGCTTTCGCCCCCACGCTGGGCTGGATGCTGGCGGCCCGCGTGCTGGTCGGGCTGTGCATGGGCGGCATCTGGGCCATTGCCGGCGGGCTGGCGGTGCGGCTGGTGGCAACGCGATCGGTCGGCCTGGCCACATCGCTCATCTTTGGCGGCGTGGCGGCTGCTTCCGTGCTGGGCGTTCCGCTTGGCGCGCTGATCGGGGAGCTGCTGGGATGGCGTTGGGCGTTCGGCAGCATGGCGCTGCTGGGGGCCGCCGTCCTTGCCCTGCACCTGGCCGTGATGCCCGGGCTGCCGCCGTCCGGCACGACCAGCGTGCGCCAGTTCGGTCAGCAACTGGGCAACCGCGGGCTGCAGCTTGGGTTGATGCTGACCTTCCTGCTGGTCGCCGGGCACTTCATCGCCTTTACGTTCGTTCGGCCGCTGCTGATGTCGGTCTCGGGATTCGACGCGCGCTGGGTGGGGCTGTTGTTGTTCGGCTACGGCGCCGCGGGCATGGCCGGCAACTTCCTTGCCGGCATCGCGGCAGCACGACGTACCAGGCTGACGGTGTCGCTGATCGCGGCGGGTCTGGTGCTGGCGCCCTCGCTGTTCCTGACCCTCGGGGAGTCGCGCCTGGGCGGTGCCGTGGCGCTGCTGGCGTGGGGGCTGGCCTACGGCGGGGTATCGGTGGGCTTGATGACGTGGATGATGAAGGCCGTGCCCAGGGCGATGGAAATCGCCTCCGCACTCTATGTCGGTGCCTTCAATGTCGGGATCGCATCCGGGGCGTGGGTGGGCGGCCAAGCACTGGATCGGCTCGGTCTGACCGCCAATCTCTGGCTCACCGGTGGCTTCGCGGTCGCGGCAGGGGTGGTGTGCCTTGCTGGCCGCCGGATGGAATGGACGGAGCGGGGCACCGGCATGCCTTCGCGCGCACCGTGACAGGGTGGCCCGAATCCTCCCCGGCGCTATCTGGTTTCCGTCGTCTGCAGCGCCGCCTTTTCAGCCTCGGTCAACGCGCGATGGCCGTAGCTCAGCACCCGGGTCATCTGCCATTGCCCGTCCTTGTGCTGCCAGACCATCACGAACTTCGCACTGCCTTCGCAGTGGCCGGTCGCCACCTCGCAGAAGCGGTGCTCGCCTTCCTCGATCGCGCCGAAGTCCTTGATCGGGTAGACCTTGAGCGTCCCTGGAACCCGTTCGCGGCGGACCTTGTGGCAAATGTACTTGCGCGTGTTGGAGACCACCGTGTCGCGATCGAAGCTGGCCCCGCCGCTGTCGTGATAGAACTCGACGGTCGGCGAAAAGTAGCGGGCAAAGGTCTCCAGGTCGCAGCGGTTGTACGCGTCGAAGACCTGGTCATCCAACGCGGTGATGGTGCGCGTGAGGGTGGCTGCCTCCACGGCCTCCTCGCCAGCGGACGCTGACAGGGGCGCGAGCATGCCGGCAGCCACGAGCAGGGCGGCGAAAGCGGTGGGGCAGTGTGTCATCGGGGGTGCCTGCTTCAATCGGACCAGAGCGGGCGCCAGGTTTCGCATGGGCCGGGGCGTCCTTCAAGTGTCATTCGGAACGATGACCTGTGGGCACGGCAGAACGCACATGGCCCCAGCGTGTTACAGCGTGCTGGAATCCACCCGCTGGCGGCCAGCCTGGGTCAAATCGATGTCGCCGTCTTCCGCCTGGGCCGCGTAGCCGGCCTTGACCGCCCAGTTGGCGGCTTCATCGCTGACCGGACGCGTGGCGTTGATATCGCGCAGGATCTGCCGCTGTTCGTCGGTCAGGTGCGTTGCCGCGCTCGTCCCGGTGCCGCCGCTCATGGCGCGCGGGCCTCGACGCTGACCACGCCCTGGGCCAGCCGCGCCCGCTTGGCGCGCCGATGGTTCACCCACCACACCAGCCCCGGCAGGCCGTACAGCAGTGCACCGGCGAGCAGAAAGATCTTGAAGGCGGCATTCATGGCGGTCTCTCTCCGTGCGGTATGGCGTTGGTGCGTCGTGATCGGCCCAAGGTGCGGTGGCGCGCACCGGACCCTGCAGCGGCCCCGGCCGCGATCCCAGCGCTAGTTCAGCGCAATCGCCGTGAAGGCGCTGTCCCTTCTTTCACTGTCGCACGTTCAGCGGGTGTGATCCCGGTGTTGCTGCAACCCGCCCGTTCAAGACGACGCATGCCACCGCCCTGCGAGGGATACCCCGAGCCGCCCGGCGCTCGTCGCCTGACCGTCATCACTTCGTCGTCTGGCGCCCTTACAACGGGAGCCACTGGCGACGCCAGGGGCGCTCAGTGAGATCGGCCCTCAAGTTCAGCGCGGTCCCGCCGATACCGGTGCGTCCTTCCGCCTGGAGTGCGTGATGTCGGTCGTCCCCCGTCGCCTGTCGTTGTTCGTCGCCCGTCTGGGCGATCGGTTCCGCTTCCGTCTCGCCCAGCCGACCCGGCTGGCCGCGCTCGGCCGCCTCAGCGTGGCACAGAAACTCAGGGCCAGCCTGCTGATCTGCGGTCTGGGCCTGTTTGCGGTCGCCGTCGTCTACGGCTGGACGCGCCATGATACCGAGCGTGCAGCCGAAACCTTCGCCGCGCACCAGCAGGAGGCCGCACTGGCGGCCACGCTGGCGACCGAGATCGCCGATGCGCGGCGCCTGCAGACACGGTATGCCAGCACCTTCGATGACGGCGATCGCGAGGCGTTGCAGGCCGCGCAGCAGCGCCTGCAGGCGACCCTGGGCCAGCTGCAGCGCGATCCCCACGATGCCGGAAGTGCCGGCGCGCTGCGCGAGCTGGCTGCCCGCGCGGGTGACTTCGCCGAGGGCATCAGCGCATTGAATGCCCGGGTGGATGAGATGGGGCGCGGCGATGCTGGCCTGCGTGCGCAGTTGGAGGCGGCGGCTGCCACGCTGGAGGCCAGCGTCGAGGCCAGCGCGCGCCCGGTGGTGATCGCCCAGCTGCAGAAGATGCGGCGCGAGGAAAGCCTGCTGCTGCTCACCGGTGATGCGGCGCACACCGATCGTGCCAGCGAACAGAAGCTGCCGTTCGATCTGTCCCTGGCGCAGGCGCGCCTGGATGCAGAAACGCAGGAAGCGCTGCGAAGGCAGATGGAGGCGTATCAAGGGGCGCTGCTGGCCTACACCGCCGCCCGCATCGGGCTGGATGTGGAGGCGCAGTCACTGGCCGAGACCGCGGCCCAGATCGGGCCCGGGCTGCAGGCGCTGCAACAGGCGCAGACGCGGGCCTTGGCCGCGGCACGCGAGCGACAGGCCGCGCGGGCCAGCACCATGGGGGTCGTATTCGCGTTTACCCTGCTGCTGGTGGCGGTGGTGCTGATCGCCACCTTGCTGCTGGTGCTGCGCGCGGTCCGTCAACCGATCCGCGACACGCTGCGCTTTGCCGAGGACATCGCCGATGACCGGCTCGACACCGTGCTGACCATCCACAATCCGCACGATGAGATCGGCCAGCTGGCCGCGCGCCTGCGCCACATGCAGCAACGGCTGCGCGAGCGGATCGAGGCCGAGCGCGCCGTCGCGCGCGACAACACCCGCGCCCGCCAGGCGTTGGACAGTGCGCAGACCGGCGTGATGGTGCTCGACGGCGAGGGGCGGATCGGCTTCCTCAACCAGGCGCTGCTCACCGAACTGCAGCTCACGCACGCGGACTGGAGCGGCCAACCGGCGGCCGCCCTGCATCCGGCCTTCGCCAGCCTGTTGCCGAGGCTGCAGCGCGGCCAGCGTGCCAGCCGGGAGATCGAGCACGCAGGCGTCCGCTACCAGCTGGTGATCACCCCGATCGTGGAGCACGACCAGCTGCTGGGGGCGGCGGTTGAGTGGCGCAGCCGCGCGCTGGAAACCACCGTGGAGAACGAGGTGGCCGCGCTGGTCGATGCGGCCGCGCGGGGCGAACTGCATGGGCGGATCGCGGTCGAGGACAAGCAGGGCTTCGTAAAGACGCTGGCGCTGAGCATCAACCACCTGCTCGATACCTTCCAGAGCAACCTGTCCGGATTGCAGGGGCTGCTCTCGGCGTTGTCGCAGGGCGATCTGCGCGTACGCATGCAGGGCGATTTCCACGGTGTGTTCGCGCGCCTGCGTGACGATGCCAATGCCACGGTGATGCAGCTGACCGACATCGTCGCGCGCATCCAGCAGGCCTCGGTGGCGATCAACCATGCCGCCGGCGAGATCGTCGCCGGCAACCACGACCTCTCCGATCGCACCGAGCGCCAGGCGGCGCATCTGGAAGAAACCGCTTCCTCGATGGAGGAGCTCGCGGCCACGGTGCGGCAGAACGCGGATTCGGCGCAGCAGGCCAACCAGCTGGCGATACGTGCGGCCGAGGTTGCGGCCCGCGGCGGCGAATCGGTGGCGCAGGTGGTGACCACCATGGCCGATATCGCCCTGTCCTCGCGGCGGATCGGGGAGATCACCGGGGTGATCGACGGAATCGCGTTCCAGACCAACATCCTGGCCCTGAACGCCGCCGTGGAAGCGGCGCGGGCAGGGGAGCAGGGGCGCAGCTTCGCGGTGGTAGCCAACGAAGTGCGTTTGCTGGCACAACGCAGTGCCGACGCCGCGCGCCAGATCAAGCAGCTGATCGAAGCCTCGGTCGAGCGCGTTGATGCGGGTACCCGGCAGGTCGACAGCGCAGGCGCGACCATGGGCGAGATCGTCGGCAGCGTGCAGCGGGTGACATCGATCATGGCCAGCATTTCGGCCGCGTCGCAGCAGCAGACCGCGGGCATCGAGCAGGT
Source organism: Stenotrophomonas sp. TWI273 (assembly GCF_039674765.1). Lineage (NCBI taxonomy): Bacteria > Pseudomonadati > Pseudomonadota > Gammaproteobacteria > Lysobacterales > Lysobacteraceae > Stenotrophomonas > Stenotrophomonas sp. TWI273. Next base: position 334,516 of record NZ_JBDJOA010000002.1, read on the forward strand.
GAGCCAGACGTTGCTGCAGATGGATGGCAGCACCCAGCAGAATGCGGCGCTGGTGGAGGAGGCCTCGGCCTCGGCGCGCGCGCTGGATCGCCAGGCCTCCCTGCTGGGCGAGGCGGTGGATGCCTTCGTCATGACTGCACCGCCGTGCGCGCGCGTGCGGGCGACGGCCTGAGGCCGGCGTCAACACCGCACTCACGGGTCTTCACCGGCAGTGAGCCGGCGCTGTGGTTCGCTATTGTTCATCCATGAAGACCTCCACGCGCCGGCCGTCGCCCTCTACTGCCCCGGATACCTTCGTGCGCGTCCGGGGCGCACGCGAACACAACCTCAAGAACGTGGATGTCGACATCCCGCGCGATGCGCTGGTGGTGTTCTCCGGCATCTCCGGCTCGGGCAAATCCTCGCTGGCGTTCGGTACGCTGTATGCCGAAGCACAGCGGCGCTACCTGGAGTCGTTGTCGCCCTATGCGCGGCGGCTGATCGACCAGGTCGGCGTGCCGGATGTGGATGCGATCGAAGGGCTGCCACCGGCGGTGGCCCTGCAGCAGCAGCGCGGCACCGCCAGTGTGCGCTCCAGCGTCGGCAGCGTGACCACGCTGTCGAGTCTGCTTCGGATGCTGTACTCGCGCGCCGGTACCTATCCGGCCAAGCAACCCATGCTGTACGCCGAAGACTTCTCGCCGAACACGCCGCAGGGCGCCTGCCCGAACTGCCACGGCCTGGGCTACGTGTATGAGGTGACTGAACAATCGATGGTGCCCGATCCGTCGCTGAGTATCCGCGAGCGCGCCATCGCCGCATGGCCGCCGGCGTGGCACGGGCAGAACCAGCGCGACATCCTGGTCACGCTGGGCTACGACGTGGATATCCCCTGGCGGGATCTGCCCAAGAAGCAGCGCGAGTGGATCCTGTTTACCGACGAACAACCGGTGGTGCCGGTGTATGCCGGCTTCACCCCGGCCGAAACCCGCGCCGCCGTGCGTCGCAAGGAGGAGCCCAGTTACATGGGCACCTTCAGCGGAGCACGCCGTTACGTACTGCATACCTTTGCCACCACGCAGAGCGCGATGATGAAAAAGCGCGTGGCGCGCTACATGATCGGCGCCGAGTGTCCGGTCTGCGATGGCCGCCGGTTGAAGCGCGAAGCGCTGTCGGTGACGTTCGCCGGCATGGATATCGGCACGTTGTCGCGGCTGCCGCTCAGTGCCATGGCGCAGGCGTTGCGTCCGGCGGCGCAGGGGCATTTCGAGGTAGCGGCCGCAACCGCCACACGCAGCCGTAGCGCCGGTCGCCAGGCCACGGCCAAGCGGGTGGCCGCCGGTGGCAACGCGCATGCGGGTGGCAGCGATGTGCGCCGCACGCCGGATCTGTCGGAGGAGAAGCGCATCGCGGCCCAGCGCATCGCGCACGATCTGGTCGAACGGATCGGCACGCTGCAGTCGCTGGGGCTGGGCTATCTGTCGATGGACCGCGCGACCCCGACGCTGTCGCCGGGCGAACTGCAGCGCCTGCGCCTGGCGACACAGATCCGCTCGAGCCTGTTCGGCGTCGTCTACGTGCTCGATGAGCCCACCGCCGGCCTGCATCCGGCCGATGGCGAGGCCCTGTACGACGCACTGGCCCAGCTCAAGGCTGGCGGCAACACGCTGTTCGTGGTGGAGCATGATCTGGAGATGCTGCGCCGCGCGGACTGGCTGGTGGATGTCGGCCCGGGTGCCGGTCAGCACGGTGGCCAGGTGCTCTACAGCGGACCACCCGAGGGCCTGCGCACGATCAAGGCCTCGGTCACCGCGCCGTATCTGTTCCAGAGCGGTGCCGGCCCGCGCCGCACGCCGCGCGCGCCGTCCGGCTGGCTGGGCCTGCAGGGCGTTCACCGCAACAACCTGCATGGCGTGGATACACGTTTTCCGCTTGGGGCGTTCACGGCGGTGACCGGTGTCTCCGGCTCGGGCAAGTCGAGTCTGGTCAGCCAGGCGCTGGTCGAGCTGGTCGGCGAGCACCTGGGGCAGGAGCCGGTGATCGAAGAGCTCGACAGCGAGCTGCCGCAGCCCAGCCGCATCGAACGGACCCGTGGCCGGTTGAACGGGGCCAAGGCGATCAAGCGCCTGGTCAACGTCGACCAGAAGCCGATCGGGCGCACGCCGCGCTCCAACCTGGCCACGTATACGGGGCTGTTCGATCATGTGCGCCGTCTGTTCGCCGGCACGCGCGCGGCCAAGGCGCGCCGCTACACCGTCGGCCGCTTCTCCTTCAACGTCGCGGCAGGCCGCTGTGAAACCTGCGAGGGCGAGGGCTTCGTCCACGTCGAGTTGTTGTTCATGCCCAGCGTCTATGCGCCGTGCCCGACCTGCCATGGTCAGCGCTACAACGCCAAGACCCTGGAGGTGCAGTGGAACGGTCGCAACATCGCACAGGTGCTGGCGATGACGGTGGAGGAGGCGTTGGCGTTCTTCGCCGACGAGCCGCCCGTGCAGCGGCCGCTGCAACTGCTGCGGGATATCGGCCTGGGCTATCTGCGTCTGGGCCAGCCGGCCACGGAATTGTCCGGTGGGGAGGCGCAGCGGATCAAGCTGGCCACCGAGCTGCAGCGCAGCCAGCACGGCAACAGCCTGTATGTGCTGGACGAGCCGACCACCGGCCTGCATCCGGCCGATGTGGACAAGCTGATGACGCAGCTGCACGGCCTGGTCGACGCCGGCAACACGGTGGTGGTGGTCGAGCACGACCTGCGTGTCGTCGCCGACGCGGACTGGGTGATCGATGTGGGGCCGGGCGCGGGCGAGGAGGGCGGCAGGATCGTCGCCGAAGGCACGCCGGCCCAGGTCAGTCGCGCCAGGCAGGGCGCCACCGCGCGCTATCTGCGCCGCTGGTTTCCCTGAGCGGCGCCGTGCACCTCAGTACACGTCGCGGCGGTAGCGTCCGTCGTCGAGCAGGGCATCCACGGCATCGTTGCCGAGCACCTCGCGCAGCACGGCATCGACGCCTTCGGCCATGCCGTGCAACGAGCCGCATACGTAGAGGCTGCCGCCCAGGTCCACCCACGCCCGCAGTGCCTCCGGTGCGGCGCGCAGGCGGTCCTGCACATAGCCGCCGCCGTCCGGATCGCGCGAGAACGCCAGGTCCACACGGCTGAGGTGACCCTGCGCCCGCCACGCCTCGATCTCCTCGCGGTACAGGAAATCGTGCGCGCGGGTGCGCTCGCCGAACACCAGCCAATGCCCGCGATCGCCCTGCGCGTCGGCTTCACGCAGCAGGCTGCGCAGACCCGCGATGCCGGTGCCGTTGCCGATCAGCAGCATCGGGGCGTGCTCGGGATGGCGATGGAAGCCGGTGTTGCGACGCACGCGGGCATGAATGTTGTCTGCCTCCCTGGCATGCACGCACAACCAGCCCGAGCCCAGTCCGTGGCGGCCGTCGGGCAGATCGGTCAGGCGGATCACCAACTGCACGGCACCATCGCCGGGCACCGAGGCGATCGAGTATTCGCGATGCGGCAGCGCAGGCAGTCGTGCCAGCCAGCGGGCAGCATCGGGTGCTGCAGCGGCGTCCACTGCCTCCGCTGTCTCAGGCAGCACACGCGCGGCAGCGGCCTCGACCAATGCCGTGATGCGTCCATCGACCGTCACCGGCGCCTGCGGATCCAGACCGTTGCGAGCCAGCACCGACAGCACATGCGCACGCGCGTGGCGCGGCGCCATCTCCAGGATGTCGCCGGCCTGCCAGTGCGCGTGCGCCGGCGGCCGCAGGGACACCTGCCAGATCGCCCCGGCGGCGCTGCCCGGATTGAGCTGCGCGCGCGCATCCAGCGCCCAGGGGTGCAGTTCAACCGGTGCCGGCAGCGGGGTGTGATCCTCCACCCCGGTCAGCACACCCAGCTGCTGCTGCCAGTTCGCCAGCGGCACGGCATCGGTGCGGTCCACCTCGATGCTGGCGAACAGTCGTTGCGCACCCTGCGCCACCAGCCAGCTGTCCACCTGTCGCGAGAAACCGCAGAAGCGTGGGTATTCGCGGTCGCCGAGCCCGAGCACGGCGTACGCCAGGCCCTGCAGCGAGGTGGACTGCGCCACTACCCGTCGCTCGAACGCACGCGCCGCATCCGGCGCTTCGCCATCGCCGAACGTACTGATGACGAACAAGGCCTTGTCCGTGTCCGCGAGCAACGCCGTATCCACCTGCGCGAGCGGCCGGACGTGCACCGGCAGGCCAGCCGCCTGCAACTGCGCCGCCGTACGCCAGGCCAGCTGTTCGGCAAAACCACTCTGGCTGGCAAACGCCACCAGCCACGGCTGCCCGGTGCCGACGGCCGCCGCGAGAGGCAACCGTGAGGCACGCACCTCGCGCTTCTTGCGGCGGCGGTCCAGATACAGCATCCAGCCGGTGATGAAGAACACCAGCATGCCCAGGCTGGACAGCATCACGATGACCCGCCCCGGCAGCCCGAAGAAGCTGCCCGAGTGCAATGCGAACACACTGACGATGATCTTGCCGCCGGCATTCCTGGCGCGGTACGGTGCGTAGGCGAGCAGGGCACCGGTGGCCGGATCCAGCTGGACGATATCCTGCGCGCGGTCATGGGCGGCATCGCCGCCCTGCACGCGGCTGGTCAGCGGGCGGCCCGGTGTGGCCGGGAAGCGCAGATCGATGTAGCCGCGGCGCACACCCTCCAGGCCGTACAGCGTCGCCTGCACCTTGCCCAGATCCAGCGGGCCGCGGCTGGCGCGCCGCTCGCTTTGCTCTGCGTCTGCCCCGCCGAGCAGCGTGGTGGCGCCCTTGCGGTACCAGTCGAACGACCACCACAGCCCGGTCAGCGCGATCATCAGGTAGACCAGCAGCACCCAGGTGCCGACCACCGAGTGCAGGCTCCACAGGAAACTGCGCCCGTTGCGCGACCACTCCACCGCCAGCCAGGTGCGCCAGTGCCACCAGCGTCGCGGCCAGCGCAGATACAGACCGGATAGACAGAAGAACACCAGCGCGATCGCGCAGCTGCCGGTGATCAGGCTGCCGCGTTCGCCACTGACCAGGTGGCGGTGCAGGTCTTCGACGAAGGCGAAGAAATCCAGCCCCTTCAGCTCGGTCAGCACGGTACCCGTGTACGGATCGAAGTAGCGCCAGTTCGCCTGGCCGCCGTCGAAACGCGCGACCGACAGGCGCTGCCCGGTGGCATCCACGCGCAGCCGCTGCAACGGCTGTGGCATGTCCTGCTGCAACCGCGGCAACAGCGCGGTGAGCGCCAGCGGCTGCTCGCCGGCCGCATGGCGTTGCACGACCTGCGCAAGCGCAGGATTGGCCGCGCGCATGATCTCGTCTTCAAAGGCCAGCGTGGCCCCGCTCAGGCCCATCACCGCCAGCACGGTGCCGGCAGTGATGCCCAACAGCCAGTGCAGCTGGAAAACAACGGTCTTCAACATGCGGGCGGTTCCGGCGGCAAGGCGAAGCAGGCCCGGCTGTAGATGAGAATGGATCTCGTCATTGTTGGGTGCAGGCCAGGGGCGGTCAATAGCCCAAGGCGGGCCAGCGCGGCATCCCGATCAAACCGTTACCGATCCCCCTGCGTCAGTGCCGTGCCCAGGCCTCGATCTCACCGGCCGCAAACGGCCCCAGCTTCTGTTTCACGATGCGCCCCTGCGCATCCACCATCACTGAATACGGCAGCAGGCCCTGTGCATTGCCCAGCCGCACGCTGGCGTCGGCTGGGCCGGGGGTATCGAGCACGATCGGGTAGGCGACCGGGATGCGGGTCAGGAAATCGCGCACGCCCTCGGGCGTATCCAGCGCCAGCCCGAGCACCTGCACGCCGGTCGCGCCCTGGGCATCGGCAAAGGCGGTCAGCGCGGGCATTTCCTCCACGCACGGGCCGCACCAGCTGGCCCAGACGTTGATCAGCAGCGGACGCCCGTGGAAGCTGGCCAGGTCCTGCGGTTCCCCTTGGAGGTCCGGCAGGGTGATCGCCGGCATCGGATCACCCGGTTGGGCGGCGACCACCACCGGCCGGGGCGGTGGCGGGGCCTTGGCCGGGCGCTCGTCATGCCCGGCGAACCAGACGCCGGCGCCGATCCCGAGCACGGCCGCGATCACGACCACCACGACCGTCCGGCGTGGTGGCCGCAGGCTCATCGCGCGGTCCGCAGCAGCGCTTCTTCCACCAGCGCCTGGGTCAGTACCGTCGGCAGCACTGTCGGCGGTGCGCCCGGGCCATAGACCACATACAGCGGCACACCGACGGCCTTGTGCTCATCCAGGAACGCGGTGATCTGCGGGTCGACATTGGTGTAGTCGCCGCGCATGTACACCGCGTTGGTCCGGCGCAGGGTGTCCTGGAACGCGTTGGTGCCCAGCACGGCGCGCTCGTTGGCCTTGCAGGTCACGCACCAGTCGGCCGTCATGTTGACGAACACGACGCGGTTGTCCTGGCGCAGCCGGTCCAGCATCTGCGGCGAGTACTCCACCACGTTGTCGCTGGCCGCCTGCGCGGCTTTGGCCGGCGGCGCCATGCGGGTCACGCCCCAGATCGGGTACAGCGCGCCGAGGACCAACAGCAGGGCCAACAGGCCGCCCACACGCTGACTGCGCCAGCGGCTGCGCTCGAACCACCACAGCGCCAGCGACAGGATCACCAGGCCACCCAGCACCAGCGCCATCGCGTCCACGCCGCGCTGCTTGCCCAGTACCCACAGCAGCCAGATCGCGGTGCCGTACATCGGGAAGGCCAGCACCAGCTTGAGCGTTTCCATCCACGCGCCGGGGCGCGGCAGGCGGCGGGCCAGCGAGGGCACGAAACCGATCAGCAGGAACGGCAGGGCCAGGCCCAGGCCGAGCGCCAGGAATACCAGCATCGCCTGCAGGCCGGGGGCAGCGAAGGCGTAGGCCAGGGCCGGGCCCATGAACGGGGCCACGCACGGGCTGGCCACTACGCAGGCGAGCACGCCGGTGAAGAAATCGCCGACCGGGCCGCTGCGCGAGGCCAGCGACTGGCCGACACCGCCCATGCTGCCGCCCAGGGTGAACACACCCGACAGGCTCAGGCCAACGGCGAACATCAGATACACCAACGCGGCGATGAACCACGGGTGCTGCAGCTGGAAGCCCCAGCCCGCGGCCTGGCCCGCCGCACGCAGCGCGATCACCAGTGCACCGATGGCGGCGAAGGCGACCAGCACGCCGGCGGTGTACCAGAGCGCATGGCTGCGCGCGCGCTGACGGCTCTCGCCGCTCTGCGCCACGCCCAGCACCTTCAGCGACAGGATCGGCAGCACGCAGGGCATCAGATTGAGGATCAGGCCACCGGCCACGGCGAACAGCAGCAGCACCAGCAGGTTGCCCGGTGCGGCGGCCGGGGCGACCGGCGGCGGGGTGCGCTGCGCGTTGTCGGCGCTGGCATCCGGGGTGGCGGCGGTGTCGCCCGGCACGGCCAGCGCGGGTTCGTTCGGGCGGATCAGCATCGGCTGGCTGCCGGTGCCGGCATCACCGCGGGCCTGTGCCCGTTTATCGCGATTGGGCAGGGGCGCGATGACCTCGGTCTTCTGCGCGACCTCATCGGCCTTGGCATTGATCGTGCCGGCCGGCAGCGCCAACTTCACCCGGCGCGTCATCGGCGGGTAGCAGATGCCATCGGTCTGGCAGCCCTGGAAGGTGATCACCAGCGTGGCATCGGTGGCGTTGGCCGTGCTGCGGCGCAGTGGCAGCGGCACGTCGATCTGGTCGAAATACACCGCCACATCGCCGAAATGCTCATCGCGATGCGACTTGGCGGCCGGCCACGTCGGCTTGTCCGCGCGGATGCCCGGCGCGCCTTCCAGTGCCAGCGAAGTGCGGTCGCGATACAGGTAGTAACCGGGTGCCGGGGTGAAACGCAGCAGCACGGTGTTGCCATCGCCGACGATCGCATCGAAGCCGAAGGCGCGCTCGGACGGCAGCGGCAGCGCCTGGGTGTTGCTGGTGCCGGGCAGGCGCAGGCCACTGCCGGTGTTGCCGGCCAACGGGGTGTTGAACGGGGACGCGGCAGCGCTGGCGGCGGTCGGGGCGGTGCCAGCGCCGCTGCCACCGGCCGGCAGCTTCACCTGCAGCGTGCGCTTCTGCGGCGGGTAGCACACGCCGGCATCGGCGCAGCCCTGGTAACGCACTTCCAGCGTCACGGTGTCGGTGCCGTCGGCAGCCTTGCCCGGCAGCACGCCGGTCAGGCGTTCGCGGTAGGTCTCCACCTCGCCGAAGAAATCGTCGTGATGCTTCTTGCCGGCCGGCAGCTGCAATGCCTCGGCGTCGAAACCGGCATCGACCTTGACCGTGGTGCGGTGGCGATACAGGTAATAGCCCGGGGCGATCTTCCAGCTGATCTCCACGCGATCGCGGTCACGCGCCTGCGCAGTCAGCCCGAAGGCTTCATCGACCGGGAGCAGGTCCTTTTCGCTGACCGCCCAGACCGGCAGGGAGACCACGAGCAACGCGCACAGCGCGGCAACACGACGAAACAGCGTCATCAATCACTTTCCTCACGGGTCTGCGCCCGAATCCAATCCAGGTACGCCGGTAGGCCGGCGCGGGTTTCGACCGCGATGCACTCGGGGAGTTCATACGGATGCAGGGCCTGCACGCGCGCGATCGCGGCGTCCAGGCGGCTGCCGGTGGTCTTGATCAGCAACTGGACCTCGTGGTCCTCGGTGACCTCGCCCTGCCAGCGGTAGGTCGAATGCGCCCCGTCCAGGCGCGTCACGCAGGCTGCCAGGCGTTCGTCCACCAGCGCGTGTGCCAGCCGCGTGGCGCAGGCCACGTCGGGGCAGGTGGTGAACAGCAGGAAGACGGGATCGGCAATCGACATGACCGCCGAGTATAGGACCGCCAGAGGTCAATGGTCCGACCGGCGCCGCGAGGGGGCGCCGGTCGGCCGGGCTCAGTTGGCCAGCTGGCAGGTGGTCGGCTTGGCCGAGGTGAACAGCGTCGGGGTGGCCCACTCCGGGTGGTCGATGAACGGATTGCGGTTGCCCTGGAAACTGAAGATCACCTCGTTGCGAGCGCGTTCTGCCGCGTCCGGCGGGTCGGACAGGTGCCAGTCGATCAGGGTCGAGAGCAGGCCCATGTAAGCCGGCGAGGCCGACGTTTTGACGATCTTGCTGCGGTCGTCGGTCAACTCCAGGTCCGGCTCGGACTGCCCGGTTTTGGCATCTTTACCGCCTTCATAACGGATCGCCATGTACATCACCGCACGCGCCATATCGCCCTTGCGGTGGCCCCACACTTCGAACGAGCCGCCATTGCCATCCGGCGTGCGCACCCAGTTGGAGGTGCCCGGGTAGCCGCCGCTGCCGCCGCCGAAACCATTGTTGGCCTCGGTCGCGCGTTCACCGCAGTTGCTGTCGCATTTGGCAAACGGCTTGTTGCCGCGGTCCGCATTCCACTGCGCATCGGTCAGGTACAGCATGTGGGTGTCGGTATACGGCGCGTACGGCAGGCCCTTGTCGCCGGTGGTGCTGGCAAAGCCCAGCGAGTTGGGCCAGGTGTGCTCGCGGTTGTAGGTCAGCCCGCTGCCGGTGCCTGCGCGCCCGCTGACCTTGGTGTAGCTGCGGTTGCGGTAGGCATCGAGGATCTTGCCGCTGTTGTTGGGATCTTCGTCGGCGATTTCCAGGATGGTCCAGGTGCTGGTGCCCGAGCCGCTGTACGGGTAAGCGGTGTGGCCCTTGATGGTCTCGTGCAGCGAGCAGCGCAACTGGCTGGGGGTGGAGGTGTTGACCCGGGCGTAGTACTCCCCGGGCGTGCCGGGGTTGCCCGGATCGGGCGTGGTGGCGGTGGCCACGATAAAGGCGATGCGGGTATCGGCGGCCGGGCGGGCGCCTTGGGCATCCTTCACGCGGGTGGCGCGGATATCGAAGCGGCAGGCTTCACCGGCCACCAGCGCGGTGTTGGTGGCCAGGGTGAAGCGGGTACCGGTGGTCGGGTGGCTCAGGAGGACCGTGCCGGACTGGCCGCAGCTCAGCGCGAAGGCGCCGCTGGCGAGGGTGACCGGCTCACTGAAGGTGACGCTCAGGTCGGCGGCGGCCGGGAAGGTGCTGGCGCCCTGCTCGGGGGTGGTGGCGGTGACCGAGGGCGCGGTATTCGGGCCGGTCGGGCCGCCGCCGCTGAAGGTCTGGCCGTGGTTGCAGGCGCCGAAGCTCTGTGGGGCCGATTCGGCCCAGGTGAAATGCGCGTACTGGCTGCCGGTGCCGGTCAGCTGCAGGGAGGTGCCCGGGGCGGTGCTGTTGGTCTCGCTGACCGGGAGGTTCTGGCTGGTCAGGCCCGCCGCAGGACCCCCGGCGGCGGTGATGGTGCCCTCGTAGCTGAGGAACTGGACCACCTTGCCACTGGGATCGACCAGGGCGATGCCGTCGTTGGGACCGTTCTGGATCCCGTTGGTCGGGTAGCTGACCGTGGCCAGCCGGGCGCTGCCGCAGCTGGCGGTGCCGGCCGGGACCGCGTTGCTGGCGTAGACCGCAGCGGCCGAAGGGTTGCTGCCGTTGTAGAGATAGAGCCGGTAGCCGGACAGGTCTTCACCGGCGGTGGCGACCACTTCGATCGCCTCGCCGACGTCTCCGGCCGGGGTGCTGTCGTCGTAATGCAGTTCATTGATGAATACATCGGCCCGGGCCGGGCTGGTGGCCAGCACCAGCAGGCAGGCCAGGGACAGCGGCGTCAGCAACCTCATCTACGGCTCCTTGTGATTGGTCAGTGCCGCTCGAATCTACGCAATCCAGATGACACATCGATTGGTCTGTCGGATTCGACCTTTCGCATTGAGAACTGCGTCAAACATTCACGCGTGGGCCCGGATCGACAAAAAAAACCGGTCGCCTGCCCTTGAAAGGGATGGGGCCAGCACCATCTCTGCTCTGTCCCGCACCGTCGGGTTTTTTCGTGAGCGTGGCTGGCAGTCGCCCTGTGCGAGTGCTAACATCGCCAGACTTTCCTAGACCAATCAACAACTTAAAAGGGTCTCACATGAGCATCAAGCCGCTTCATGACCGCGTCGTAGTCAAGCCGATCGAAGCCGACGAAATCTCGTCCGGCGGCATCGTGATTCCGGATTCCGCCAAGGAAAAGTCGACCAAGGGTGAAGTCGTGGCCGTCGGCCCGGGCAAGCCCCTGGACAACGGCAGCGTGCGCGCGCCGTCGCTGAAGGTCGGTGACAAGGTCATCTACGGCCAGTACGCCGGCAGCAGCTACAAGTCCGAAGGCGTCGAGTTCAAGGTCCTGCGCGAAGACGACATCCTCGCCATCGTCGGCTGAGTGATGCGGCCGGCCCCGTGCCGGCGCTTCCGCACTTCCTCCCGTTCAAGCAGCCGGGCATGGCCCGGCTCTACATAAAAAGGTAATCGCAATGGCTGCCAAAGATATTCGTTTCGGTGAAGACGCCCGCGCCCGCATGGTTCGCGGCGTCAACGTTCTCGCCAATGCCGTCAAGGCTACCCTGGGCCCGAAGGGCCGCAACGTCGTGCTCGAAAAGAGCTTCGGCGCGCCGACCATCACCAAGGACGGCGTCTCTGTCGCCAAGGAAATCGAACTGGCTGACAAGTTCGAGAACATGGGCGCGCAGATGGTGAAGGAAGTCGCGTCGCGCACCAACGATGACGCCGGCGACGGCACCACCACTGCCACCGTGCTGGCCCAGGCCCTGATCCGCGAAGGCGCCAAGGCCGTTGCTGCCGGCATGAACCCGATGGACCTCAAGCGCGGTATCGACAAGGCCGTGATCGCCGCCGTCGCCGAGCTGAAGAACATCTCCAAGCCGACCGCTGACGACAAGGCCATTGCCCAGGTCGGCACGATCTCGGCCAACTCGGACGAGTCGATCGGCAACATCATCGCCGAAGCGATGCGCCGCGTGACCAAGGAAGGCGTCATCACCGTTGAAGAAGGCTCGGGCCTGGACAACGAGCTGGACGTCGTCGAAGGCATGCAGTTCGACCGTGGCTACCTGTCCCCGTACTTCATCAACAACCAGCAGTCGCAGACCGCTGACCTGGATGATCCGTACGTGCTGCTGCACGACAAGAAGATCTCCAACGTGCGCGACCTGCTGCCCGTGCTGGAAGGCGTCGCCAAGGCCGGCAAGCCGCTGCTGATCATCGCCGAAGACATCGAAGGCGAAGCGCTGGCGACCCTGGTGGTCAACACCATCCGTGGCATCGTCAAGGTCGTGGCCGTCAAGGCACCGGGCTTCGGCGATCGTCGCAAGGCGATGCTGGAAGACATGGCCGTGCTGACCGGCGGCACCGTGATCTCCGAGGAAATCGGTCTGTCGCTGGAAAAGGCGACGATCAAGGACCTGGGCCGCGCCAAGAAGGTGCAGGTCTCCAAGGAAAACACCACGATCATCGATGGCGCCGGCGAGAAGGCCAACATCGAAGCGCGTGTCACCCAGATCAAGACCCAGATCGAAGACACCTCGTCCGATTACGACCGTGAAAAGCTGCAGGAACGCGTGGCCAAGCTGGCCGGCGGCGTTGCCGTGATCAAGGTCGGTGCCTCGACCGAAATCGAAATGAAGGAAAAGAAGGATCGCGTCGACGACGCCCTGCACGCGACCCGTGCAGCCGTTGAAGAAGGCGTGGTCCCGGGCGGCGGCGTTGCCCTGGTCCGTGCGGTCACCGCGCTGAGCGGCCTGAAGGGTGCCAACGAAGACCAGAACCACGGCATCCAGATCGCCCTGCGCGCGATGGAAGCCCCGCTGCGCGAAATCGTGGCCAATGCTGGCGAAGAGCCGTCCGTGATCGTCAACAAGGTCAAGGAAGGCACCGGCAGCTTCGGCTACAACGCCGCCACCGGCGAGTTCGGCGACATGCTGGAATTCGGCATCCTGGACCCGACCAAGGTCACCCGTTCGGCGCTGCAGAACGCTGCCTCGATCGCTGGCCTGATGATCACCACCGAAGCGATGGTTGCCGAAGCCCCGAAGAAGGATGACGGCGCTGGCGCAGCTGGCGGCGGCATGGGCGGTATGGGTGGCATGGGCGGCATGGACTTCTGATGTAGATGCCGGCCATCGGTCGGCACGCATCGGAGCGGTAGGTACCCACCGTTGGTCGGTACCCGCCATGCGCCAACGCAGTACGAAAAACCCCGCCGGAAGGCGGGGTTTTTTTGTGCGCGCATCACGGGCTCACAGCGCGCTGGTCGGCGCCTGGATCTCATCCTCCAGCCAGCGCAGGAATGCCGCGATGGCCGGGTTCTCCTCGGCGCCGGGCAGGGTGACGGCGTAGTACGCAAACCGCGTCGGCCACGGCTGATCCAGTACGACGGCCAGCCGCCCGCTGGCCACTTCGGCTTCCACATACAGGTCACGCACCAGTGCGATGCCCTGGCCCGCTTCCGCGGCGCGGATCAGCAGCACGTCATCATCGAAGGCCGGACCACGCTCGATGCGTGGATCGGGCGGCAGGCCGAGCGCGCTGAACCACAGCGACCAGTCGCTGCGGTCCGAGTCCTGCAGTAGCGGGTACTGCAGGCAGTCCGCGGTCGACCGGATCGGTGGGCCATCGGCAAGCAATGCCGGGCAGGCCACCGGCAACAGTACCGGCGCCGCGAGCGGGCGTGAGACCAGGCCGGGATACTCGCCGAGACCGTGGCGGATGGCGATGTCGATGCGGTCGCGACGCAGATCCGCCAGCGCCGACGAGGCCTCCACGCGGACTTCGATCGCCGGGTGGCGTTCGGTGAAACGCCCCAGCCGCGGCACCAGCCAGGACGCGGCGAAGCTGGGCACGGTGCTGAGGGTGAGCGTCTGCCGGGCATGGATGGCCTCCAGCGTAGCCATGCTGTCCTGGATCTGATCGAACGCGCGCAGCAGGGCAGGGTGGACCTGTGTGCCGGCCGGGGTCAGTGCGACCCCGTGAGGGGTGCGGGTGAACAGCACAACGCCGGTGCGTGCCTGCAGCAGTTTGAGCTGCTGGCTGATCGCCCCCGGGGTGACCCCCATGACCGCAGCAGCGGCCTTGAGGCTGCCATGACGACCGGTTTCGACGAAGGCGCGCAGTGCGAGCAGGGGAAGGACGGCGCTCATGACCTTAGATTTTCTCTCTTGGCAGTGCAGGAAGAATCGTTCTACAGAGCGCGTTGGCCTGCGTAGCATCGTGATCATGTTGAATCGATGTCGTTTAGTCCAGCTGCATTGATCCAGCCCTGCTACGCGACCCCCGCCCGCTGTTCCGCCTGCCAAGGAGACCGCTGTGTCCCCCGTTTCGCTGCACCTGTACACCGACAGCTCGCCCAACGGCTTCAAGATCACCATCGCGCTGGAAGAACTCGGCCTCCCTTACGTACTGCATCACGTGCGCATCGACGAAGGTGAGCACTGCCATCCCGATTTCCTGCAACGGCATCCGCATGGCCGCATTCCGGTGCTGGTCGACGAGGCGACGGGTATCACCGTGTTCGAATCCGCCGCCATCCTGCTGTATCTGGCCGAGCAGAGCGGACGGCTGTTGCCCGACGCGCCACGCGCGCGCTGGGAGGCCATCACCTGGTTGATGTTCCACTCGGCCAGCGTCGGGCCGATCCTGGGGCAGCGCGTGCACTTCGAGATGTTCGCCGACGCACCCTACGCACCCGCCATCGAACGCTACCGGCGCCTGAGCGCCGAGTTCTTCGCCACCCTGGACCAGCGCCTCACAGGCCGCTCATGGCTGGCAGGCGAGGCGTACTCCATCGCCGATATCGCCGGCTATGGCTGGACCCATATCGCCCGGCTCATCGGCTTCGATTTCAGCGCTTACCCGCACGTGACTGCATGGCACCTGCGCATGTCACAGCGGCCCGCCGTACAGCGTGGGGTGCTGCTCCCCGAACCGGCCACCGGCCCCTGACCCAGGAACGACCACGATGACCCTGTTGACTGATATCACCCCGACGCAGGCGCCACTGACCGGCGCATCCGCACCGACGTTCGCCCGCCATGCCGGTTACCAGCGCATGTTCCGCGAGGGGGCGCTGACGCTGGGTGTGTTCCTGCCCCTGCGCTTCTATCAAGGCGACATGCAGGTGCTGGCCGGGCAGGCGGATCTGGTGAGCCAGCTCGACCGTGACGGCTTCGCTGCGGCCTGGGTGCGCGATGTGCCGCTGTTCGATCCGCTGTTCGGCGATGCCGGGCAGGTGTTCGATCCGTTTACCTATCTGGCCTTCCTGGCGGCACGCACGAAGCGGCTGGCGCTGGCCACGGGCAGTGCGATCTTCTCGCTGCGCCACCCGATCGATCTGGCCAAGTCGGCCACCACCATCGACCAGCTGTCCGGTGGGCGCCTGGTGCTGGGCATCGCCTCCGGCGATCGTCCGGTCGAGTTCCCCGCGTACGGTCTGGAGCATGCCGACCGCGGCCAGCGCTTCGCCGATTCGGTGCTGTACGTCAGGCAGCTGATGCAGCACGGTCCCTTGCATATCGACTCGCCACTGGGCGCGCTGCAGGGCGTAGAGCTGTTGCCCAAGCCGGTGGCCGGGGCGATTCCCCTGCTGGTGACCGGCACCTCGCGCCAGACACTGGACTGGGTCGGGCAGCATGCCGATGGCTGGCTGACCTATCCCGAGGCAACCCATCACGCGGGCGGACCGCGGCGCCTGGCCGACAAGATCCAGGCATGGCGCCGTCTCATCCCCGACGGTGGCTTCCGCCCGCATGTCACCAACGAATGGCTGGATCTGGTCGAGGACCCGAACCATCCCCGCACGCCGCTCAATGGCGGCTACACGCTGAGAACCGGCCGCAACGGATTGATCGATCTGCTGGGCGAGTGGCAGCGTGCCGGCGTGAACCATGCTGCGCTGGGCATCCAGTTCTCGCAGCGCCCGGCGGCCGAGGTGCTGCAGGAACTGGCCGAGTACGTACTGCCGTTGTTTCCTTCGCATGACGGGGCGCTGCCGGCCGGCACGCGCTGGTAGGCATGCCCTCCGCTCCGCCATGCGGGGCGGCGCGGCATGTGTCAGGCCGGAGAACGCACCGCGCGCCTACGCTCGCGCCAAGCGAGGCCGAGATGCGCAAGCAGGAAGGACAGTGCGCCGCCCACCAACATTCCCTGCGCGTACGCCATGGGCAGCCATATCGCTGCCGCCGCGCCGAGCGCCATGCCGACCAGGCTGACGGCGGCGGCAACGCGTTGCCGCGCCAGGTGCTGCGCCTGCGCACGCTGACGTTGCTGGACGGCCTCGCGCTTGTCGTCCGGCCGCAGGATGGCCTCGGCGATCGCGTCAGCTTGGGAAGGGGTCATCTACGCATCCTTGTGGTTGATCCTGGCCCGGATCTTCGCCTGTCACCGGGGCGAGGTAAAGCGCGGCGGGGTGTCAGACAAGTCGCAGGAGCGGTATAATTAGCCGCCGTACTATTCCGGATCGGCCTGCATGCTGGAAATCAAACACCAGGCTTTCCTGACCGAACTGGCGCGACGTGGCCAGCCGGATACGGGGGAATTGGCGCTGTGTTTCCAGGTGCTGTCGCTGGCCAGCGCGATCGACCAGGACTGCGCGAGTCGTCTGGCACCGCTGGGCCTGAGCGAAGGGCGTTTCGTGCTCCTGTTCCTGCTGCGCGGTGCGGATACGGCCTTGTCGCCCCACCAATTGGCCGAGCGCGCCGGCGTCACCCGTGCCACCGTTACCGGCCTGCTGGATGGCCTGGAGCGCGAACACCTGGTGAGCCGCCACAGTGATCCGGATGACAAACGCCGCATCCATGTACGGCTGACCCCGGCGGGTCAGGCACTCGCTGCGCAACTGTTCGACCAGCAGACCGACTGGATCGCCTCGCTGTTCGCCGACATCAGCCCCAGGGAACGGCGCACGCTTAGCACGCTGTTGCAACGCGTGTGGTCGCGCACTGACGCAGGACGTGCCGCATGAAACCGCCCGTCACCCGCGAGCGACGCGGACAGCTGGATCGCGGTGAAGCCGAAGCCACGCATCTGACCGAAGTGCTGGCCGTCGATTTCGCCAAGCTGATGGCCAATGTCGCCCCTGATTTGCCCGCGTCGGCGATCACCCCGATGCGCAACGCTGCCAAGCGCGGCATCACCCTGCGCATGCAGGGCGCCGCCACGCTGCTGCGCGTGCACGGACACGGCGATCACGCGCGGTGGTCGCGCCATGCCAGTGACACGGTACGTGGCTGGGCCTGCTATCTGATTGGTAGCGACCCGGGGTTGTCACTGGAGCACAAGCTGGTTGCGCTGCGCGCGCTGGCCGATGACGCACACTTCGGCGTGCGCGAGTGGGCGTGGCTGGCCGTGCGTCCGCATATCGTGTCCGAACCGCTGCGGGTGCTCACGCACCTGCACGGCTGGACCACCGACGCCTCGCCCAACGTGCGCCGCTTCGCCTGCGAAGCGCTGCGACCGCGGGGTGTTTGGGCAGCCCACATCGCGCTGTTCAAGCAGGAACCACAGCACGCCCTGCCGCTGCTGCAGGCGCTGTGCTGCGATGCCTCGCGCTACGTGCAGGATTCGGTCGGCAACTGGCTCAACGACGCCGGCAAAAGCCAGCCCGACTGGGTCCGCGCGCTCTGCAGCGAATGGCAGCAGCGGCATGCCGATGATCCGGCCAACACCTATATCCGCAAGCGCGCACTGCGCTCGCTCTGACCTCAAGGAATGCCATGTCGCACATGTTGATCGAGCTGTATACCGCCACCCCTGCCTGGACCGCGCTGGACCCGGTATCGCGCGGGGCGCTCTTCGCCCGCATCGGAGCGGGTATGCAAAACGTGGACCCCGCACGCGTCACACCGGTAGCGATGGGCCGTATCGAGCAGGACGTGCCGCACACCACGGCCGAGCAGTTCTATGCGGTGTGGCAGTGCGCCGAACGGCTGGATGCCGATGCCTTGCTGGCCGCGATCGGGGCCACCGGCTGGCATGAGTACTTCACCACCACGCACGCGGTAGGTGCAGCGGGGAACCTGCAGCAGCATCTGGCTGAGCTGGCGGCGCTGCCGCGGGGCTGATCGTATACGGCGGGTGCGTGGCGGCTGAATGCTCTTCGCAGTTGCGAATGAAACAGTTGGCACCTCCAAACCCCTGTGTTATCAATACTCCCCAATGAACGCACGCCCCGCCAATTCCTACTTTTGGTATTACTTTCCGAAGCCACCGGCGGAGGAAGGCATGCGCTCACCCTGAAGAAACCTTCAGACGCATTCCCGAAAGCCGCCAGCGCACCTGGCGGCTTTTTTGTTGCCGCCGCGCTGGGGACCCCCACTGCCAAGGAGTTACCCCATGCCCCCCCATACCGACGACCTGCGCATCCGCAAGATTGAACCGTTGACCCCGCCGGCGCAGCTGCTGGCGATGCTGCCCTGCGACGATGAAGCCTCCGATACGGTCAGCGCCTCGCGCGCGGCCCTGCACGAGATCCTGCACGGCCGCGACGACCGCCTGGCGGTGGTGATCGGCCCGTGCTCGATCCACGACCCGGTGGCCGCCATCGAATACGCCCAGCGCCTCAAGCCGCTGCGTGACGCTTACGCCAACGAGCTGGAAATCGTCATGCGCGTGTACTTCGAAAAGCCGCGCACCACGGTGGGCTGGAAGGGCCTGATCAACGATCCGGACCTGGATGGCAGCTTCAACATCAACAAGGGCCTGCGCGTGGCGCGTGGTCTGCTGCGCGACATCAACAAGCTCGGCCTGCCGGCCGGCGTCGAGTTCCTCGATGTGATCTCGCCGCAGTACATCGCCGACCTGGTGGCCTGGGGCGCCATTGGCGCGCGCACCACCGAAAGCCAGGTGCATCGCGAACTGGCCTCGGGGCTGTCGTGCCCGGTCGGGTTCAAGAACGGTACCGACGGCAACATCAAGATCGCCGCCGATGCGATCGGTGCGGCCTCCAACCCGCATCACTTCCTGTCGGTGACCAAGGAAGGCGGCACCGCCATCGTCGCCACCGCCGGCAACCCGGATTGCCACGTGATCCTGCGTGGCGGCAAGACGCCGAACTACGATGCCGACCACGTGGAAGCGACCAGCCAGACCCTGGCCAAGTCGCACCTGGCCGCGCGCATCATGATTGATGCGAGCCACGCCAACAGCAGCAAGAACCCGGAAAACCAGCCCAAGGTCATCGCCGACATCAACGCCCAGCTGGCCAATGGCGAAGAGCGCATCGTCGGGGTGATGGTGGAAAGCCACCTCGTGGCCGGTCGCCAGGACCTGGTCGACGGCCAGCCGCTGACCTACGGCCAGAGCATCACCGATGGCTGCATCGGCTGGGACAGCTCGCTGGCGGTGCTGGAAAGCCTCGCCGAAGCGGTGCGGGCGCGGCGGGCGGTGCGGATCAGCAAGGCGGCATAAGCGTGCGTTGATCCGGGGTAGAGCCACCCCATGGGTGGCTGCGCACAGCGCCGCGGAGCTTCATGCAGATCATGCAGGAGCAGCCACGCATGGCGTGGCTCTACCCCTGGGGTGTCGCGCGTCCGCTGATCACGCCACCCGCCGCAGCTTCGCCAACGCCAGATAGATCGCCGGCGTGGTGTACAGGGTCAGCCACTGGCTGACCAGCAGGCCGCCGACAATCGCGATCCCCAGCGGCTGGCGCATCTCCCAGCCTTCGCCGGTGGCCAGCATCAGCGGCAACGTGCCCAGCAACGCGGCCACGCTGGTCATCAGGATCGGACGGAACCGCAGCCGTGCCGCCTCGCAGATCGCGTCGTACGGCGACAGCCCGCGCTCGCGTTCGGCCGACAGCGCGAAATCGATGATCAGGATGGTGTTCTTCATCACCACGCCCACCAGCAGGAACAGGCCGAGCAGCGAGATCAGGTTCAACTCGTTGCCGAACGCCATCAGCGCCAGCAGTGCGCCCACGCCCGCCGAGGGCAGCGTGGAGAGGATCGCCAGCGGCTGCACGAAGCTTTCGTACAACACGCCCAGCACCAGATACACCGCCAGCATCGCGCCGAGGATCAGCCACAGCTGGCGCTCACGCAGTTTCTCGAAGCCACCGGCCTCGCCACTCAGCCTGGCCTGCACATGGGTGGGCAGCATGATGCCGGCCATCGTGCGGTCCACGGCTTTCACCGCCTGGTCCAGGGTGACGCCGGGTGCGAGGGCGAACTCGATCCAGACCGAGGCAAACTGCTGGCTGTGGTAAATGCGGTCCGGTGCCATGCCGTAGGACCAGCTGGCAATCGAGGACAGTGGCAGGCGCTGGCCGTCCTTGCCGATCACGTGGATCTGCTCCAGCGTGGAGGGATCCTGGGTATAGCGCGGGTCCAGTTCCATCACCACGCGGTACTGGTTGAGGGTGTCGTACAGCGTGGCGACCTGGCGCTGGCTGAAGGCGTTGTTGAGCACCGACGCGATCATGCGCATGTCCACGCCCAGCCGTGCGGCGGCGTCGCGGTCGATGTCCAGCACCACCTGGCGCATGCCTTCATCGCCCTTGGATTCCACGTCCACCAGTTCGGGCAGGGCGCGCAGTGCGTCGGCCACCTTGGGGGCCCATTGCCGCAGGGGTTCCAGCTCGCCGGAGAGCAGCTGGAACTCATACTGGCCACTGTCGCCGCTGCCTTCCAGCTTGATGTCCTGGTCCACCCACAGGAACATGCCGCCGCCGGGAATCTTCGGCATGTTGCTGCGCAGGCGGTCGATCACCTGCTGGCTGGAGACCTTGCGCTCGGCCAGCGGCGTCATCTTGATCATGATGAAGGCGTTGTTGACCCCGCTGCGCCCGCCGATGTACCCGATGATGTCGCTGATCGCCGGGTCGGCCAGCAGCAGTTTGCGGTACGCCTCGATCTTGGGCTGCATGACCTGGAACGAGAGGCCGTCGTCGCCACGCGCGAAGCCACGCAGCTGGGCGGTGTCCTGCTTGGGCACGATGCCCTTGGGCACCTGCTGGAACAGCCACACGTTCAACGCGATCACGCCGGCGAACAGCAGCAACGGCACCGCCAGCCAGCGCAGCATCGTCTGCAGGCTGCCCACATAGGCGCCGCGCAGGCGTTCGAACAGCGCGGTACCGGCGCGCTGCAGCCCATTGGCCGGGCCGGGTCGCGGCTGCCCGAGCAGGCGTGCGCACAGCATCGGGGTCAGGCTGAGCGAGACCAGCAGCGAGACGCCCATCGCCGCCACCAGGGTCAGCGAGAACTCGCGGAACAGCTTCTCGACGAAGTCATCCAGGAACAGGATCGAGATGAACACCACGGCCAGCGCGATGTTCATCGACAGCAGCGTGGCACCGACTTCCCCCGCGCCCCGCAGCGCGGCGGTCATCGGCGAAGCGCCTTCTTCGCGGTGGCGGGCGATGTTCTCCAGCACCACGATCGCATCGTCGACCACCAGCACCGCTGCCACGATCAGCGCCATCAGCGAAAGCGTGTTGAGCGAGAACCCGAGCAGGGCGATGATCGCCAGCGCGCCCAGCAGCGAGACCGGAATCGCCACGGTCGGCACCAGCGCCGCGCGCCAGTGGCCGAGGAAGGCCAACACCACCAGCACCACCAGCGCGATCGCCAGCAGCAGCGTCAGCTCGGCCTCGCGCAGGGTGGCGCGGATCACCGGCGAGCGGTCCATCACCACCTGCATGTCGATGGCGGCCGGCAGCAGTGCCTGCAGCGTGTCCATCTGCGCCTGGATGGCATCGACGGTCTCGATGATGTTCGCGTCCGGCTGGCGGCTGACGATCAGCAGCACCGCCGGGCGCTCGTTGTGGAAGCCGCTGGCATAGCGATCCTCCACGCCTTCGCTGATCCCGGCCACATCCTCCAGGTACACCGGGCGGCCGTCGCGCATCGCCACGATCAGGCGGCGGTACTCAGCGGCGGTGCGCAGCTGCAGCGTGGCCTCCAGCTGCCACTGCTGGGCCTGGCTGGCCACCGTGCCCAGTGGCTTGAGCGCGTTGGCGTTGCGGATCGCCGCAGCGATGTCGTCCAGCGCGATGCGGTGATGGTTCAGGGCATTGGGATCGAGCGAGACGCGCACCGCGGGCAGTGAGCTGCCGCCCACCTGCACCTCGCCGACGCCGGGAATCTGCGCCAGCTTCTGTGCGATCACGGTGGAGGCCACGTCGTAGATCTGGCCCGGCGCGAGGCTGTCCGAGCTCAGCGCCAGCGCCATGATCGGCGCCTGCGAGGGATTCACCTTGCGGTACTGGGGCATGCCCGGCATGCCGCTGGGCAGCTGCGCGCGCGCGGCATTGATCGCCGCCTGCACGTCGCGCGCGGCATCGTCCACGTTGCGGCCGAGCGCGAACTTGAGCTCGACCTGGGTCGAGCCCTGGGTGCTGGCCGAGTCGATCCCGGTCAATCCCGGGATGGTGCCCAGGGCACGCTCCAGCGGCGTGGCGACGTTGGCCGCCATCGATTCCGGACTCGCGCCCGGCAGGCTGGCACTGACGTTGATCGCCGGGTAATCAACCTGCGGCAATGGCGCGACCGGCAGCAGGCGCAGCCCGAGCAGGCCGGCCAGCACCACCGCCACCGCCAGCAGCACGGTGGCGACGGGATGCTGCACGAACCAGCCGATCGCCCGCGACAGCGGACTCACGCCAGCGCCTCGTCAGCCCCGTCGGTCACCGGCGCCGGGCGCTGGCGGAAGCGGTCGAAGAACAGGTAGATCACCGGCGTGGTGAACAGGGTCAGCACCTGGCTGACGATCAGCCCACCGACCATCACCAGGCCCAGCGGCTGGCGCAGCTCCGCGCCCGAGCCACTGGCGAACATCAGCGGGATCGCGCCGAACAGCGCGGCCAGCGTGGTCATCAGGATCGGGCGGAAGCGCAGCAATGCGGCCTGATGGATCGCCTGACGCGGCGCCATGCCGTGCTCGCGCTCGGCCTCCAGCGCGAAGTCGATCATCATGATCGCGTTCTTCTTGACCAGCCCGATCAGCAGCACGATGCCGATCACCGCGATCAGGTCCAGGCTGCGCCCGCTGACCAGCAACGCCAGCAACGCACCCACGGTGGCCGAGGGCAGGGTGGAGAGGATGGTGATCGGATGGATGAAGCTCTCATAGAGCACGCCCAGCACCAGGTACATCACCACCACCGCCGCCAGCACCAGCCACAACGTGCTCGACAGCGAGGCGCGGAACGCATCGGCCGCCCCCTGCAGGCGCAGTTCGACGCTGGCCGGCAGGCCGATCGCGGCGCGGGCGCCTTCGATGGCCTCCACCGCTTCGCCCAGCGATGCCTCCGGGGCGAGGTTGAAGGAGAACGTCACCGCCGGGAACTGGCCGACATGGTTGATCAGCAGCTGCGCGGGGCGCTGTTCGATCCGTGCGATGCCGCCCAGCGGCACCTGCCGTCCGTCCGGACCGGTGACGTGCAGGCGTGCGATCGCATCCGGGCCGAAGGCCACGTCCGGGCGCGCTTCCAGCACCACGCGGTACTGGTTGGCCTGGGTGAAGATGGTCGAGATCTGGCGCTGCCCGAACGCGTCGTACAGCGCATCGGCGATGGTCTCCACGCTGATCCCCAGGCGCGCGGCGGCGACCCGGTCGATCACCACGTGTGCCTGCAGCCCTTGGTTCTGCAGATCGCTGGCGACGTCGGCCAGCGCCGGTGCCTGCTGCAGATGCTCGAGCAGGCGCGGCGTCCACGTTTCCAGCTGCGCGATGTCCGGGCTGGTCAGGGTGAACTGGTACTGGGTCCGGCTGATCCGGTCTTCGATACCCAGTTCCTGCACCGGCTGCAGATACAGCCTGATGCCCGGAACATGCGCCACGCGCTGCTGCAGCCGCGCGATGATCGCCTGCGCATCGGCAGTGCGCTGCGCGTGCGGTTTCAATTCGATCAGAAGACGCCCACTGTTGAGCGTGGCATTGTTGCCGTCCACGCCGATGAACGAGGACAGGCTGGCCACGTCCTCATCCTCCAGCAACGCTGCGGCCAGCGCCTGCTGGCGCTGCGCCATCGCCTGGAAGGAGATCGACTGCGGCGCCTCGCTGATGCCCTGGATCAGCCCGGCATCCTGCACCGGGAAGAAGCCCTTGGGCACCCACACGTACAGCAGCGCCGTCAGCACCAGCGTGGCGACGGTGGCGGCCAGCATCAGCGGCTGGCGCTGCAGCACCCAGTGCAGCTGGCGATCGTAGACCGCCACGACGCGATCGAACGGGTCACCCTGCTGCGCCGATTCCTGCCCATCCGCATCGCGGCGGGTGGCATGACCGGCCTTGAGCAGGCGCGCGCACATCATCGGCGTCAGCGTCAGCGAGACCAGCAGCGAGATGCCGATCGCCACCGCCAGGGTGATCGCGAACTCGTGGAACAGCTTGCCGACCACGTCGGCCATGAACAGCAGCGGGATCAGCACCGCGATCAGCGACAGGGTCAGCGAGATCAGGGTGAAGCCGATCTGCCGGGCGCCCTTCAGCGCTGCCTGCATCGGCGTGGCACCGCGTTCCAGATGACGGGCGATGTTCTCCAGCATCACGATCGCATCGTCCACCACGAAGCCGGTGGCGATGGTCAGCGCCATCAGGGTGAGATTGTTGAGCGAGAAGCCGGCCAGCAGCATCACCCCGAACGTGCCGACCAGCGACAGCGGGACCGCGATGCTGGGAATGATCGTGGCCGGGATGTTGCGCAGGAACAGGAAGGTGACCATCACCACCAGTGCGATCGCGATCAGCAGCTCGTGCTGCACGCCGCGGATGGACGCGCGGATCGACTCGGTGCGATCGCTGAGGATGGCCACATCCACACCGGCCGGCAGCGAGGATTGCAGCTGCGGCAGCAGCGCACGCACCTGGTCGACCACGGCGATCACGTTCGCGCCGGGCTGGCGCTGGATGTTGATCAGCACCGCCGGGGTGGTGCCCGACCACGCGGCCAGCTGGCGGTTCTCGGCGCCATCTTCGATGGTGGCGACATCGCCCAGGCGCAGCGGTGCGCCGTCCTTCCAGGCCAGGATCAGGGCGCGGTACTCGGCCACCGAGCGCATCTGGTCGTTGGCATCGAGCATGATCGCGCGGGTCGGGCCGTCGAAGCTGCCCTTGGGCAGGTTGACGTTGGCCGTGCCGATCGCGGTGCGGATGCTGGCCATGCTCAGGCCGTTGGCGGCCAGCGCGGAGGGATTGACCTGGATGCGGACTGCCGGGCGCTGCCCGCCGGCCAGGCTGACCAGGCCGACGCCGGGCAGCTGCGAGATCCGCTGCGCCATGCGCGTATCGACCAGGTCGTGCACCTGCGGCAGCGACAGCCCCTGCGAGGTCACCGCCAAGGTCAGGATCGGGGTATCGGCCGGGTTGACCTTGCGGTACACCGGCGGCACCGGCAGGTCATCGGGCAGGAAGCTGTCGGCGGCGTTGATCGCGGCCTGCACTTCCTGCTCGGCCACGCCGAGCGCGACCTCCAGCGAGAACTGCAGGGTGATCACCGACGCGCCGCCGGAGCTGGTCGAGGACATCTGCTTCAACCCCGGGATCTGCCCCAGCTGCCGTTCCAGCGGCGCGGTGACCGCGCTGGTAGTGACATCCGGGCTGGCGCCGGGATACAGCGTGGTGATCTGGATGATCGGGTAATCGACCTGCGGCAGTGCCGCGACCGGCAGCAGGCGGTAGGCCATCACGCCGGACAGCAGCAGCGCCACCATCAGCAGCGTGGTCGCGACCGGGCGCTCGATGAAGGGGCGCGAGAGGTTCATGCGCCGGTCCGCGGCGGGTCCTGCTCCACCACCTCGACCTTGGCGCCTTCGCGCAGGCCGTCGATGCCTTCCACCACCACGCGCTCGCCAGGCTTGAGGCCTTCGCGCACCGAGACGCGCTCGCCATCGGCCGGGCCGAGCACCACGGTGCGCAGCGACGAGGTGTCATCGGCCGCGATCACGTAGACGTAGCTGCCCTTGCTGCCGAACTGCACGGCCGCGTTGGGAATCACCACCGCATCGCTGCTGCTGACCTGCAGGCGCACGTTGACGAACTGGTTGGGGAACAACGACTCATCGGCGTTGGCGAACTGCGCGCGCAATTTGAGCGTGCCGGTGGCGGTATCGATGCGGTTGTCCAGGCTGGAGAGCACGCCGTCGCCGAGCGCGGTGCGCTCCTCGCGGTCCCAGGCTTCCACGGTCAACTGCGGATTGGCGCGTGCCGCAGCCACCACCGCCGGCAGGTCCGGCTCGGGCACGGTGAACAGCACGCTGATCGGGGTGGTCTGGGTGATCGTGGCCAGCGGCTCGGTATCGCCACTGCGCACCAGGTTGCCGACATCGACGTTGCGCAGGCCCATGCGCCCGGCCACCGGTGCGGTGATGCGGGTGTACTGCAGCTGCAGGCGTGCTTCATCCACCGCCGCCTGATCGGTCTGGCGGCGGCCCTGCAGCTGGCGGACCTTGCTCTGCTGATCACTCAGGTCCTGCGCGGAGACGAAGTGCTTCGTCTGCAGTTCGGCGAAGCGCTTGAGTTGGCTTTCGGCATTGTCCAGCTCGGCCAGGTTCTGCTGCTGGGTGCCCAGCGCACGCGACAGCTGCACCTGGAACGGGCGCGGATCGATCTCGGCCAGCAGCTCGCCGGCGGTGACGTGCTGGCCCTCGGAGAATGCCAACCGCAGCAGTTCGCCATCCACGCGGCTGCGGATGCTCACCGTATGCAACGGGGTCACCGTGCCGAGCGCTTTCAGGCGCACCACCAGATCTTCCCGCGTCGCGGTGGCCACACGCACCGGGGTGGCGGTGCTCGCAGGCGCGGCCTCGGCGGTCGGCGCGGGCGACAACACCCGCCAGGCGATCACGGCGGCGGCCAGTACGGCCACGACCAACAGCGGTTTGAACAGACGACGGGAACGCGAGGGGAGCGGGGCAGACATGGGGCATCCTGCGCGCACGCCACACGGCGAACGCGTCCATGGTTTACCGGCCCGTGGGGGCAGGCGGGGCGAAGTGGGGTTGTCTGGCGGGGCCGCTGGTCGAATGCCGCAGCGTGGCTGGATACCGACCCGGGAGGGGCGGGGGCGTCATGGTACCTCGTGTGGATGCCTGCACTCACATGCCCTTGGTCATGGGGCGGGGCAGGGCCGGGGCGGATGGGTGCATTGCGTCATCCGACCAACGCGGTCACGAGGCGGCGCATGCATACCGTCGGTACACGCCGCCACCCGACCAACGGTCGGGTGCTACCGGTGCATTGAACGTATGTCAGGCCACCCGACCAACGGTCGGGTGCTACCGGTGCATTGAACGTGTGTCAGGCCACCCGACCAACGGTCGGGTGCTACCGGTGCATTGAACGTGTGTCAGGCCACCCGACCAACGGTCGGGTGCTACCGGTGCATTGAACGTTCCGTTCAATGCACCTCGTCGCGGTATACGAACTTCGGCATTTCCCAGTTGAAGTGGATGGCCAGCAGGCGGAACAGGAAGCCACCGCCCAGGCACCACAGCGTGGCCGCGTTGAGCGATACACCGAGTTCCAGCAGGGTCAGGTAGGCCGCGCCGGTGAGCAGGGTGATCACGGCATACAGTTCTTTCTGGAAGATCAGCGGCACCTCGTTGCACAGCACATCGCGCAGCACGCCGCCGAACGCACCGGTCAGCATGCCGGCGATCAGGATGATCGGCACGGTGTGCCCGCCTTCGCGCGCGACTGCGCAGCCGATCAGGGTGAACGCGATCAGGCCCAGGCCATCGAGGACCAGGAAGGTGCGCCGGAAGTGGTGCATCCAGCGCGCCACCCAGGTCGCGATCAGCGCCGCGCAGATGGTGAAGCCCAGGTACTCCGGGTGCTTCACCCAGCCCAGTGGGTAATGGCCGAGCACGATGTCGCGCAGCGAGCCGCCACCGAGCGCGGTGACGCAGGCGATGATGACCACGCCGAACAGGTCCATGCGGCGGCGGCCGGCCGACAGCGCGCCGGTCATGGCTTCGGCCGAGATGGCGATGAGGTAGATCAGGGAGAGCAGCATGGGGGTGGCTCCGGGAAGCACGTCAGGCGGGGACGGAAACGCACACGCATCACGCCAGCGCCGCTGCACTGTCGTGGGGTGGGATTCCGTTGCCGCTCCCGCTGTCCTTTTGCCTGAGAGTTCGGTGGCCAAGGCCACGTGCCCCTTCGGCGGGTCATTGAAGACCTCTCTCCAGATCGGCGTGTCGGATGCATGGTTGGTGGCTGTGCAGCCACCGGCCTGAGCGATTATGGGAGCCTGCGCCTTCGGCGGGCGCCAGCGCGGCGCCTCTCTCCTGCATCCGGGGCGGATTCTAGCAGCCGCCGGGCCCGTGCCGGGGGATAATCCCGGTATGCCCGCTGAACCCGCCCTCTGGTACCTGTACCTGCTTGAATGCCGCAACGGCAGCTATTACGCCGGCATCAGCAACGACGTGGACGCGCGCTTCCAGGCCCATCTCGCCGGCAAAGGGGCGAAGTACACCCGGGCCAACCCCCCGGTGAAGGTGCTGGCGATGCGCGCCTACCCGGACCGCGCGACGGCGTCGAAGGCCGAGTGGCAGCTCAAGCGGCAACCGCGCGAGCGCAAGCTGGCGTGGCTGGCGCTGCCCGATCCCACGTAGCCCCGCGTGCGGGTTGTTCGGGCCTTCGTTGGCGGCATACCATCGCCCCTCGTTCGTTGATCCGCTTGCCCAAGCCCTGGAGTGCCATGTCCCGCGATCTGTCGTTGTACCCGGAAGATGAGAATGGCGATGTGCTCTGGAACATGCTGCAGGATGGCGACGACCTGTCGATTCCGCGCGAGGTGGATTTCGCGCTGATCTTCCCGACCCAGGACGTGGCGATCGCCTTCGCCGTGCACCTGCTCAAGAACGACCAGAAGGTGTCCTTCGCGGCGTACGAGGGCAACGACGACTACCCGTGGCAGGTGGTGGTGCATCCGCTGATGCTGCCGACCCACCAGAACATCTCGGGCTTCGAAGGTCTGCTCGCCAGCGAGGCGGTCTCCTACAGCGGCCAGGTCGATGGCTGGGGATGTCTGTCGCAGGGCTGATCAGGGCGTGGGCGGTCGTTTCGGTCGGCGATCGTCCTGTGCATCACCGAAGATGATCCGGGCGCTGCGCTGGTAGCTCCAGTACGCCACCGCCCAGTTCAACAGCACCACCACGCGGTTGCGGAAGCCGATCAGGAAGAACACGTGCGCGGCCAGCCAGAACCACCAGGCCAGCACCCCGGAGAGCTGCAGCCGGCCGAGGTGGACGATGGCGGCCATGCGGCCGATGGTCGCCAGGTTGCCAAAGTCCTGATACTTGAACGGCCCGGGTGCGGGCCTGCCGGCCAGGCGCGCCTGGATCGTGGTGGCCACGTGCTTGCCCATCTGCTTGGCCGCCGGCGCGACGCCGGGCACCGGCTTGCCGTCAGCCTGGGTCAGTGCGGCCAGGTCACCAGCGACGAAGATCTCCGGGTGGCCGTCCAGGGTGAGATCGGGCTGCACCGGCACGCGGCCGGCGCGATCCAGTGGCACGTCCAGCGTGCGCGCCAGCGGTGAGGCGGCGACACCGGCGGCCCAGACCACGGTGCGGGCCTCGACGAAGCGCTCGCCGAGCTGGAAGCCTTCGGCATTGATGTCGCTGACGGGGGTGCCCGTGAGCACTTCCACGCCCAGCTTTTCCAGCTGCCGCCGTGCCTTGAGCGAGAGCACCTCGGGGAAGGTCGACAGCACGCGCGGGCCGGCCTCGACCAGGCGGACCTTGGCCGAGGCGGGATCGATATGGCGGAACTCATTGCGCAGCGTATGCCGTGCGATCTCGGCCAGGGTACCGGCCAGTTCCACGCCGGTGGGGCCACCGCCGACCACGGCGAAACTCAGCCAGGCCGCTTTGCGCGCGGGATCGGGTTCGGCCTCGGCGCGCTCGAAGGCGAGCAGCAGCTTGCGGCGCAGCGCGATGGCATCGTCCAGCGTCTTCAGGCCCGGCGCATCAGCTGCCCATTCGTCGTGGCCGAAGTAGGCATGGGTGGCACCGGTGCACAGCATCAGGGTGTCGTAGGCGATCTGCGTGCCATCGGCCAGCGTCGCGGTGCGCGCCGCCTTGTCGATGTCGGTCACTTCGCCCAGCCGCACTTCAACGTTGCGCTGGTCGCCGAGGATGTGGCGCAGCGGTGCGGCGATATCCGGCGCGGACAGGCCGGCGGTGGCCACCTGGTAGAGCAGCGGCTGGAACAGATGGTGGTTGCGACGGTCCACCAGGGTGATGCGCACGTGCGCCGAGGCGAGGGCACGGGTGGCCCAGAGGCCGGCAAAACCGCCACCGATGATGAGCAGGTGGGGCGTGGGATCGCTGGTCATGCTTCACTCCTTGGCGGGCGCCGGCGGGGGGCGGCGCAGGTCGTCTCGTGATGCGGCCCATGGTCGCACGTGAAGCGCGATGTTCACGTCGATGGCCGATACTGGGTTCAGGGGCCATCGCACTTGCCCGATGGCCGATCCGATCCCGCCCAGGAGACCGAGATGTCCGAACCGGAAAAGCGCATCGCCCTGTTGATCGATGCCGACAACGCGCCCTCGTCCAAGATCGATGCGGTGCTGGCCGAAGTCGCCCGCTATGGCGTGGCCAATGTCCGCCGCGCCTACGGCAACTGGAAGAGTCCGCGCTTGAAAGGGTGGGAATCGGTGCTGCACGAATACGCGATCCGCCCGATCCAGCAGTTCGCCTACAGCCGCGGCAAGAACGCCTCGGACATGGCCATGGTGATCGACGCGATGGACATGCTGTACGCCCGCAATCTGGACGGTTTTGCGATCGTCTCCAGCGACGCGGATTTCACCCCGCTGGTGATGCGCCTGCTGACCGACGGGGTGAAGGTGTACGGCTTCGGCGAAAAGAAAACGCCCGAGCCGTTCGTCAACGCCTGCTCGAAGTTCACCTACATCGAAGCCCTGGGTCAGCCGCATGCGGCCGATCAGGAAGTGGAGCAGGACAACGAGGAAACCCGCCCGCGCAAGAGCGGCCCGGAGCTGCGCAACGACACCCGCCTGGTGCAGATGCTGCGCCGCGCGGTGACCTCGGCCGAAGCCGAGGATGGCTGGTCACACCTGGGCCCGGTCGGCAGCCAGATCGGCAACCAGGCCTCCTTCGATTCGCGCAATTACGGGTACGGCAAACTCAGCGATCTGCTGGCCGCGACCGGCCTGTTCGAGATGAAGAAGGACGGCAAATCGACGTATGTGCGCGCGCTGCCGAAGAAGAGTGCGGCGAAGGCGACGAAGTAACAGCCCGCCGTTGGGCGTATCGTATCCGCACCGCGCGACCCGTGCCGCGCATCGCCCGATACGAGAGTCCGATCATGCTGAAAATCTGGGGCCGTCGCAATTCCAGCAACGTGCGCAAAGTGCTGTGGTGTGCCGAGGAGATCGGTGCGCCCTACGAGTCGATCGAAGTCGGCGGTGCATTCGGTGGCACGCAGTCGCCGGCGTACCGCGCGATGAATCCGAACGGGCTGGTGCCGGTGATCGAGGACCAGGGCCTGCCGCTGTGGGAATCCAACACGATCGTGCGCTATCTCTGCGCGCGCTACGCGCTGGGCACGCTGTACCCGGAGGACGTGGTGGCGCGCGCGCAGTCGGAGAAGTGGATGGACTGGACCACCTCGACCTTCGCCGGCGTGTTCCGCGATCTGTTCTGGGGCACGTTGCGGACCGCGCCCGCTGATCGGGATGAGGCGCGCATCGCTGCCGCACTGGTGCGCTCGGGCGAGTTGCTGGCCATGGCCGATGAGGCCTTGTCGCGGCAGCCGTATCTGTCCGGTGAGCAGTTCGCGATGGGCGATATCCCGCTGGGCGCCTTCATCTATGCCTGGTTCGAGATGCCGATCCAGCGGCCGGACCTGCCGCATCTGGCCGCCTGGTACGAACGGCTGAAGCAGCGGCCGGCGTACCAGCGTGGGGTCATGACGGCGTTGACCTGATCGGGGTGCCGGCCAGCGGCCGGCACTACCTCGTGCCGACAAACGGTCGGCACCTGCCGGCCTAGTACAGATCCATCGGATCCACATCCAGCGACCAGCGCACCCTGCGTGCCTGCGGCAGCGCGGAGATCTGCGGCGTCACCTGGTCCAGCACGCCATGCAGTGGGCGTCGCGCGGGTGAGGACAGCAGCAGCTGGGTGCGCTGGTAGCCGGCGCGGCGGGGCATCGGTGCCGGCATCGGGCCGTAGCGTTCCACCGCGGCATCGTCGGGAATCAACGCGCGCACCGCACTGAGCATCGCGTTGGCATGCTCCACCTGCTGCGCTTCGGCACGCAGCAGCGCCAGGTGCGCGAACGGCGGGAAACCGGCCGCCTCGCGCTGCTGAAGCTCCGCATCGGCAAAGGCGTGGTAGCCGCCGTTGACCAGCGTCTCCAGCAGGGGATGCCCCGGGTGGTGGGTCTGCAGCCAGACCTCGCCGGCATCCACCGCACGCCCGGCGCGGCCGGCGACCTGGATCAGCTGCTGGGCGAGCTTTTCACTGGCGCGGAAGTCGGCCGAGAACAGACCTTCATCGATGCCGACCACTACCACCAGGGTCAGCTTCGGCAGGTCGTGACCCTTGGCCAGGATCTGCGTGCCGACCAGAATCCCCGCGCGATCGCCCAGCAAGGCCAGCTGGGTTTCCAGCGCATCGCGCTTGCCGGTGGTGCCGCGGTCGATGCGGATCACCGGGAACTCCGGGAAGGCCTCGACCAGATGTTCTTCCAGCCGTTCGGTACCGATGCCCTGCGGCTGCAGCGCCAGGCTGCCGCAGTCCGGGCACGCCAGCGGCGCGGACTGGCGCGCACCACAATGGTGGCATTGCAGGCGCCGGCCACCGGCATGCACGGTCATCGGCGCATCGCAGCGCTGGCACGGCGCGGTCCAGCCACAGTCATGGCAGAGCAGCACGGGCGCATAACCGCGGCGGTTCTTGAACACCAGCACCTGGTGCCCGGCCTGCAGATGCTGGGTGATGCCGGCCAGTACTTCCGGCGAGAGCCCATCGCGCAACGGTCGTTTGCGCACATCGAGCACGCGCACCACCGGCGGGCGCGCGGCGCCGGCGCGCTGCTTCAGGCGCAGGTGGGTATAACGGCCGGCATGCGCGTTGTGCAGCGATTCCAGCGACGGCGTGGCGCTGCCGAGCACGACGGCGACGTCCAGTGCCTTGGCGCGTACCAGCGCGAAATCGCGCGCGTGATAGCGGATGCCGTCCTGCTGTTTGTAACTGCCGTCGTGCTCTTCGTCGATCACGATCAGGCCCGCATGCGGCAGTGGCGTGAACACCGCCGAGCGCGTGCCGACGATGACCTGTGCTTCGCCCCGCGCGGCGGCGGCCCACACGCGGGCGCGCTCGTTGTCGTTCAAGCCCGAGTGCAGCACATGCACCGGAATGCCCAGGCGGTTGCGGAAGCGCGACAGCGTCTGCGGGGTCAGCCCGATCTCCGGCACCAGCACCAGCGCCTGCTTGCCGCGTGCGAGACAGGCGACGATCGCCTGCAGGTAGACCTCGGTCTTGCCGCTGCCGGTCACGCCATCGAGCAGGAAGGCACCAAAACCGTCGGCGGCGGTGATCGCGGCGATCGCCTCGGCCTGTTCGGCGTTGGGCGCGGGGCCGCTTGCCGGCGAGGCGATGGCCGGTGAATGCGCCAGCGCGATCCGTTCGACCAGCTCGCGCTTGGCCAGCGACCGGGCCGCGCTGCGCCAGTCGTCCATCAAGGTATCCAGGCGGTCTTCGCTCACCACGCCCTCGGCCAGGCACTCGGCCAGACGTTGCGGGCGGGTACCGCTGCGCAGCTTGGGCTGCGGGTCGCGGCCGGCCGCCGTCAGCTGCCAGCCCCACTGATGGGTGTCCGGCACGGCCTCACCCCGCCGCAGCGGACCGGGCAGGGCCGTGCTGATCACCTCGCCCAGCGGGGCATGGGTGTAGCGCGCCAGCCACTGCAGCGAGCGCCACAGCTCACCGGTCACCAGCGGCGTGGTGTCGATCCACTCGATCGCGGCACGCAGGCTGCCCGGGTCCTCGACCTGGCCGATCCCGGCCACCACGCCGATCAGCTCCCGCGAGCCGAACGGCACCCGGACCCGCTGCCCGGTCATCCCCGGGTCCGGGGCTGGCCCGGGCGGCGGGGCATAGTCGAACAAGTGCGGCAGCGGCACCGGCAGGGCGACGCGCAGGGTCGAAGACGAGGAGGTCATCGGGCCAGTGTAGCGGGCAGGGGCGGAGCGGATCACGCCCATTCACCGTCTCAACCGGGTGCGCGCCCAATCATAAATCCCACCTAAATATCCGACTTGATTGGAGATTCAGGCTTATCCACATCTTCTGTGGATAAGTCTGTGTGCCACTGCGTATGTGACCGCCTTGCGTCAGGAACTTCCGACGTTCTGCTCAGGTTGGTCAAAAAATAGCCAAGCAACAATAAGCAATAAAAACAACAACATAGCTGTGAAACAAAGTTGAAACAGACTTGACGTGGGGCTCACGTGTGGTTCTACCCCGGTTTTGCGTGGTGCTGTGCACAACCTTTTGCGCCGGAAGGCTTTGCGGAGCGTGGCCGCTCACAGGAAATGAACATCCGCGCGCCGCTGGAGTGACGCAATCGCTATCATTTCCACACAATGATGGAGTTGCTATGACGGCTGCGCCCGCCCCCGTTTCTTCTACCGCAGCCGGCGCGCTGTCGGCGTTTCTCCGTGGCGTTGAACGCCGCGCCCTGGTCGTGGCCGAGCTGCAGTGCGGCGACCCGACCGTCGCCGAACAGGCGCTGGTCGCCGTCATGCGTGCCTTCGCCGGCATCGCCAGCGATCTGCCCATGGCCCAGTGGCCGGAGCGGTTCTGGTCGCTGCTGGTGCACCGCGCGCCGTTGCGCGAGCCGGCCGCAGGCCGTTGGCCTGCCCCCTTGGAGCACCTGGCCGGGCTGACCCCGCCGGCGCGGTTGGCCTTTGTGCTGCGGATCGGTGGCGGGCTGGATGAAGCCGCGGCTGCGCAGATCCTGGATCTGCCGATGGCCGACTACCAGCACGCACTGGCCGATGCCTGCCCGCGCGATGCCCATGGCAACCCGGATGCCGCCGGCTGGCGCGCGCTGGCCGAGCAGGTCCAGCTGCGTATCCGCGATCTGCCCGCCAGCCGGCTGCAGCGCCTGCAGCAACCGGTGGCGGCCCCGGCCAGCCAGCAACCCGATACCGCCTCCTGGCGCACGCCGGTCAAGTCCGATGCCCCCACCCAGCGCCGTCCGCTCAAGCGCCAGCGCGGCCGTCGTTTCCCGTGGAAGGGCGTGCTGATCGTGGCCGTCACTGCCGGCGTGCTGCTCGGCGGCGCGGCGTGGTGGAAACACGCCCGTCAGGGTGGCGAGCCCATGGCCGATACCCCCGAAGGTGCCGTCGCCGATGCCGGCCCGGTCACGGTCGAAGCGTTGCCGGCGGCCGACCTGCCGACCGTGGCGCCGACCGCCTCGCCCTACGCGGCCACGGACGCGGCGATGCTGGCCGATCCGGATCTGCCGACCGCCCGCGATGCCGATCTGTACGCCTGGTTTGCTGCGGGTGGCCCCGTGCCCGTGGATGAATCCCAGGCCCAGCCGAGCCGCCCCGAACCCGCTACCGCCGGCCTGGAGACGGCTGCCGCCGATGAGTAAGCCTGTCTTCCTGCTGATCGCCCTCGGGCTTTCCAGTGCGGCCATCGCCGCCCCCAACCGGGTGGAGGTGCCGCTCGCGGTGCCGGCGCCGGCCAGTGCCACTGCACCGGCGATCCCGACCACCCCCGCAGCGCTGGATCCGGCCCAGCTGCGCGAGCTGCGCAGCCGCTATGCCGCCTGGCAGGCCATGACCGAAAGCGAGCGTGCCCGTGTCCGCGCCGCGGCGGCGCGCGTGGCGGCGCTGCCGCCGGCCCAGCAGCAGGCGCTTCGCCAGCGCTTCGCCGAACAGGACCAGCGCTTCCGCGACGGCTGGCTGCTTGGCCCACAGCTCGGGCATGAGTTCACCAAGCTGCAGGGCCTGTTCGGGTATCTGCCGGCCGAGCAGCGCCCCACCGCGCTGGCGGTGCTGCGCCAGCTCACGCCCTCCCAGCTCACCCAGCTGACCCTGGTCGCCCAGCGCACTCCACCGCAGGACCGCGACCGCGTGCGCGCCGAATTCCTTGGCGTGGCGCCGGCCGCACGGGACAGCTGGCTGCGCGAGAACGTGGGCCACTGACGGCTTCGGCCCGTTTACCTGAAAGCGCGGCTTTTCCCCGGCCGCGCGCGTAAGATGGCGGGCCGCAACCCGGTGCCTGTGCCCTCCGCGCGCGACCGTAGTTGCCGTCTGTGACTCCCATGTCTACCGCTTCCTCCACGCCGCGCCTCTCCCGGGAAGTGCGCGCCACCGGTCTGCTCGCGCTGCCGTTGGTTCTGGGCCATGTCTCCACCGGCCTGATCTCTTTCGTCGACAACGTGATCGCCGGTCACCACGGCACCCACACCCTCGCGGCCGTCACCATCGGCACGGCGCTGCTGTGGCTGCCGATGCTGATCCCGATCGGCACCCTGATCTCGCTGACCGCCTCGGTGTCGCAGCTGCACGGTGCGGGCCGCGAGCGCGAGATCGGTCCGCTGTTCCGCCAGGCGCTGTGGCTGGCGCTGGGGCTGGGGCTGATCATGTTCACCTTCCTCACGGTGGTGCCGCCGCTGCTGCCGGCGTTCGGCATCGCGCCGGATATCGTGCCCGGCGCGACCGCGTTCCTGCATGCGGTGCGCTGGGGCGGCCCAGCGCTGACGCTGTACTTCTGCATGCGCTACCTCAGCGAAGGGATGCACTGGACGCTGCCGACCATGCTGCTCGGCTTTGGTGGCCTGTTGGTGCTGGCGCCGCTGGGCTACGTGCTCTGCTACGGCAAGCTCGGCTTCCCCGAGCTGGGCGCCGAAGGCCTGGGCATGGCCTCGGCGATCATGATGTGGCTGCAGGCGCTGTGCTTTGCCGGTTACCTGTGGAAGACCAAGCGCTTCGCCCACCTGCAGTTGTTCTCGCACTTCGACGCGCCGCGCTGGAGCGCGATCTGGGAGCTGCTGCGCACCGGCCTGCCGATCGGCATCACCGTGCTGATGGAAGGCGGCCTGTTCATCGTCACCGCGCTGCTGATCGGCCGCCTCGGCGCCACCGAAGCGGCCTCGCACCAGATCGCGATCAATGTGGCGCAGCTGTGCTTCATGATCCCGATGGGCGTGGCCGAAGCCACCACGGTGCGGGTCGGCCATGCGGTCGGCAGCGGCAACGGGCTGGGTGTGCGCCGCGCGGCGATCGCCGGGCTGCTGATCATCCTGGGCACCCAGACGCTGTCGGCGCTGGTGCTGCTGCTTGGCCATGACGCCATCGTCGGCGTCTACACGAACGATCTGGGCGTGGCTGCACTGGCCTCGACCCTGCTGCTGTATGCAGCCGCGTTCCAGTTCCCGGATGGCATCCAGGTGCTTTCGGCCGGTGCGTTGCGCGGCCTGAAGGACACCCGCGTGCCGATGTTCATCGCCATGTTCTCGTACTGGGGCCTGGGCATGCCGCTCGGCGCCGGGCTGGGACTGGGCTTGGGCATGGGCCCGCAGGGCATGTGGCTGGGCCTGATCCTGGGCCTGACCGCCGCCGCGATCCTCATGGCCTGGCGCCTGCGCGTGAGCAGCGCCCGTGCCGGCCTCCCATCGACCCCCTGACTTGTGTCCGATGCCGGCGCGCCCGGCAACGGCTATTCTGGCACCACGGCAAGAAGCCACTCTGGAGTTACCCCCATGAACCAACCCGCGCGTCGCAATCCCGTCGCCAGCTTCTTCATCGGGCTGTGGGATGTGATGAACTTTACCCGCCGGCTCATCCTCAACCTGGTGTTCTTCGGCCTGCTGTTCCTGATCCTGATCCTGTTCATCGTCGCGATGGGCAAGAGCGCGACCTCGAAGGCGTCGCTGCAGGACCGCACCACGCTGGTCATCGCGCCGGAAGGTCGGCTGGTCGAGCAGTTCAGCGCCGATCCGGTCAGCCGCGCGCTGGGCAAGGCCGTCGGTGACAAGGGCGCCGAAGAAATCCAGCTGCGTGATCTGATCCGCGCGCTGGAGGCGGCCAAGACCGACAAGAAGATCGAGCGTGTGGTGCTGGAGCTGGACAAGCTGCAGCCGAGCGGCTTCGCCTCGATGCGCGAAGTGACCGTAGCGCTGCAGGAACTGCGTGCCGCTGGCAAGCAGGTCGTGGCCTTCAGCGAGAACATGAGCCAGTCGCAGTACCTGCTGGCCTCGCAGGCCGATGAGGTCTACCTGGACCCGATGGGCGGCGTGGTGCTCGAGGGCCTGGGCCGCTATCGCCAGTACTTCCGCACCGGCCTGCAGGACAAGCTGGGCGTGGACGTGCACCTGTTCAAGGTGGGTGAGTACAAGTCGGCCGCCGAGCCGTACGTGCTGGACGCCGCATCGCCGCAGGCCAAGGAAGCCGACCTGTTCTGGATGAACGATGTGTGGCAGCGCTACCTGGCCGACATCGCCAAGGCACGCAAGCTCGACCCGGCCCAGCTGGCCGCCGGCATCGATACCATGCCCGAAGGCATCGCCGCCGCTGGTGGCGACCTGGCCAAGTTCGCCCTGCAGCAGAAGCTGGTGGACGGCCTGAAGACGCGCGAGGAAGTGGACACCCTGCTCACCGAGCGCGGCATCGCCGACGACGACGCGGACGGTGGCTACCGCAACGTCAATCTGGATGCCTACCTGAGCGTGCTCGATGGCCGCCGTTCGCCGGTGGATTCGCGTCCGCAGGTGGCGGTGATCGTGGCGTCCGGTGAAATCTCCGGTGGCGATCTGCCGGCCGGCCGCATCGGTGGCGAGTCGACCTCGGCCCTGCTGCGCGAAGCGCGCGACGACAAGGACGTGAAGGCCGTGGTGCTGCGCGTGAGCTCGCCGGGCGGTGAAGTGTTCGCCTCCGAGCAGATCCGCCGTGAAGTGGTCGCGCTGAAGGAAGCCGGCAAGCCGGTGGTGGTCTCGATGGGCGATCTGGCCGCCTCGGGCGGTTACTGGATCAGCATGAATGCCGATCGCATCTACGCTGACCCCTCCACGA
This sequence comes from Stenotrophomonas sp. TWI273, assembly GCF_039674765.1. Classification (NCBI taxonomy): domain Bacteria; kingdom Pseudomonadati; phylum Pseudomonadota; class Gammaproteobacteria; order Lysobacterales; family Lysobacteraceae; genus Stenotrophomonas; species Stenotrophomonas sp. TWI273. Next base: position 373,408 of record NZ_JBDJOA010000002.1, read on the forward strand.
TCACCGGTTCGATCGGCATCTTCGGGATGATCCCGAACGTGGCCCGCTCGCTGGACAAGATCGGCGTGCATACCGATGGCGTGGGCACCACCCGCTTCGCCGGTGCGTTCGACATCACCCGCCCGATGGACCCGGCCGTGGGCCAGGTCATCCAGTCGGTGATCAACAAGGGCTACGCCGATTTCACCGGCAAGGTCGCCGCCGCGCGCAACAAGCCGGTGGAAGCGGTTGATGAAGTCGCCCGCGGTCGTGTGTGGAGCGGTGCGCAGGCCAAGGAACGTGGCCTGGTCGATGACTTCGGTGGCCTGAAGGCCGCGGTGGCGGATGCCGCCAGCCGCGCCAAGCTTGGTGAGGCCGGCAAGTTCCGCGTGCGTTACATCGAGAAGGCGGCCACGCCGTTCGCGCAGTTCCTCAGCGGCTTCGCCGGCAGCCATGCCGGTGCCTGGATGCTGGGCGAGTCGGGCATGGCCCGTCTGATGCTGGCCCGTTCGATGCCGGAGCTGGACACCCAGCTGCGCTTCGTCGAAGACGCCGCACGCGACCCGCGCAACAACGCCGCGCCGGTCAAGACGCTGGTGTACTGCTTCTGCGGTCTGTAAGCGGCCTCAGCGGTACTGTGTGACACCCGAACGCCCGGCCTGTGCCGGGCGTTCTGCCATCCGGCCGATGGGTGTCAGGGGCTGGGCGGTGGCGTGTCACCGCTGGCGCGGTCGGCTTCGGCAGCGCGGGCATCGGCGGACTGCTGCAGGGTGTCACTGACCGCCTTGGCGCGGTCGATCGGTGCCTGGATCGCATCGCGCAGTTCAGTGGCCTGCGGTTCCGGTGGTGTGTCCGGTGCCGGCGGCACTGGCCGGTTGCAGGCGCTCAGCGCGATCATCGCGAGCAGCGGCAGGGCAATACGGATCGTCATGGCGACCTCCCTCGGTGAGCCGGTAGCGGAGCATCAGTGTCCCACCGCCTCGCGCCTTGCGCGTGATGGCGTCCGGTAGGCCGGCCATCGCGCGTTATCCTATCCGGGCCGCACCGTGGGTGCTGCATCCCATGGATCACCGCAGGAGAAGCACGTGAGCGCGCAACGTTGGCGACTGGATGGACAGACCGCATTGATCACCGGTGCGAGTGCCGGCATCGGCTTGGCGATCGCGCGCGAACTGCTGGGCTTCGGTGCGGACCTGCTGATCGTCGGCCGCGATGCGGATGCGCTGGAGATGGCCCGCGATGAACTGGCTGATGCCTACCCGGATCGTGAGATCCACGGGCTGGCTGCCGACGTCTCCGACGACGAGGACCGCCGCGAAATCCTGGACTGGGTGGAGGACCACAGCGATGGGCTGCACATCCTGGTCAACAACGCCGGTGGCAACATCAGCAAGCCGGCCACCGAATACACCGAAGACGAGTGGCGCGGGATCTTCGAGACCAACCTGTTTTCGGCGTTCGAGCTGTCGCGCTACGCGCACCCGCTGCTGGCGCGGCACGCGGCCTCGGCGATCGTCAACGTCGGCAGCGTGTCCGGCCTGACCCACGTGCGCAGCGGCGCGGTGTACGGCATGACCAAGGCCGCGATGCACCAGATGACCCGCAATCTGGCCGTGGAGTGGGCAGAGGACGGCATCCGCGTCAACGCCGTGGCGCCGTGGTACATCCGCACCCGGCGGACCTCCGGGCCGTTGTCCGATCCGGACTACTACGAGCAGGTGATCGACCGCACGCCGATGCGCCGTATCGGCGAGCCCGAAGAGGTGGCGGCGGCGGTCGGTTTCCTGTGCCTGCCAGCCTCCAGCTATGTCACCGGCGAGTGCATCGCGGTGGACGGTGGGTTCCTGCGCTACGGGTTCTGAGCCGGCCAGCGGCCGGCACTGCCGGTCACAGGGTGCGCGGCAGAACGCGGTCATGACGCACGGTGAATCCAGTCACGACGCGGGGTTAAACCCGGTCATGGCACGGGGCAATCGCTCTCGGCCAACACGGCTTCCAGCCGCGTACGTTCGGCGGTCGCCGCGGCCTGGTTCTCCGGCGCAGCGAAGCGCTCGCGCCCGCGCGCATCGCGCAAGCGCTGCTGCCAGCTGCTGCAGCGCTGTTGCTCCGCTACCGGCTCGCAGGCATCGCGCACCACTTCGCAGCTGGCTGCATTGCTCGGCGCATGGCTGCCCCCCAGGCCGGTAAGGGCCAGCGATTCGCAGCGTGACGGGGCCGGCTCGCGCTCATGCAGGTAGCGGCCGCCATCGGCAGAAACGCACTGGTAGATCTCCGGCAGCGGCGGTTTGGGTGGGCGGGCGTCGTCGGGCTCCTCCGCCGCGGCTGCCGGGCGCAGCGCTGCGCTGTCGAGCAGGCCGCTGTCCTCGTCGCCGTCCTGCGGCAACGGTGGCATGCGGTAGTCAGGGGTGGGCGCAGCCGGCGCATTCTCCACGGCTGCCGGGCCACGCACCGGCGCGCTGATCCGCTGGATGCGCTGCTCGCTGCCAGCGGGGCAGGCGACGCTCTGGATGGTCAACTGGCCGCCCGCATCGGTGCAGCGGAAGAACACCGCCTCGTCCGCCGCAGCGGGCAGGCTCACAAGCAACAGAAGCAGCAGGCAGCGTGTCATGCCCCGCCGCAGTCCTGGTCCAGGCGCGCATCGATCCCGCGCTGCTCGCGGGTCAGCGCGTCGCGTTCGCTCTGCAGCGCACTGTTGTAGCGGCGGATCAGCGCCCAGCGCCGGTCTTTCAGCCGCGCGCAGACTTCCTGTGCGGGCAGCGCATGGCATTCGTCGCGCACCAGCACGTTGCCGGCCGGTACCACCACGCTGTTGCCCAATCCCGGATGCGGATACCCACCGCCCTGCCAGTGCGAGCTGCCGCCGCCGATGCTGATGCTGCCGCCCACCCGCGAGCCGTTGCCGGTCACCGAGACCGCACCGCCACTGCTGCCCACCGAACCGCTGCCCATCGGTGCGATCGGTGGCAGCGGACGCGACGGCCGATAGCCACCCGACGGCGGCCTCGGGCCAGGTGGATACGGCAGATAGGCCTCGGTCCAGATCGGCACCCAGCGTGGATTGCCCTCGTTGCTGTCGCTGACGTAGCTGTCGCCCTCGCTGGTGGTGCACTCGTACATCGGCTGCGGCGGCTGCACGTGCACGTAGCGCACCTCGCGCTCGGGTGCGCGCGGGGCAGGCATCGGGTCGGGCGCGCGGTCGCTGCGCACTACCTGCGGGGCCGGGTCACGTGGGCGCCGCAGGTCGCGGACTTCCTGCCGGCCCTCGCGGCATGGCGCGTCCTGCAGCGAGACGGCGCCGTTGCTGCCCACGCAGCGGTAGACGCGCACGTTGTCGCTCTGCGCGGCGGCGGGCACGGCAGGGCTCAGCAACGTGAGCAGGGACAACCACAGAGCAGGGCGCAGGGTCATGCGGCCAGTGTGCGGCTTTGCCCGCCCGCGCGCAAAAGGCGGCTCAGCTGCGCAATACCTGGCCGCTGAGCGCATCGCGGATCGGCGTGGGCTGCGCAAGGCCACCGGTCTGGCCATCGATCAGGCCATCCAGCAACGCCAGCAGGCGCGGGTCCAGTTCGGCGCGTGTGCGTGCTGGCGGCTCGCCGGCGAGGTTGGCACTGGTGGAGACCAGTGGGCCGCCCCAGGCGCGGCACAGCGCGGCGACCAGGGGGTGCGCACTGATGCGCACCGCGATGCCGCTGTGTTCGCCGGTGATCCAGCGCGGCGCACGTTCGCCAGCGGGCAGGATCCAGGTGTTGGCACCGGGCCAGCTGGCCAGGACCGCGCCTTGGCGATCCAGCGGCAGGGCATCCATCCGCACCCAGCCATCCAGTTGGGCCGGATCGGCGGCGACCAGGATCATCCCCTTCTCGACCGGGCGCTGCTTGAGCTGCAGCAGCTTCATCACCGCCGCTTCGTGCGCGGGATCGCAGCCCAGCCCCCAGACCGCTTCGGTGGGATAGGCGATCACCCTGCCGGCGCGCAGCGCAGGCAGGGCAGTGTCCACAGTGAGTTCGTTCATGACAGGCGACCCGGGTGCATGGCCCGCATTATCCTCCCGCCGTGGCGGGAGGGGTCAACCAGGGCGGTCAGGAGGCCTTTTTGACGGCCTTCTTCACGGCTTTCTTGGCCACCTTCTTGGTGGCCTTCTTCGCCGTGGCCTTCTTGGCAACCTTCTTCACCGCAGCCTTCTTGGTGGCGGTCTTCTTGGTCGCTTCGCCAGCGGCGGCTTTCTTGGCCGGTGCCTTCTTGGCCACCACCTTCTTGGCGGCCTTCTTGCCGAAGCCCTTGCGCACCGGCTTGCCGGTTTCTTCCATCAGCGTCTGCACTTCGGCCAGGGTCAGCGAGGCGGGCTCGCGATCCTTCGGGATCTTGCCGTTCATCTTGCCATCGCTGATGTACGGGCCGAAGCGACCATTGAGGACCTGGATCTCGCTGCCCTCGAACTCCTTGATGATCCGGTTGCGCGCGATCTCTTCCTTCTCTTCGATCAGGAACACGGCGCGGGCCAGGTCGATGGTATAGGGGTCGTCTTCCTTCTTCAGCGAGGCATAGGTGCTGCCACGCTTGGCGAACGGACCGAACCGGCCGATGCCGACGCTGACGTCCTCGTCCTTGTCCTGGCCGAGTGCACGCGGCATCAGGAACAGCTCCAGCGCGTCTTCCAGGGAGATGGTGTGCATCGACTGGCCGGGGCGCAGCGAGGCGAACTTGGGCTTGTCCTCGGCGTCCTCGGCGGTGCTGCCGATTGCCGCGTACGGCCCGAAGCGGCCCAGGCGCACGCTGACCGGCTTGCCGGTCTTGGGGTCGGTGCCGAGCTCGCGCGCGCCACTGGCCTCGGCGCGATCGACCGATTCGTTCTTTTCGCCGACCAGCTTGTGGAACGGTTCCCAGAACCGCGCCATCAGCGGAATCCAGTCTTCCTCGCCACGCGACACCGCATCGAGCTCGTCTTCGAGCTTGGCGGTGAAGTCGTAATCCACGTACTGGGTGAAGTGGCTGGACAGGAACTTGGAGACCGCGCGGCCGACGTCGGACGGGCGGAAGCTGCGGCCTTCCATCTCCACGTACTTGCGGAACAGCAGGGTCTGGATGATCGAGGCATAGGTCGAGGGGCGGCCGATGCCGTACTCCTCGAGCGCCTTGACCAGCGCCGCTTCGGTGAAGCGCGGCGGCGGCTGGGTGAAGTGCTGTTCGGCCAGGATGCGATCGAGCGGCACGCGGTCGCCGGGCTTCATCGCCGGCAGCTTGCGGCCTTCATCGTCATCGTCGGCACTCTTGTTGTCCTTGCCTTCCTCGTACACGGCCAGGAAGCCGGGCACGACCACGGTGGTGCCGCTGGCGCGGAACACATGCTCGCTGCCGGCCGACAGGTCCACGCTGACGGTGTTGAGCGTGGCCGGGATCATCTGGCAGGCGACGGCGCGCTTCCAGATCAGCTCGTACAGCTTGCGCTCGTCATCGGTGAGGAAGCGCGCCACCTGGGCCGGGGTGCGCAGCGCCGAGGTCGGACGCACGGCTTCGTGCGCTTCCTGGGCGTTCTTGGATTTGGTCTGGTAGGTGTTGGGCTGGTCCGGCAGCGAGCCGATGCCGTAATCGCGTGCGATCACATCGCGGATTTCGGCCAGCGCGTCCTGCGAGAGGTTCACCGAGTCGGTACGCATGTACGAGATCAGGCCGACAGTGCCTTCTTCCTCACCGATCGCCATGCCTTCATACAGCTTCTGCGCGACCTGCATGGTCTTGCGCGTGGTGAAACCGAGCTTGCGCGAGGCTTCCTGCTGCAGCGTGGAGGTGGTGAACGGCGGCGCCGGGCGGCGCTTGCGCTCCTTGCTGACCACGTCGGTGACGTGCAGGGCGCCCTGGGCGGCCTGCTGGATGCGCAGGCGCGCGGCCTCGGCGGTATCGCCGTCGGTCACGGTGAACTGTTCGAACTTCTGCCCGTCCAGCTTGATCAGGCGCGCATTGAAGTGCTGCGAGGGATGCGCGCACAGCGCATCGATGCTCCAGTACTCGCGGGCGATGAAGGCTTCGATCTCTTCTTCGCGCTCGACGATCATGCGCAGTGCCGGGCTCTGCACACGGCCGGCGGACAGGCCGCGCTGCACCTTGCGCCACAGCACCGGGGACAGGTTGAAGCCGACCAGGTAATCCAGCGCGCGGCGCGCCTGCTGGGCATCGACCAGGTCACCGGCGATTTCGCGCGGGTGGCCCATCGCTTCCTTGATGGCGCGCGGGGTGATCTCGGTGAAGACCACGCGCTGCATCGGCTTGTCCTTGACCAGCCCGCGCTCCTTCAGGATCTCGGCGATGTGCCAGCTGATCGCTTCACCCTCGCGATCCGGATCGGTCGCCAGGAAGATGTCGTCGGCGCCCTTGGCGGCCTTGACGATGGCATCGACGTGCTTTTCGTTCTTCTCGATGAGGTCGTACCGCATCGCGAAGTTGTTGTCGGGGTCGACCGCGCCTTCCTTGGGCACCAGGTCACGCACATGCCCATACGAGGCCAGGACAGTGAAGTCCTTGCCGAGGTATTTGTTGATCGTCTTGGCCTTGGCGGGCGATTCGACGATGAGCAGGTGCTTGGGCATGGCGTCAGGATTCTATGGGCAGGGCCCCGGGGAGGGCCGCTAGGGTGGAGCAAATGGCCGCATTAGTGAAGCGGCGCGGGCGATATACATAAACCGAACGCCCGGGGGTGGGCCGGGCGTTCAGCTTTCTGCCTATTAGTGGAATCACGCCGGGCCCGCTCATGTCAAGCGGCCCGGTGTGAGGATGGCTCGGATCAGGACATCGAGGCGATCACGCCGATCATCGCGATCATCACGCCGAACAGGGCGACCACGGCCAGTGCGGCGATCACCAGGATCACGATGGTGACCGTACCCAGGCCGCGCTGCTGCAGCTCGGGGTGCTCGGTGAAGGCCCACTTGTCCACCACCAGGGTGTCGCACATCATGTCGTGCAATGCCTGCTTGCGCTCGGTGAAGGCGGCCATGATGAAGCCGATCATCAGGATCAGGCTGCTGACGATGGTTGCTAGGTAGCGGCAGAAGGCCCGCAGGAAGCTGATCCGCTCGCCATTGCCGCGCACGACCTTGATGCCGACGGCCATCTTGCCCAGCGTGGCGCCACCGCGCGAGGCGTGGAAGCCGGCGTAGTAGCCGATGCTGATCACCATGCTGAGCAGCATCACCACCAGCGTCAGCGCGACCTGTACGCCTTCGTTGCCCGAGCCGGCGCCCATCACGTTGATGATCATGCTCAGCGGCAGGGTGACCACGGTGAGCAGGATGTAATCGATGAAGTAGGCGGCGTAGCGCTTCCAGAAACCGGCATAGACCACGTCCTGGCCATGGACCACGGCCGTGTTGGCGTAGCCGGTGGCCGCGGCAGGCGCGGTGTACGGCGAGTAGGTGCCGCCACCGGTGCCCGGCAGTGGCGCGGTGCCATTGTCGATGGCGGTGTAATCCCCGCGCAGGTCGATGCCGCTGCCGAGATTGCTGGCGGCCGCGGCGAGATGCTGCAGCTGCAGCTCATCGACGGCCTCGGACAGTGGCGCCCACTGCGCGAACCCTTCGCGCCACACCAGCGTGGCCAGGGTGATGTCACCGCGCTGGAAGCGCTGGCGCATCTCCTCTGCGCTCAGCGGCCCCTGACGTTCCTGGCCATCGGCGAAATACCACTCAGTCATTGCTTCAATCCCCTGTTGGGTGCATCCATGGACATGTGTCCGTTATCAGCCGCGGCATTCCAGCGGCAGGTACGTATCGTCGGGCTCGCCGCTGCATTCCCACTGCCCGGCACCGTTGTAGTCCAGCCACAACAGCTTGCCGTCCAGCGCGGCATTGCCGGGCACGGTGAGCTCGGCTTCCACGCCGCAGTGGCCATTGTTGAAGCGGCCGATCCGCACGGCGTTGATCGCGCCGTCGGCGTAGGCTTCGGCCGGCTGGAAGCCCTCGTCATCGTTGACCGGGCAGCGGCCATGTGTGCTGTGGAACCCGGCCACCGCGAGCTTGACCGGGGCCAGCGTCACCAGTGCTTCACTGGTTTTGGCCCGCGCCACATAGTCCCGATAGGCGGGCAGCGCGAACGAGGCGAGGACCGCGCCGACGATCAGCACCAGCACCACGATCACGGCCGCAACGATGCCCACGATCGCGCACCCGCTCAATCCCTTGCGGGGTGGGGGAACGGCGGCGGGGTTGGCGGGGGAGACAGGGGTGACGGGAACGCCGGGCGCGGCGGGCAGCGCCGGTGGCACGGCGGGGCCGGGAACCGGCTCTGCCACCACCTCGACGGCGGGGGCGATGTCCAGGCCGATCTCGGCCGCCACGGTTTCCAGCGGCTGCCACTGGGCCATGCCGTCGCGCCAGACCAGCGTATCCAGTGCGATGCGGCTGGAATGGTAGAGCGCGATCAACTCGTCAGCAGGCAGCGGACCGCGCTGCTGACTGTTTCCTTCTGCAAAGAACCACTGGTCCACCGGCCCGCTCCTGAATGCGCAAGGCGCTCAGTGTAAGGTCAGTGAAGCGGTTCCGGCTCGTCCACGAACATCTGGGTTTCCATCCAGGCGTACGCGGCCTCGGCCCCGGGCTGGTTGAACAGCACCATCAGCACGACCCACTTGAGGTCGTCCAGGTCCAGTTCGTCCTGGTCCAGCGCCATCGCACGGTCGAGCACCAGCTCACGCTGGCTGGCATCGAGGATGCCGTGCTGCTCCAGGAACATCAAAAAGCCACGGCCTTCCACGTCGAGCTTGTCCAGCTCGGGCCCATGGAAAATGCGCACCGGGCCATTGACGCGGCCCAGCACCACGGCCGGGCGCTGCTCGGCGAGCGCGTCCAGCCAGTCAAAGGCTTTGTTGATCTCGGTGGGGCTGAAGCCGGCCTGGATCAGGCCGTTCTGGAGGGAGTCGCGGTCGCGGATGAGGTCCGCGTCTTCGCTGAAATAGTGTTCGAACAGGTACAGCAGGACATCCAGAATGCTCTCTTTCATTGCCCCTCGGCCTGCGTCAACGACGCTGTGGAGGTGAAGAAACTAGGGTTTTCGACAGTAGCGACCATAGGCGGCCATTACCTTTCCATCCAGTTCCATGACCAGCAGCATGGCCGACAGCTGGGCCGCCGTCAATCCGCTGCGCTGGATCAATGAATCCATACCCGTTGGGTCATGATCCAGGGCTTTCCACAAGCACTGGTAGTCCGGGTCGGTGTAGGAAGGGGCGCGCTCGGGCGCCGGTCGTGCCTGTTCAGTGGGGGCGTCCAAGCGGGTTCGCAAGGCCCCGGCCAGGGTCTGGGCGAGCGCGGCCAACCCGGCGGTCACCTCGGCCGGCGTCTCCACCAGCGCTGCGCCCTGCCGGATCAGCCGATGGCAGCCGCGGGCGCGGGGATTGCGGATCGAGCCGGGCAGGGCGAACACCTCGCGGCCCGCCTCGGCCGCGCAGCGCGCGGTGATCAGGGCGCCGGAGCGCTCGGCGGCCTCGATCACCAGGGTGCCCAGGCTGAGCCCGGCGATGATCCGGTTGCGTGCGGGGAAGTGCGCCTGGGTTGCCGGCATGCCTGGGGCGTACTCGCTGACCACCGCGCCGGTGGCGGCAATCCGTTCATGCAGCGCGGCATGCCGGGGCGGATAGGTCTGGTCCAGGCCGGTGGCGACCACGGCCACGGTCATGCCCCCGGTCACCTGCAATGCGCCGTCATGGGCGTGGGCATCGACCCCGGCCGCCAGCCCACTGATGACCGACCAGCCCTCGCCGGCCAGCGCGGTGGCGAAGGCATGCGCGTGCTCGCGGCCGCCGGCAGTGGGCGAGCGGCTGCCGACCACCGCCACCGCCGGGTGCCAGAGCCGCGCCGGGTCACCGTCCACGAACAACGCCACGGGCGGTTCCTCGATCTGGTTGAGCAGCGCCGGGTAGTCCGGATCGGTCACGCCGAGCAGGTGATGGTGCTCCTCGGCCAGCCATGCCAGGGCCTGTGCCAGGTAGCGTTCGTCCGGCAACGCGAGCCGGGCGCGTTGCGCTGGAGTACAGCCGGCGGCCCGCCAGGCGGTCGGGCCGGCCCGCAGGGCGGCCGCCGCATCGGAGAACTGGCGCAGCAGGCGCAGGCGAGGCGGCAGCGCGCCCCCGGCCAGGACCAGGGTGAGCAGGGCGGTGGAGGCGGCAAGGCAGGGAATGGGCATCCCGATACCCTGGCCCGGAAATGACGACGGCGCCCTAGGGCGCCGTCGGATCGCAGGGTAGGACTCCGCCGCGCTTACTGCTTATCCGGATGCAGTGCCGAATAGCCGACCCTGACCGGCTTCACGCCTTCCATCACCAGCGCGTAGCTGACGTTCTCGAACGTGCGGAAGACCATCGCATGGGCGGCGTACTCGTCCGGCAGGGTGACCCGGCCGGCACCGCTGGTCAGCGAATCGTCCATCCGCGACGAGTTCGGGTAATCCATGCGGTGGGCCACATGGCGGCCCTGGCGCCACAGCGAGAACACGGTGCCGTTGTCGACCCCGTTGGCACTGCCGGCGGAGATCGCGATCACATCGCGCGGGCCGCCGGAGGTGAAGGTGTCGGCGACGGCCAGCACGCGCACGTCCAGATCGACGGCCTGCGGCGCGGGCACATGCGGTACGAACTGCAGGTCGTACGGGCGGGCCTCGACCGGAACCAGGCGGTCACCGGCGCGGACTTCACGGCCGTCCACCTGGCCCTGCAGCACCAGCGAGGTCACCTCGACACTGCCGTTCTGTACCCGGCTCACCGTGCCGACGTTGATCTGGGCCAGTTCGTAGCCCAGCGTCTGGTGCCGCTTGCTCGGCACGATGAACGTCTTCCAGAGGTTGCCGCTGCCGGGCGTGGTATCGCCGCGGGCATTGAGGTCTTCGGTCGGCTTGGGCAGGGCGTACTGCACCGTCGGGCGGACCACCGCGTAGCGCTGGCCGACCTGGGCGTTCTCCAGGCCGCGCACATAGGCAGTCTGGCCGGTGGTGGCGCGCAGGCGGTTTTCTTCCAGATTGACCACGTAGGGCAGCGACTTGACCTCGTCGACCACGCTCAGCTGCTTCAGGAAGGGCTCGACCTGCTCCAGCGGGACGCCGTTGATCGGGGCCTCCTGGCGCGGGCCGGGCTGGGCCACGACGCGGTCCAGATAGGCCAGGCTGAGCACGTCACCCGGGTAGATCAGGTGCGGATTCTTGACCTGCGGGTTGGCCTGCCAGATCTCCGGCCACAGCCAGGGCTTCTGCAGGAAACGCGCCGAGATGTCCCATAGCGTGTCCCCTTTGCGCACGACATAGGTATCCGGGTGCCCGCCATTCATTTCCACGGCGGTAGCATAGGTAGCGACGGTCAGCATCGCCACGGCGACGACCGTACGAGTTCGTTCAAACATAGATGTGGTGCCTGATTCCCCAACAGGTTCGCGCACTATAGTCCAGAAACCGGGGCGCGGGGCAAGCGTTGGCGATAGAATCTCGCTGTACGCCGCTTCGACCGGCGCCCCCTACCGGTATTTGCCATGGCCCTCCTGCCCATTCTCGAATTTCCCGATCCGCGCCTGCGTACCAAGGCTGCGTTGATCGATGCTGCCGACGTGACCACGCCGGCGTTCCAGACCCTGATCGATGACATGTTCCACACCATGTACGACGCCCCGGGCATCGGCCTGGCCGCCAGCCAGGTGGACGTGCACAAGCGTTTCATGGTGATCGACGTCAGTGAAGAGAAAGACACCCCGATGGTGTTCATCAATCCTGAGATCGTCGCCAACGAAGGCGGCCAGGTCTATCAGGAAGGCTGCCTGTCGGTGCCGGGCATCTTTGCCGACGTCACCCGCGCCAACCAGATCACCGTGCGTTACCTGGATCGCCACGGCGTGGCCCAGGAACTGACCACCGACGGCGTGCTCGCTGTCTGCGTGCAGCACGAGATGGACCACCTGGACGGCAAGCTGTTCATTGATTACCTCTCGCCGCTCAAGCGCGAGATGGTGCGCAAGAAGCTGGCCAAGCAGCGCAAGCACGTTGCCTGAGGTGATTGCAGCGACCGCCGCGCGGGATGACCGCGCGACGTGTCCTGTCGCGCGGCGCCGCACATCGGCGCCGTTTTACGTTCTGTTAGTGGGGTCGCCATGAAGATTGTCTTTGCCGGTACGCCGGCGTTCGCCGTGTCCTCGCTGCGTGCCGCAGCCCGCCACCATGAAGTGGTCGCGGTGTACACGCAGCCCGATCGCCCCGCTGGCCGTGGTCGTGGCCTGGCCCCGTCGCCGGTCAAGCTGGAAGCGATCGCACGTGGCATCCCGGTGTTCCAGCCGGAGAGCCTCAAGACCCCCGAAGCCCAGCAGCAGCTGCGCGACCTGGCGCCGGACCTGATGGTGGTAGTGGCCTATGGGCTGATCCTGCCCAAGGCGGTGCTGACCATTCCAACCCACGGCTGCTGGAACGTGCACGCCTCGCTGCTGCCGCGTTGGCGCGGTGCCGCGCCGATCCAGCGTGCGATCCAGGCCGGCGATACCGAAACCGGTGTCTGCCTGATGCAGATGGACGCCGGGCTGGATACCGGCCCGGTGCTGCTCAAGCAGCACATCGCGATCGGCGCCAACGACACCGGCGGTCAGCTGCACGATCGTTTGGCCGCCTTGGGTGAGCAGGTGCTGTCCGATGGCCTGGGCCTGCTGCGGGCCGGCATCAAGCCGATCGCGCAGCCGCAGCCCGAGGCCGGCGTGACCTATGCGCACAAGCTGGACAAGGCCGAAGCCCGTCTGGACTGGGCGCAGGACGCCCACGCGCTGGCACGCACCGTACGTGCGTTCAATCCGTGGCCGATCGCCGAGGCGATGCTGGCCGGCGAACGCGTCCGCATCCATGGCGCGATCGCGCTGGATGACAACCAGGGCAAGGCCCCGGGCACGCTGCTGGCCGCCTCGCGCGACGGCATCGACATCGCCTGTGGCCAGGGTGCGCTGCGCCTTCGTGTGCTGCAGCGTGAGGGCGGCAAGGCGATCACCGCCGCCGACTACCTCAATGCCCGTCGCGATCTCGGCATGGGTGCCTGACATGACCAACGCGCGTTCCGGCAAGCCTGCAGGCCCCTACACCGCCCATACCGCCCCCGGCGTGCCCACCCGCGTGCTGGCCGCGCGCGTGCTGGCCCAGGTGATCGGCCGCGGCCGTTCGCTCAAGGCCGAACTGGCCACCGCCTTGCCGACCCTGGACGACAGCCGCGACCGCGCGCTGCTGGAGGCGCTGTGCTTTGCCGTGCTGCGTCGCCGTGCCGCGTATGACGCCGCACTGGCGCAATGGATGCCGCGGCCGCTGGGCGTGCGCGAAGACGAACTGCGCGCGCTGCTGCTGGTCGGCTTCGCCCAGCTGGACGCACTGGAGCTGCCGGCGCACGCCGCGCTCTCGGCCACGGTCGACGCTGCGCGTGCGATGGGCCGTGATCGCCAGGCCGGCATGGTCAATGCGCTGCTGCGCCGCGCCCAGCGCGAAGGCATTCCGCCGCTGCCGGCGCGCGATGCCTTCCCGCTGTGGATGGCCGAGAAGATCGAACAGGATTGGCCGGACGAGGCCGACGCGGTGTTCACCGCGAGCCTGCAGGCCGCGCCGCTGTGGCTGCGGGTCAACCGCCAGCACAGCACTCGTGAGGCGATGCTGCAGCAGTTGGCGGCAGCCGGTATCGAGGCTGAAGCATCGCGCGTGGGTGCCGATGCGATCCGCCTGCCAGTGCCGATCGCGGTCTCCGCGCTGCCCGGGTTCGCCGATGGCGCGCTGTCGGTGCAGGATCTGTCTGCCCAGCAGGTGGCCGATGCGCTGGCGCCGCGCCCGGGTTCGCGGGTGCTCGATGCCTGCGCCGCGCCGGGCGGCAAGGCTGCCCATCTGCTGGAGCGCGATCCGACCCTGCAACTGCTGGCGTTGGACATCGATGCGCGCCGGCTCAAGCGCATCAGCGAAACGTTCGCACGCACCGGCGTGGGCCAGAACGCGAAGGTGCTGGCGGGCGATGCAACCGATCCGGCCAGCTGGTGGGACGGGCAGCTGTTCGACACCATCCTGCTGGATGCGCCCTGTTCGGCCACCGGCATCATCCGCCGCCAGCCGGATGTGCTGGCGCATCGCCGCGCGACCGACATCGAGGCGCTGATGGCCTTGCAGGCGCGCCTGCTGGATGCCTGCTGGACGATGCTTACCCCGGGCGGAACCCTGCTGTATGCGACATGCTCGATCCTGCGCGATGAAAACCAGTTCCAGGTCGAAGCCTTCCTGCAGCGCACCCGGGATGCGGGCTTCCTGCCGCTGGGAGAGGCGTATGGCCACGATTCCTGGGCCGGGCGCCAGCGCCTGCCCGGTGAGGACGGTGCTGACGGCTTCTTCTATGCACGTCTGCTAAAGAAGGGTTGAACCGAACCCGGCTAGAATCCCGCCCCATGCTTAAAAACCGCGCATCCCGAGAGTTCTGGCTGCTTGCCCTGATGGCCCTGCTCGTTCTGGGGGCCGGCCTGGGCATGCGTGATCCGTGGCCCTCCGACGAGCCCCGGTTCGCGCTGGTCGCCAAGCAGATGGTGGAGAGCGGGGACTGGCTGTTCCCGCATCGGGGCACCGAGTTGTACTCGGACAAGCCGCCGATGCTGATGTGGTCGCAGGCCGCGCTGTACTCGCTGATCGGCGACTGGCGGGTGGCCTTCCTGCTGCCCTCGCTGCTGGCCGCGCTGGGCACACTGGCCTGCGTCTATGACCTGGGCCGCCGCCTGTGGACGCGGCGGGTCGGGCTGTACGCCGCCTGGGCGCTGCTGTTCGCGCTGCACTTCACCTTCCAGTCCAAGAAAGCCCAGATCGATCCGCTGGTGGTGGTCTTCATCACCCTGGCCAACTACGGCCTGCTGCGGCATCTGCTCAGTGGCCCTGCGTGGCGCTGGTGGTGGCTGGGCTGGTTCGCCGCCGGGCTGGGGGTGATCACCAAGGGCGTGGGCGTCATCGCATTGCTGATGATCGTGCCGGCCGCCGTGGCCTCCGTGCTGGGTTGGCCGCGGGTCAAGCTGCATGTCCGCGACTGGCGGTTCTGGGTCGGGCCGCTGGCCTTCGTGCTGGCGATCGCGCTGTGGCTGGTGCCGATGGTGGTGACCGCACTGGGCAGTGGGTCGGCCGAGTACCGCGCCTATCTGGACGACATCCTGTTCCGGCAGACCGCCAAGCGCTACGCGCAATCCTGGGATCATCATCAGCCATGGTGGTATTTCCTGGGCACGATGCCGTCGATGTGGATCCCGGCCTTCCTGGCGATTCCCTGGGCCATCCCCGCCTGGCGCCGACGCCTGCAGCGCCGCGATGCGCGCTACCTGCTGCCGCTGGTGTGGTGGTTGTTGATCGTGCTGTTCTTCTCGATCCCCAACGGCAAGCGTGACGTCTACATCCTGCCGGCGCTGCCCATGTTCTGCCTGGCGTTGGCACCCCTGCTGCCGGGGCTGCTGCGCAAGCGCACCTTCCAGTGGCTGCTGGGCGGCTTCGTGGCGCTGCTGGCTGCCGGCCTGCTCGGCATCGGCATCTCGATGCTGCTGGGGCAGCCGGGCTTCGAGCGCAAACTGATTCTGGATCGCGGCATCGACACCGCGGTGACCTCCGGCCTGGGCTGGGTCGCGGTCGCGTTGGGCTGCTGGGCGGTGCTCACCCTGTGCATCGCCGGCGTGCGCCGCTTCCATCTGGCCGTGGTGGCGACGCTGACCATGGCCTGGGTAGCGTTCGGGCTGATCGGCTACCCGCTGTTCAATGACTCCAGTTCCGCCCGCGGCCTGATGCTGCAGGTCGGTCAACGCATCGGCCCGGAGGCCGAACTGGGTCTGGTCGCCTGGAAAGAACAGAACCTGCTGATGGCCGACCGTGAGGCCGCCACCTTCGGGTTCAACCGGCGTTGGGACCGGCAACTCGCCGACGGAGTCGCCTGGCAGGCCGCACAGCCGCAGCAGCGTTGGCTGCTGGTCCAGGAGGACGCGCTGCTGGCCTGCGTGGACCGCACCAGCGCCGAACTGGCCGGGGTCGCCAACCGTCGCCGTTGGTGGTTGGTAAGGCCGGGCGACATCCACGGCCCGTGTGTGGCCAGTGCCGAAGAACAGGCGCGCGAACGCGCGCTGCACCGGATCGACGGCGATGAGTGAATTCTGTAATGCTGGCCGCCTCCTCGGGCGGATACCGCAGGTCCGTGGGCGCCGGTCGCGTCCAGTGCAATCACGGGCGTGCATGCCTGCGTGTGGCAATCGAGGTTGGCAATGACGTTCTCCGCTGCATCCGAGCCGGCCACGCCCGTTTCCCTGCCGCCGCTGCAGGGGCGTGCCGGTGTGGCCCATTGGATCGCCACCGTGGGCCTGTTCTGCATGCCCGCGCTGGTGCTGACCCTGCCCCAGAACCTGTTGCCCTACGGCATCCTGTTGCTGCTGAGCACGCTGCTGGCGCCGGATTACCTGTGGCGCGCGCGTGGCCTGGCCGGGCAGCCGGTGAAGGCCCTGACCTGGCTGGTGGTGGCCGCGATTGCCTTTGCGCTGCTCTCGATCTATCTGTTCGAGCAGGGCCTGCGCGACATCGACAACCGCTCGCGGTTCGTGGTGATCCCGTGGATCGCCCTGTGGGTGTGTGCACTGCGGCCGGACATCCGCTGGCTGTGGGGCGGGGCGCTGGCCGGCCTGCTCGGCACCATGGTGCTGTCGATCCTGCAGGTGGCCGGCGGCGCACCACGCGCTGATCTGAGCACCAACGCGATCGTGCTGGCCGACATCGTGCTGGTGCTGATGGTGCTGCTGGTGTTCTGCCGGCCGCACCAGCGCTGGACCTGGGTGATCGTGGGCATGGTCGCCGGTTGCGTGACCATCGTGCTCAGCGGCAGCCGCGGCGTCTGGCTGGCGCTGTTGGCACTGCTGGTGGTGATGGCGATGAGCCTGCGCTGGCGCACCGGTCGTGCGCGCCTGGGCGTGCTGTTGGCGCTGGTGGCGATCGCCGGCACCTTGACCCTCACCATCCCGAGCCTGCGCGAGCAGGTCCGCCTGACCGAGCTCAAGCACGACGTGGTGCGGATGGAGCGCGGTGACAGCGACTCCTCCGCCGGCGCGCGCGTGGAGCGGCTGCAGGTGGCCTATGAAACCTTCCTCGATCACCCGCTGACCGGCGTGGGGATCGGCCATTTCGACAGCGCCATGCAGCGCCTGCCGGTGTGCCGGGATGATCCGAGTGAGCAGCGTTGCCATCTGGGTCACGCGCACAACGATCTGGCCGAGTGGGCCGCGACCCAGGGCGCGCCGGGCCTGCTGTTGCTGCTGGCCATCTACGGCGTGCCGCTATGGGTGTTCACCGGCCTGCACCGGCGCAGCGGCGAGCAGACCTTCCGTGGTCCGGCGGCCGCCGGGATCATGGTGGTGGTGACCTATGTGCTGTGCGGGATCACCCAGTCGATGTTCGCGCATCAGATCACGGCCAGCTTCTACGTCACCATTGTCGGCCTGCTGGCCGGGCTGTCGATCGTCCAGGGGTACACGCGGCGCCTGGCGCTGGCGTCGGCCGGGGCTCAGGCGCCGGGCTGATCCCGCGGCGGGTCGGTGACTGGCTGCCCGTTCTGCAGCATCCACAGCATGATGGTCTTCTGGCGCACGTAATTGGCGCGTACGTAGGCGTAGACCAGGCCGTGCCAGCCATCGCGGAAGCCGCCACGCAGCAGCAGCCCGCGCCAGAACCGCCACGCCGGCGCCAGGATCAGTTTGGGCAGGGTGGCGCGCTTGCCGCGCGCGAACTCGTGCTCGGCCATCATCCGCGCGTAGCGCTGGGTCTTGAGCAGCTGCTGCTCCAGCGAGCGGTAGGGGTAATGGATCAGGTCGCCGCGCAGGGTACCCACCGAACCATCGACGCTGGCCGCCTCATGGATCTCACGCTTGCCGCGCCAGCCGCCATGGCGGCGGTCGAACAGGCGCAGGACCCGGTCCGGGTAGGCATTGCCATGCTTCAGGAACTTGCCGAAGTACGCGGAGAGCCGTGCGAACCGGTAGCCATGGTGGCCGGCGAAGCCGTTGGCCTGGGCGGACAGGATCGCCTCGCGCAGGGTGTCGCTGATGCGCTCGTCGGCGTCCAGACACAGCACCCAGTCATGCGCGGCCTGCTCGACGCAGAACGCCTTCTGGCTGCGGAAGCCATCGAACCGGCGTTGCAGCACCCGCGCCCCGGCGGCCGTCGCGATCGCCACGGTGGCATCGGTGGATTGCGAGTCCACGACGACGATCTCGTCGCAGAAGGCCAGCGAGGCCAGGCAATCGCCGATGCGGTCGGCTTCATTGAACGCGATAATGCAGGCCGAAATGCGAGGCCGTTCAGTGGGAGCGGTCGAGGAGGACATGATGGCCGAGTACCTGCTGTTTGCGACGGAGCGTTATGCGCTGCCCATTCTCGCCCCTCTGGCGCAGGCGTTGCACGCATCCGGTCAATCGGTGTCGGCCTGGTTCGCCGATGGCGCCGCCGGGGCCTCGCTGCCCGGCGTGCCCAATGTGGCCCTGAACGAGGCGCTGACACTGCGCCCGCGCGCGGTGTTCAGCGCCGCCAACTGGGTGCCGCCGTTCATCGCCGGGGCCAAGGTGCAGGTCTTCCACGGCTTCAACGTGCAGAAGCGCGACAGTGCCCGCGGCCACTTCCGGGTGCGCGGTCTGTTCGATCTGTACTGCACCCAGGGCCCGGCCACGACCACCCCGTTCCGCGAGCTGGCCGCGCGCGAGGGCCACTTCGCCGTGGCCGAGACCGGCTGGCCCAAGCTCGATCCGCTGTTCCGCGATGACGGTGGCTTGAGCGCCGGATTGCGCGTGCCGGCACAGGGCCGCCCGGTGATCCTGTTCGGCTCGACCTTCACCGAGCGGCTGAGCGCCGCGCCGCATCTGTACGAGCAGATCGCGGCCGATATCGGCCGCGGCGAGCACTACTGGCTGCTGACCCTGCACCCCAAGTGCGCCCCGGAGCTGTTTGAGCGCTTCCGCGCGCTGGCCGGTGCACATGCGCGCTTCATCGAGCCGGAACAGGTGATGGCCGCGCAGCGCGCCGCCGATGTGCTGGTCTCGGATACCTCCTCGATCGTCTCCGAGTTCATCGTGCAGCACAAACCGGTGGTGACCTTCCGCAACCGGGTCCCGCAGCCGCACATGATCGATTTCGACGACGCCACCCAGCTGCCGGCGATGCTGGCCCAGGCGTTGGATCCAGCGCCCGCCCTGATGGCCGAGATCCGCCGGTACGCGGACACCATCCATCCGTTCCGCGATGGGTATTCCTCCGAGCGGGTGATCGCTGCCACCGAGGATTTCCTGTCCGGTGAACTCGGCACGCTCAAGCGCAAACCGTTCGGTGCGTGGACGCGCGGCCTGCAGATCCGCAAGGATCTCGGGTACTGGGGGCCGGCGAAGCGGTAGCGTCACCAGGTAGATCCACGCCATGCGTGGATGCGCTCCTACCAGCGCAGGCGACGCTTCGCCAACGCGCGGCCCAACTGTTCGTACACCGCACGCGCCTCCGCTTCCGGCAGGTACTGCAGCACCAGCGGCGTGCCCATGCCTGCACCCGCGGTATCCAGCCATACGCTGGCGGTGCCCAGCCGGCGGTCCAGCGGCGAGCGGGTCAGGCGCAGCGCCTGCAGCTTGTCCAGTTCGGCAAAGCGCCACCAGCGCTGCCACCAGCCACCGCGCACGGCGACGTAGTCGTCATCCAGGTGATAGCCGATGCGCGCCATCTGCCGGTGCGCGCGGAACGCCGACCACGGCAGCCATAGCAGCACCAGCGCCCCCCACGGCCCGCCGTACCAGATCGCCGCCGCCGTCAGCAGCGGAACCAGGCACAGCGCGCCCAGGCACAGCCGCCACCAGCCGCGCCTCTGCACCGGCTGCCAGCGCGCCGGCGGCCACTGCAGGTGTGGCAGCAGATGCTGGACCAGCCCATCGCAGACGGCCGGCGTCGCCAGCGGCGCCAGCTCACGCAGGTCGCGGCGCTCGCCTTCGCCGGGGTTGCCTGCAGCAATATCGATACGCAGTTGCCGGCGCTGGAACCAGCGCTGCAGCGCGCTCTCGCGCAATGTCCACGCCTGGATCCGGCGCCGCGCCACGCTGGTGCGCATGCGGGTTAGAAGCCCACTGGCCACGGTCAGCCGGCGCTCGTGCTCACTGAGCCGGAAGCCGTAATAGCGCAGCAGCGCGAGCCCCACCGACAACACCCGCAGCATCACCCAGAAGCCCACCACGGCGACTACCGCGGCCATGGTCCACAGCCACATTCCGGGATGCAGGTGGCTGGCATACCCGAAGGCCTGGCGGCCGCCGGCTTCGATCACATCGGAAACGCTGCCACGCGGGAACAACTGCACCATCGCGCCCAGCACTGCCACCACCACGACCCAGCCGCGGTTGGAGAGCAGGCCGATACGGACCACCTCGCCCGGGCTCAAGGCGAGCAGCACATCCTCGGCCGGTTCGGCCGCAGCGGCTTCGCCCTCGGCCGTGGCCGGCACTGCCTGGCCACGCTGGCGTACCAGGCGTTCCAGTGCGAGCGCCTGATCGAGTTTGAGCACCCGCATTTCCGCTTCGGGGCGATGGCCACCGGCCGATTCCAGCTTCAGCTCGGCCACGCCGAACAGGCGGTGCAACGGGTTCTGGTGGACAACCACGTTGTGGATGCGGGCGAAGGGAATCTCGCGCCGATTGCGCGCGAACACCCCGCTGCGCACGGTGATGGCCGACGCGCCGATCCGATAGCGATAGGTGAGGTACTGCAGCACCGAGTACGCGACCAGCGCCACCACGGCGATCACCGGGCCGAGTGACAGCCACAGCTCATCGCGGTCGCCACGCTGGCCGAACACCACCAGCGCGATCAGCGGTACCAAGCCCTGGCGCAACTGCATCAGCAGCACGAACAGCCACGACCAGGGATGCAGCCGCTGCTCCGGCGCGGCATCAAGCGGCGGCGGGGTACTCACAGCGCGTCGTCGTCCTGGTCCAGCTGGTGCGCCAGGGTGTCGCGCAGGCGCTCGGCATCGGCGCTGTCCAGCCCACTGAGCGTGACCGCACTGAAGCGGCTGCCGGCGGTATGCACGACCAGCGTGCTCAACCCGGCGCTGCGTTCGATCGGCCCACGGCGCAGATCCAGGTGCTGCACGCGCGAGGTCGGTACACGGGTTTCGTTCTGCCAGAGCAGGTCGCGGCGCAGGCCGAGGCCTTGGGCATCCAGCCGCCAATACGTGCGGCGCTGGCGGCGGAACGCGAGGGCCGCACCGATCAACGCGCCGAGTACGACCATGCCGGCCGCACCCCACCAGCGGCCCGGCAGATCAAAGACCACCCAGAGCGTGCCGAGCACGCCGCCGAGCATCAGTGCGCCAGCGATCGCACCACCGAACGCGGCCAGCGAGGCCGAACGCAGCGGCATCGCCTGCCAGTCGGGGGCAGGCGGCAACGGCGGCAGGGGCGGCGGCACGGGAGTGTCGAGGAGATCGGACAAGGCAAGGCGCTCGGCTGGGGAACGGGCCGGGCGCATGCATACAGGTGCAACCGCCCGTGGCGCAGACGGTAGCAGGTTGCCGTGGGCTATTGCGCGGCCTGGATCAGCGCGTCGACATCGAGCAGATGGCCAGCGCGTTCGGCCTTGGTGCGCAGGTACTGCTCGTTCTCGGCGGTGATGTCGCCGGTGACCGGCACGCAGTCGACGACGTCGATGCCGGCATTGCGCAGGCGCTGGGCCTTGGTCGGGTTGTTGCTGAGCAGCTGCACGCGGCTCACGCCCAGGCCCTGCAGCATCGCCACGGCACTGCCGTAGCGGCGCTCATCGGCACCGAAGCCGAGCTGGGCATCGGCGTCGATCGTGTCCAGGCCGTCGTGCTGGTACCCGTAGGCGCGCATCTTCGCGGCGATGCCGGTACCACGGCCTTCCTGGTCCAGGTACAGCAGCACGCCGCCGCCAAGCTCTTTGAGCTTGCGCAGGCCGCGCCGCAGCTGGTCGCCGCAGTCGCACTTGAGCGAGCCGAACAGATCGCCGGTCAGGCAGGAGGAATGCACGCGCACCGGCACCACGGCGGACAGATCCGGGGTGCCCACGATGATCGCGACCTGGTCACGCTGGGCCACGCCGCCGCGGAACACCGCGAATTCGGTCATCCCGACCTCGCGCAGCGGCACCGGCGAGCGGGCCACCAGTTCATACGCATGCGCGGCCTGTTCGGCGCCCTGGCTCAGGTCGCACAGCGAGACCTGCGCACAGTCGTCGAAGCGGCGGTCATCGGCGGTCAGCAGCACGCCGACCATCGCCGGCAACAGCAGGCCGAGGCGGGCGATCTCCACCGCGCCATCGTCCAGCGCTTCGCCACCGGTCCAGCCCGGCGGCATCGCACCCGGGTCGCGCAGGTAGCTGAGCGAGGGCAGGGCATCGAAGTCGATGCCGGCCAGCGGCACGCGCGCGCCACGTTCGGCACTTACCCCGAGCACGCGGGCGCGGGTGGCGGTGAGGAACAGGTAGTGGCGATCTTCCGCGGCCGCCGCAAAGGCGCTGAAGCTGGTGCGGGTGCTGCTGTCCAGTGCGATGAACGCCAGGCGCTGGCCGTGGCCATCGTCGATCACCACCGGGCGGCCGGCACGCAGTTCGGCCACCGCGCGCTCGCAGCGGATCGCGGCCGGGTCGCCGAACAGGGAAGAAGCAGGGGACATGTCAGGGGCCGTGGGGGACATCGTGGTTTCCACAGTGGGGACGGATCGCGGCGATTCAATCGCTCCAAGGGCGCGACGCTGCGTCGCAGTCAGTGCGGATGGTCCTCGGTGGCATAGGGATCGTCCTCGCCGCTCTGCGGTGGGCGCAGCGTATAGCGCTTGTAGGTCCACTGATACTGCGCCGGATCGCGCCGGGCGATGCGCTCGATGCCGGCATTGAGGGCGGTGGCGGCGGTGCGCGGGTCGGGATCGGCCACGGCAGGCGAGGTGGCTTCAATATGCAGGGCGAACTCCATGCCCGGGCCGATCCGCTCGCACCAGCCGTACAGCACGGTCGCCCCGGTGCGCTCGGCCAGCCGGTTGACCAGGGTCATGGTCAGCGCCTCTACCCCGAAGAACGGCGCGAACACGCCGTCGCCGGCCTTGGGCTGCTGGTCGGGCAGGATGCCGGTGGCGCCGCCGTCCTTGAGCACCTTGAACAACTGGCGCACGGCCGGGCCTTCGGCGCGCACCTGCTGCACGTTGTCGCCGCCGCGGACCAGCTGCAGGAAGGCATCGCCCACTTCCTCATCCGGCGCCTTGTAGACGATCGCGATCGGCCCGCGCGAGGCCAGCCACTGGTTGAGCAGCTCCCAGTTGCCGTAATGCGGGGCCGCCACGATCACGCCCTTGCCGGCGGCCAGGGCTGCGTCGTACAGCGCCTCGCCGTGGCGCTCGGTCAGGCGGGCCAGGTTGCGATCACGTGGCTGGGTCCACAGGCGCAGGGTCTCGATGGCCTGCAGCGCGGTCGAGCGCAGCACCTCGCGGTGGAGCACGGTGCGCTCGGCCTCGCCCATCTCGGGGTAGGCCAGCTCGAGGTTGCGACGGGTGACGCGGCTCTCACGGGCATTGAGACGTATCCACAGCCAGGCCAGCAGGGAGGCGAAGGCACGCAGCCAGGACCAGGGCAGGCGGGTGAACAGGGCAGCGGCGCGGTAGGCCAGGCGGGCAGTGGTGTGCGGTTTCATCACTGCAAAGTCTAGCCGCTGGCGGCCAGCCTGTCGGCGCGCGGGCGCGTTAAGGTAGTCCGCCTTCAGTTGCGGAGCCCTGCCCATGCTTGTTCTGATCCAGCGCGTCAGCGAGGCCAGCGTCCGTGTCGAGGGGGCCGTGATCGGCCAGATCGGGCACGGTCTGCTGGCCCTGGTGGGCATGGAACCGGGCGACACCGAGGCCCAGATCGGGCGCATGGCCGATCGCCTGCTTGGTTACCGTGTGTTTGGCGATGAGGCCGGAAAAATGAACCGGTCGCTGCGTGATACCGGCGGCGGATTGCTGCTGGTCAGCCAATTCACCCTGGCGGCCGACACATCCAGCGGGATGCGGCCGGGCTTCAGTACCGCCGCGCCGCCGGCGGAGGCTGAACGCGGATTCAACCGACTGGTCGAGATCTGCAGACAAAAACACGCCCCGGGGGTGGAAACCGGCCAGTTTGGTGCCCATATGGTTGTCAGCCTGGTCAACGATGGTCCAGTGACCTTCCTGCTCAGACCCTAGCCCCGGGACCACCGCCCGGGAACGCGGGGCGCCGGGCTGGTATAATGCTAGGTTCTATTCCCTCTCCCAGCCGGTGGCGCGAGCACTACATGGCCAACGAACGTCCTGCCCAGCAAAACGACATCAAGCTTCTGATCAGCAAGGGCCTGGAACAGGGCTACCTGACCTACGCCGAAGTCAATGATCACCTGCCCGACGACATCGTCGATCCGGAGCAGATTGAAGACATCATCGGCATGATCAACGGCATGGGCATCGATGTCCATGAAGTTGCTCCCGATGCAGAAACCCTGTTGCTCAACGATGGCAACACCGGCAACCGCGAAGTCGATGACACCGCGGCCGAAGAAGCTGCCGCCGCGCTGAGCGCGCTCGACACCGAAGGTGGTCGCACCACCGACCCGGTGCGCATGTATATGCGCGAAATGGGTACCGTCGAGCTGCTGACCCGCGAAGGCGAAATCGCCATCGCCAAGCGCATCGAAGAAGGTCTGGGCCAGGTCCAGGCCGCACTCGGCACCTTCCCGGTGTCGGTGGAATCGCTGCTGGCCGACTACGACGCGCACAAGGAAGGCAAGAAGCGCCTGGCCGAAGTGATCGTCGGCTTCAACGACCTCGTCGAAGAAGTCCCGGCCCCGGCCGTGGCCGAAGACACCAGCGACGACGCTGACGATGACGCCGATGAAGAAGATGACGGCGACGACGTCGAGGAAGAGGCCGGCCCGACCGGTCCGGATCCGGAAGAAGTCGCACGCCGCATGCAGGCCCTGAGCGACGCGTACACCGCGTTCAAGAAGGCCGCTGCCAAGGGCGACCGCAAGCCGCTGGCCAAGCTGCGCGACGACATGGCCGCCGTGTTCGTGACCCTGAAGCTGCCGTTGCCGCTGACCGATGTGCTGGTCAAGCAGCTGCGCGACGTCATGGCCTCGATCAAGTCCCACGAACGCCGCGTGCTGAACCTGGCGACCGTGACCGCGCGCATGCCGCGCAAGGACTTCATCCGCTCGTGGGAAGGCAACCAGACCAACCTGGAGTGGGTGGAAGACGCACTGAAGCGCAAGCAGAAGTGGTCCTCGGCCCTGCGTGACGTGAAGGATCAGATCATCGCCGAACAGCAGGCGACGATCGACATCGAGAAGACCACCTGGCTGGAACTGGACGAGCTGAAGGAAATCAGCCGCGCCATGGCCTACGGTGAAGCGCGTGCGCGCAAGGCCAAGAAGGAAATGGTCGAAGCCAACCTGCGCCTGGTCATCTCGATCGCCAAGAAGTACACCAACCGCGGCCTGCAGTTCCTCGACCTCATCCAGGAAGGCAACATCGGCCTGATGAAGGCCGTGGACAAGTTCGAATACCGCCGTGGTTACAAGTTCTCCACGTATGCGACCTGGTGGATCCGCCAGGCCATCACCCGTTCGATCGCCGATCAGGCGCGCACCATCCGTATCCCGGTGCACATGATCGAAACGATCAACAAGTTGAACCGCATTTCCCGTCAGATGCTCCAGCAGTATGGCCGCGAGGCTACGCCGGAGGAGCTGGCCAAGGAAATGGACATGCCGGAAGACAAGATCCGCAAGGTGATGAAGATCGCCAAGGAGCCGATCTCGATGGAAACCCCGATCGGCGACGACGAGGATTCCCATCTGGGCGACTTCATCGAGGACACCAACGTGGAGTCCCCGATCGAGAACACCACCAACATCAACTTGTCTGAAACCGTGCGTGACGTGCTGGCCGGCCTCACCCCGAGGGAAGCCAAGGTGCTGCGCATGCGCTTCGGCATCGACATGAACACCGACCACACCCTCGAGGAAGTCGGCAAGCAGTTCGATGTCACCCGTGAGCGCATCCGCCAGATCGAAGCCAAGGCGCTGCGCAAGCTGCGTCACCCGAGCCGGTCCGAGCAGCTGCGCAGCTTCCTGGATATCGATTGATCGATACCGGCGCATCGCGTTGAAACCCGACAAACCCCGCGCAAGCGGGGTTTGTTTTTTGGGGCGGGTGGCGGCGCGTGGTGTACTCGAGCCTAGCGGCGGCGCAGCGGATGGAGGGGTGTTCGAAGGGGTCGGGATCGCTAGGCTGATTTGGTAATTTCGTTGCGTGTTTCGTAACTTAATTACGGATTTTTTCTCGGTGTTATCCGGGATGATGTTATTTCAATCAATGGCTTATATGTTTAATTGGGTTGCGGTTCGCCGAAGATTGGCGTATAGATTTGTAACTTAACTCGTCCCGAAACTCAGGCCATGGCCCGTCCCCGTACCGTCCAGCTCCAGACGCTGTTCGACAACCTGCCTGCCGGCGAGGTCGTATCAGCTGCCGATCTCGTCGATCGCCTGGGGGTTACCCGGACAACCTTGAGTCGTCTTGCCGCCGAGGCCGGGGACCGCCTGGTGCGACTTGGCCGCGCCCGCGCCACGGCCTATGCCGTCCGCCAGCAGACCGCCGCGGGCAGCGAGTGGCCGCTGTTCCGGCTGGGGCCGGACGCCACCCTTGAAGAACTGGGCACGGTCGTGGCACTCACGGGCGAGACCTTCCACGTGGCGACCACCGCCGCACGCCCCAATCTGACCCGTTCGCCAGACGAGACCGTCGACGGCCACTTCCCGGAGCTGCCGTGGTACCTGGACGACCTGCGCCCGCAGGGCTTCCTCGGTCGCACCTTCGCGCATCGTCGCGGGCGTGACCTGGGCGTCCCCGACGACCTCAATCGATGGCAATTGGGTGACACCCTGCAGGCGCTTGTGCGTGCAGGCGGCACCGAGATCGGTGATCTCCTGCTGGGCGGCGATGCCGTGCAGATGGCGTTGCGCGCGCTCGACGCGCCTGGCGATCACGTCCTGGCCGCGCAGCGCGCACGTCGTTATCCCGAGCGCGCGGCGGCGGCACTGGAAGGCGAAGACGTCGGATCGTCGCCGGGGGGCGAGCAACCGAAGTTCACTGCCACGGTGGAGCATGAGGGAGGGCGCTATGCGGCGCTGGTGAAGTTCGGGCAGCCCACCGCAGGCGAGGCCGCAGAACGCTGGGCAGACCTGCTGGTCTGCGAGCACCTCGCCCTGCAGTGCCTGCGCGACGCCGGCGTGCCGGCAGCGGTGTCCGAGATACTCCAGACCGACACGCATACGTTCCTGGAGGTGCAGCGCTTCGACCGCACCCTCGACGTGCTGGGCCGGCGCGGCTTCGTCTCGCTGCTGGCGCTGTCCTCGGCCTTCGTCGGTGACGTGACCGTGGACTGGGGGACCGCCGCCGACGCGCTGCTGACGCAGGGCTGGGTCGATCGCGACGCGCAGGCCGCGATGGGAAGGCTGCACGCGTTCGGCCGACTCATCGGCAACAGCGACATGCATCAGGGCAATCTGGGTTTCCACCTGGTCGACCGCGGCCCGCTGCCGTTGGCGCCCGCGTATGACATGCTGCCGATGTCACTGGCACCCTCGCGCACAGGGGTGCTGCGTGCGGCTGCGCCGCTTGACTCCATCGCGCCGGAGCGCAGCGGCCAGCTCGCACACCTGCACTGGGCAGCGCCGCTGGCAGTGGACTACTGGCAACGTGTGGCCGGTTCGGCGCTGCTGCGCTCGGGCGTGCTGCGTGACCTGGCGGCGGAGAATGCGCGTCGGGTGCAGGCGATGGGGCAGCGTTTCGGCTGATGTGACGGTCTGCAGTGGAAAGCGCCTGCGGGCCTCCACTACACTGTGCGGCCGCAAGGGCCTATAGCTCAACGGTTAGAGCAGAGGACTCATAATCCTTTGGTTGAAGGTTCGAATCCTTCTGGGCCCACCAAAGAAATCAGGCACTTAGGGTTTCCCCGAAGTGCCTGATAAGAGCTAGCGGAACAATGACCGGAAAAATTAGCGGCGTCGTGGAGGTTTCACGACGGGCAGAGCGTGGTCGTAGCGCCCTGTCGTCGTGGGCGACTGATGGCCCGCCGCATCCTGCTTGTCGCCACGGTTGCCTACGGTATCTGTGACACCTCGGTGCTTCAGGCCATGCAGCGAGAAGCGATCCAGTTTCTCGATGACACCCTCGCGCATGGCCATGGTGATGAAGCGCTGCCAGGCGCTTTCCAGCGACGACTTTGCCATCGGGTTGCCCGTCTGCTCGACCAGTAGAACGCGATGCTCGGGCCTCAGCGGCACAGCGAAGTTCCGGCCCTCGCGATTCCATATCGCGCTGCGGCGCGCGGCCAGTTCTTCCCAGGCGGCAGTCATCGCGTCATCCCACTCGGTCACGGAATCGCGGGATCCCTTTCTGCGTTGGCCATGGACGCCCTCTTGTAGCCGGTGGGCGTCCGTCAGTGTGCATACCTCGATGCCACGCAGTCGCGCACTGTAGGCCAGCACCATGACCGGGGCGATGTACGCAGGGCAGCTGCCCTTCGTGTGCGATGGAAACGCGCCGCGCTCTCGTGCGAACGCCAGGACAACGTCGTAGGCGTCTGGCGTTGGCATGCGGTGTTGCTTGGCCTCTTTGGCCTGTCGAACGCCGGCGGCGGGGTTGTGGGTGCAGTGTCCGTTGCGGACGCCCCACGCGAGCGTGCGGCGCAGATAGCGAAACAGGTGATTGGCCTTGCTGGGTGTCGCGGGCAGCGACGGCTGCTGGCGATTGGCCGGCCGCCCCATCGCGAACACCTCGACCAGACGTTGCACCACCGGCGTAGTGATCCGTTCGACCTGCACGTCGCCCAGACTGCTGCCATCTCGGCGAACGTAGGCTGACAACGCGTCAGCGTAGCGCCGGTAGTCAGCCTGGGTGCCGATGGTCAGCTCTTTGAATTCCATGGATTCGTGGAAGCGGTCGAACAGGTAGCGCAAGGTGCCTCGCTGATGCCCGTTGACCTGGGCCTCAACGATGGCGTGCAGATCCGAAAGCCTCGCGCTTCGATAGGCAACGGTCTTTCGGACACGTCGCCCACCTTCAGCGTGCGGGGTGTAGATGAACCAGCGCCCGTCGTGCCAGTAAATCCCGCGCGGCAGCGCGAGCTGGTCGATATGTGCCGGAATATCCGGGTTGAACTTGCGCTTCCTGCCGACACCCATCAGATCAAATCCTCTTCGCGTTCCATCTCAGGGCCAGCACTTCCCAGCCCAAGGGCGGCGTTGAGCGCCGCCCCGGTGGTCCATATGCCGCCTTGTGCGTCGTACTTGTACCGGATTCCCTCACGGTCTGCCCAACGACAGACCGTGGAGATCCTTGGCGCCGGCCCTGCAGGGCGGCACAGCCGCTGCAGGGCGGAGAAGGGCACAACCTGCTGCATTACGCCGGACCTCCCGTCAGCCGCAGCCCCAGCTGCACCACATTGCTTGCCTCGGCCGGCGTTGACGCGTCGCCCGGCCGGAACCCGTGCATCTTGTGCCAGTGCGCCCAGGCGAGGTCAAAGCTTGGGCACCTCGCGGTGGCGCTGCAGCGGCATTCGATGAAGTGGCCACCCTTCGATTCCGACCGTCGCGCGTCGACCATGTAGCGGGCTTTGTGGTCATTCGGACACCTCGGCAGCGAACGCGCGGGGGAGTGTTCGCGAAGCGTGATTTTCATCCGCGCAGCCCTCGTTGATCCGACTCACTTTGTAGGGGTTCCTCGCAGAAAATTCCGCAATCGAAGTTCATTGACTTCATCGCCCCCCCCTTGTCGGTGACCTTCAGTTCGTCGAGGAAAACCCGCTTGCCTTTGACCTTGACCACGCGAGCGCCGAGCCGCCGCGACTGCTCGGCGCGTTCAGCGAACACGGCGGGATCGTGCTTTCGCACATGATTCCAGTAGGTCGGCGACTGAGATTTAACGCAGCCTATGCAGTTTGCGTTGGGGTATCCGCGCCGATAGATGGCCGGCAAGGACAGGCCCGCGGCCATAAGCAGCGCCGCGCAGTCGGGCTTCGTCAAGCCGGCGTCGATCAGCACCGGCAGAACGTTCTCGCGCTCGCCTTGTACAAACCGCTCATGGCGGCCGCGTTCTTCCACGGTGAAGCCCAGGACGTGGAAGTCTGGCTTGTTTACCAGTTCCCACGCCTGCCTAGCCCGCTTCTTGAGAGCGCGGGTACAAGGTGCGCCCGCAACTCCGGCCATGCAACGCTCGCGCTCCCACACGTCCACGGCATCGCAGCTGGGGAATTTCGGATTGATGGCATGCTCGACCTCAACTCCCAGCCATGCGGCAACATCGCGGGCGAAGCGCAGATTGTCGGGGTCTTCGTTCACAACCGGGTTGTTCACCACGCGAACATCATGGGTCGCCGCATAGCGCTGCAGGGTCAGTTTGGCCGCTACGGCACTCGCAGCGCCGCAGGAGAACCACACTGCGATCATCGGACGCTTACTCATTGGCGAAACCCTCCGCGACGCTGCGCGCGGCATCGGCCAAGTGCGGGATCGTTTCCTCGTCGATGCGATCAAGCGCCTGGGCGATGGTGTAGTCCATCTCGGTCAGCCAGTCGTGCCGGTTCAGCACCAGAGCAGCGGTGAGCGCCTCACCAGTGGAAAGCGGGCCGGTGCCGTCGTTGCGCATGGCGTACAGAGCCACCTGAATCACGCGATCAAGGTTCATGCTGCACTCCCTGCGCGGCGCACAGCCATCTGCGGGCGACGACGAAGCCGCTGCGGGATCTGGCCAACAGCCAACCCGCTGTGACGGCGGCGGGCCGGCCGGGTCGACCAGAGGTGGTGGAGCAGTGCGCCGCCGGCGGCGGGACCGATCAGGATCAGCAGCAGCTCAGCCATGGGCCACCTCCTTGGTGTTCACGCCGATGGCGGCCAGTGCATGGCTGACGTGGACGACTTTGGTGCCGAGCAGGTTCGCCGCCCGCTGGGCGTACGGCTGGCTGCACGACAGGTACAGGAAGCCCTGCCGCTGCAGGCGCTCTCCCATCAGCTGGACGTCTTCGAGGTCGATCACCTGCCGCAGGCCCAGGTTCTCCGCAATGGCAGCACCGTGGAGGCTCTTGCCGCTGCCCTGGGGGCCGTACAGCACGACGGACTTAGCCATTGGCCACCTCCTGGGCGGTCTGGGCCACAGCTGCCTGCGTGGCCTTGCGCCCGGGCAGCATATTGGCCACCTCGAATGGGAA
Source organism: Stenotrophomonas sp. TWI273 (assembly GCF_039674765.1). NCBI lineage: Bacteria > Pseudomonadati > Pseudomonadota > Gammaproteobacteria > Lysobacterales > Lysobacteraceae > Stenotrophomonas > Stenotrophomonas sp. TWI273. Next base: position 404,659 of record NZ_JBDJOA010000002.1, read on the forward strand.
GGGGAGGCGGTCGGCGAGCTTGGCCAACTCGGCCGAGATCCAGTCGGCGTCCTGGGCGAATTCCTCGCTGCCCTTCGTGACCACCCAGCCGCTCCTGTTGCCCTTGCGGCGCTCCAGCACCCGCTGCGCGATCTTGGTCGTACCCATGTTCAGGGTCGCCGTGGCGATCACCTGGTTGTGGGTCACGTGCAGCACCAGGGTGGCGCTGCACTCTTCCCCGTTCCCCCTCTCAATCCCCTCATTCCCCGCACCCGTGATAGCCTCCGCCCTTGGTCCGGTGCTGGAATCCAGCGGAGATGTGGGGGTGGCTGCGGCTTCGCCGTTCATCTTTTGCATTGCTCTCTCCTGAGCTTCTGTTGGTAGATGGCCTTCGGGGTGGTGTTGGCGCACCGCCCGCCGGACCGCTTTGTTACACGTCGCCTTACTTCGCTTTGAATACCCAGCACTTCACTGTGATGCTGTTGCCGAGAATGGTGTTGCGGATGTTGCTGTTCACTGCGGTGTTGACGCTGATCAGCTTGTAGCGCCGTGAATCGACCAGGTGCTTACGCAGGTCAACCAGATCAGGTACTGCCTGACCATGCCTACTGGCCTTGGCCACGAACTCGTTGAGGTTGATGGCGATCTTGTGCGGGTCGCGCGAGTGGTTGAGTTTCGCTTCCTTGCCGTCGCCAAGACCTTCGAGGTACTCGTAGGTCTCCCAGAACTCGTTGACGATCTTGTGGTCGGCGCTGATGGCCATCTGGCGTTCCATGGCGGCTGCCACCAGGGCATCACGCGTAGCCACAACCATGTGCTCGGGGATATCGATCACATCGCGCAGGCAGTCCAGCAGCGAGAGCATCTGCGCGTGGTTCTTGATCACGCGCTCCAGCCGCAGATCGGTCTTCTCGCGTAGCCGGGCCTCGAAGTAGGTCACGCGTTCCTTGAACTTCTTGAGCACTTGGCCCTCGGAGCGCACCGCCTTGATCAGGAAGTGGCTGAGGTCTTCCACCTGCAGCGCATTGAGGTTGTCGGCCGCGATGCGGCTCTCTGCGGTGACGGTCGGCTTGCGGAAGTGCAGCTTGACGATACGGGTCAGGATCGCTTCGCTGGCATCGACCGCAGCGTTCTGGCTGATGACGATGGTGCCCCGGAACGGCGGCTCGTAGGTGTCATTGCCACCATTGCGCACGCCGCGCGTGGCCAGGGTGCCGCCGCCGAAGTAGTCCTTCAGCTCATCCCACTCGAACGACTTGGAATGCGCCTTGTCGGGCGTATCGCGGTCGGCCTCGAGCAGCACTACCGGCATTCCGGAGATCTGGCCCATGGCACGTGCGCGGCCCGCCTTCGAGGACTTGGCCGGGTCGAAGCCCTCATAGTCGCTGCGGGCGAGCAGCTTCCACAGGAAGGTCAGCAGCGTGGTCTTGCCCGCGCCCGCCTCGCCGGTGGCTTCGAGGAAGGGGAAGGATTTGTGGGCGCTGCGGATCTGGTTGGCGAACAGCGAGCCGAACCAGAACGTCAGGGCGATCATGCCGTGTGTGCCGAAGCACAACCACAGCCATTCCAGCCACTCGGTCCGGAACGCTTCGGCATCACGCTGGATGTCCATGCGGATGGACTTCTGGGTGGTCTTCAGCCGCAGCTTGTTGAACTCAAAGTAGTCCTCTGCATTTGCCAGGCTGATCTCGCCATTGCGCACCGCGATGTCGCCGAAGATGTAGGCGCCGTGGTCCGGGCTGTACCCAACGAAGTCGACCGTATCGACCGTTTTGATGTTGAACAGCTGGTCTTCCATCATGCGGTCCAGCTGGTGGCCCGAGCCACTGAACACAGCACCCTGAGCCAAGCTGATGATCCGCTTCTTGAACTCCGTGGAGCTGGCCACCTGGGGGCCGGTGAAGGTGCCCTTGACCGAGGGCGCGTCGTGGGGGAAGTCCACGCGGAAGAAGTACCAGCTTTCATCGGTGGCCTCATGGCGCTGGAAGTACAGCGCTTCCGGGTAGCAGTTGGCGATCTGGCGCACAGATGCAGCGGCGCGCTGGATCTTGGCGACTTCTTCGGCCTCCAGTTCGTCGTCGTCGCTCAGGTCACGATCAACGGCGCGATCACGGCACAGCTTCTCGAACCGCTGCGGGTCGAACTCGAACCAGTACAGGCGCGAGTGGTGCTCCAGGTGGAACTCGGTCTGCTTGTCGTGGCCGTAGACGATCAGACCCTTGTCCATGGCCGTGCGCGCCATGAGCAGGTCGCCTTGGTAGCGAGCCTCGACCAGGTCGGCGTCCCACTGTGCCTGCTGGTCATCGGCGGCCAAGGCACGCAGGTGCAGGTCATTCCAGTCGGTCTTCTTGCCATCCCGCTGAACGATCTGCGCTGCCTTGCACTTGAAGCCGAGCTTCTCGGCGCGCTTGGCGTGGCGCTGGATGTACGCGCGTGCGCCTGGCTCATTGTCCAAGGCCCAGATCAGGGTTGGCAGGTTGCCTGGGCGAGAGTCGGCCAGCTCACGGAGCGAAGCCTCCGGGTAGGCGTTGCTGGACATGGCCGACACGGCGCAGTTCCCGCGCTGCAGGTGCGAGATCGCGTCGAAGATGCCCTCCACGATCCACACTTCGCGTGCGTCACGCATAGCGGTGATGGCGGCAGGCGCAGCCCACCACACACCGGCGTAGCTCTGTCCAGGCGCGAAGCGGGCCTTCTGCTTGCCGAAGCGGTGGGGGCGGTCGATCAGCCGCTCCCACCAGCCGCCCTTGGCCAGCGGGAAGCGCACGGTGGCGGTACCGGCGGTGATCCGCCGGTCGTAGTAGTTGTCCTGCGTGTAAAGGCCCTGCAGGGGCCGAAGATCGAAGCCGCGCGCCGTCAGCAGGTAGGCATCGGCCGCCGCGTTGGGCTTGGCCTCGGTCTGGACATGGCGCTTGGAATAATCATCGAACAGGTCGTCATAGAGATCTTTGACGAACACTTCCTGGCCGCACTTGGCCTGACGACCACAGCGCAGCACCCACGGCTTGGAATAGCTCGTGTAGAGCTCCTTCTTTCCGCAGTGGGGGCACTTGCCCCCGCGCATGTAGTCGGTGCTGCTGCGGTGCTTCAGGCCGTAGTCCCGCTCCACGCGCTGCAGGACTTGCTGGCGGATGTCTTCTTGCATGGCCAGGTCAGCCTTTCGCCGCGGATGAAGCGGTGGTGTTGGGGTGGTGCATGGCTCTCTCCTGAGCGGGGTGTCCTGGTGCCAGCGGCGTTGGCGCGCCGCTGGACCAAGGCGGTACTGACTTATTCGTCTACGGGGGTGGAACGGCTGAGGATTCCGCGCAGGTCGTCGGAGATGTACTCAGCGACGGCCGACGTATGGTCGGCTGTGATGCCCAGCACCTTCGCGGCCTCGGCCGGGAGCGCAGCGAGCAGCTCCACTGCGTAGGCAATGCGCCAGAGCCGGTCGTAGTCGTCGCTCGTGACAACCTGAGCGTGGTCTGCCGGAACCGGGCCGGGATTACGCAGGGGAGGGAGGTGGTTGCGCTTGTCCATCAATTCACTCCGGTCGGGGTGCTGCCGCCGTTGCGGAGCCACGTAAGGAATCGCTCCGCCTCGCCGGCGGCGAGCAGGTACACCATCGAGCCGCATTGCAGGCTATGGGTGGCTGCAGCGCGGATACTGCTGGTGGTGTGCGCCGAAACGGTCAAGGCTGCATCGCTGGCGAGGTGTACGAGGGCCAGATACAGCATGCCGCGCTGGTCGAAGGAGCAGCGCAGGGCGACGCCGGGAACAGGCGTATCCAGTTCAATCACCGGGCGCAGCGCAGGCGCGACGTGCACAGATGGTGTAGCCATCAGTGTTTCCCCCGGGCGCCGCTGACATCGCCACTACGGGCTTGCTGCTGCGCCGTGTACGCGGCCAGCACGTCGGCCAAGGTGAGCGCCATGGGGCTCTTCCCGCTGGCCTCCAAGCGCACGATCAGCGCCTGGTAGTCGGCATGGGGCCATTCAAGGGTGTCGGCGATGAAGCCGAAGACAAGCGAGATCTGACGCGCCGGGCTGGAGCCGGGCGTGGGATGGGCGTCATGCGCCATTGAGACGTCTCCTGTTGACGAGATCGTAAATCTCGGGGAGACGTTCTTACGCGCCGCACCGAGGTGTCGGGAGGTTAAGAACCGGTCAACAGTCCGGCCAGCAGCTTTCCCCTTGCGGGTGTTGTATCGCTGCCGCCTCCCGACGTAGAAGACGTCGGTGCACTCGTTTTGCAGGCGCAAAAAAACCGCAAAGCTGACGGGTGCGGGTACCGCTGTTGACTCGGAGTTCTTAAGCTCCTTGCGGCAAACTCTGCTCTCCATGCCCAAGGAAGTCAAGGGGGAATGAGGGAAAGTGTGGGAACGGTTTTCAAGGGGCAGAACGTTCAAGCGCAGTACTCCGTCACCGTCGGCACGGCCGACAGACCAGCAATAGGGAAACGTTGGATCTGACCGCTAGGGCGCGGCGGGTTGATGCGCCCGTTGGTCGTTGATGCTCATGGATTCTTGCCGGGTGCTTTCAACAACCGCGATTGCATCGAGCATGTCCAGTTGCCTGGAGCCATGCTCAAGCTTCCAGGCCATCTGCAGCATCGCCCGCTGGTAGGCCGGCGTAGGCGGCAGCTCGCACGACGGTGCATCCGGAATGCCGCTGGGGCTTGCGATGCTGGTCAGCTCGGAGATACCGGCATAGCTTGCCCCGCACAGCGGGTTCGGACACACCCACACATCCGAACGCAGATGGCGGTGCTGCAGTCGGCTGGTGCGCTTGATCAAGGCCGTGTCGCAGGCTTCGCAGCAGAAGGTCGCGCGGCCGCTGGTTGGAGCGCTCATTTCTTCTTCGCGCTCCCGGCCCTCGCCCCGCCAGCTTTACCAGCCTTGGCGCCACGCGTGGGGGTCTGGCGGGAAGTGGGGGGATTTGTGCAAGAATTGGGGTCGCGCTTGATGCCCAACGCAACGGCTGCTTCGTGCGACTTGCCGAAGTTCCCCTTGCCCACGCCCCGAAGCGCGTCGTTGACCGCGTGGCGATCCAAGCCGTTCTGCCGAGCGAACTCAACGACGGTGATGCCGTTGTCGCGGAGATGCTGACGGGCTTGCTCTGGTGTGCGTAGCTTCTTTACACCAGTCCGTTTTGCAGCCATTCCGTTTCCCCTGTGTAAAAGCTAGGTGATGTGTTAGTGAAACTTCTTTCACCAATGTTGGTGAAAGATCATTCACCTGTCAAGGAGATTTGAGCGTGAGTGTGGGCACAAGGCTGAAGGAAGAAAGGAAGCGACTGGGCCTTACCCAGGAGGTGATGGCTGTGGCGTGCGGAGTGACCAAGCGCACCCAGATCTTTTACGAGCAGGACAGTGTCGGCGCGAGTGCGTCCTACCTCGCTGCGGCCCATGAATTAGGCACAGATGTTGCATACGTATTGACCGGCAACCGCGAGCGCCTGGCACCGGCCGACGTGGAGCTGCTGGACGCCTGGCGCGCTGCGCCCGCTCCGGCCCGTGCTGCCGCGTTGTCGGCATTGACCGGCAGCGTGTCTCACGCCAGCGCCCTTGGCGCCGCCCCACGCACGACCTTTACTGACACCAGTATCGGCCAGCAGTTCAGCGGCGATGTGGATCTGCGCAATCAGAAGCTGACCGTCAAGGGCAGCGGCGCAACCAAGAAGCCCGCCCGCTAACTTTTTTTCTGGCCACAACCCGGTTAACTGCACTCCAACAGGGGGCGCTCGATGCGCCATGGAGTGTTAAGGACTATGCGTTGTGGCAGTACGGATGAAGGCATGTCGGCAGGTTGCCGATGCGGCAGTACCACGGTGTTTGAGGGTGCAACCATCGGACAGGTGTTCACGGGGCACGTGGTGTTTCGTTGTCCGACTTCTCCGCAAGAGAGCGGTTTGCTGGAAAGAGTTTGTAGCGTAACAATTGCATTCGTCGTCGTAAGCATGCTTTCCCATACGTGCGACTTAGGGTCCGGCGATGTGCTCGGGCTTTACGCAGCATCTAAGTTATTAAAGGGAATTTCAAGTTATTTCAAGGGGGTGTTATGGCAGTAAAGATAGTCACAGTTTTCAACAACAAGGGGGGCGTCGGAAAAACGACGTTGACCTATCATCTTGCGCACGCACTTGGGCATCTGGGTAAGAAAGTTCTGCTCATTGACTTGGATCCACAGTGTAATCTCACAATAAATGCGCTTCAGGTGAACCAGATTGAGGGGATGTGGGATGCAGAAAATTCTTACATTGAGGATTTCCAGCAAGCCAGAGAAAGAGATCCATCGGAGTTTGCTGTTCTTGTTCAGCAGCCGCGAAGCATCCATTTCCTTCTGAAGCCTACGGAAGACGGCACGGCTGAGCTCACTAACAGTCCTCCTCCAGTGGCCCTTGCCAAAGACGTCCACCTAATTCCTGGTCGGCTCACTCTGCATAAGTTTGAGGCGAAGGTCGGTGAGCGCTTCTCAGGTGTGTACCAAGGAGACCCTCTGGCCATCCGCACTTCAACTCGCGTGAGAACTATCGCACACGAGTACGCGCGGATCTATGGATACGACGTTGTCATCTTTGACACTTCGCCAAGCCTCGGTGCTTTGAACCGAAACCTTCTCTCGCTCGCAGACGGATTTATGATTCCGTGCTCACCGGATCTGTTCTCCGTTTATGGAATCAAGAACATCGGTGACGCGCTGCGTGGATGGCGTTCCCAGTTTGAAAGCATCTTTCATTTCTTGTCAGATCAGAAGCGGTCCAGCTTCCCTCCGAAGTTCGTTCGCTTTATGGGATACACGATCTACAACGCTAAGCGGTACAGCAAATTCGAGAGTGATCTTAATCTGGCGAAGGCTCATCATGACTATGCAAAGAAAATTCCCGAGACCATCAGCAAGGCAATAGATCCGGAGAACCGTATCGATGTGCCCGGTTTGATTGAGGGGTCGATGGGTGGCAATGCTGTCATTCATAGTCACAATACTTATCCGAGCATGTCTCAGAAGTATCATGTGCCGATGTGGCTGCTGCCTACCGTTGGTCACCTCGATGCGGATGACGTCAATACGATTCGAGCGAATCAAGCAGGATATTTCGAAACGCTCAATAGGTACGTGGATTTTGCGAAAGATTTTTCGCAGAGGCTGGATCTCCTGTGAGCACAGAAAAATATGAGGACATCCTGTGCAGGTTCGATGAGCAGCGCCACGACTTTTCAGTCTTTATGAACCACATCGTTGACTACATTGGCCGACACCCAGGGTTGACCAAGGCCGGCGCGGAGGTGGTTCACTCTTACAAGTCGAGACTGAAGGATCGCGAGCACTTGCGGGATAAGCTCAAGCGGAAGGAAGAAGAAGGTCGAGCGATCACGGTCGACAATGTATTCGATGAGATCACTGATCTCGCCGGCGTGCGCATCATGCACATCTTCCAAGCGCACTTTTCAGACGTTGACAAGGTGATACGAGCGCGCGTTGCGGGTGGTGACTGGGTGCTGTCTGAAAGGCCAAAGGCATACACCTGGGATCCAGAAGCAGCGGAGTTCTTCGGTGCATTTGACTTGGACGTTGTCCAGAAGCCTACTAGCTACACGAGCGTCCATTACCTTATCAGGCCTCGTGGTGATTCGCCCATCTGCTGCGAGCTACAGGTTAGAACACTGTTTGAAGAGATTTGGGGGGAGGTTGATCATAAGATCAACTACCCCAAGCCAACTGAAAGTGTTTCCTGCAAGGAGCAAATAAAAGTGCTTTCTAAGATTGTAGGGGCTGGCAGCAGATTGCTTGATTCTCTGTACAAGGTTCAAGCCCATGAGGCTGAGGCTGAGGCTGCGGCTGCGGCTACTTCTACTGAGAAAGACGCCTAGCGATTCCGTGACCTTTTTCATTGAGCTGCGGCTCATGTGTACGGGCATAGTGCCGCTTGGCTTCTACCACCCAAGCGGCTCTTATGTGTATCAAGGTGCGGACTGCGCGATCGAAGTCTCAAGCACCAGCGAGGTGGTGAAGCCGCTGTTGCCGGTGATGCTGTGGGTCGTCTCGGCGATCAACCAAGTGCGCCCGTCGATGTCGGCTTTGAACCCGGACACGTCGATTCGCTGCTCCGGGTACAGATCCGCTCGCCCCAGGGCGAGCGAGTAGTCCATCTTGGCCGCGCCGCGCTGCACGCGCTTCCACTCGGCGTCAGCGTGCTCCCGCGCGGTCTTCTCGCTGTCGTAGGTCTCGCGCAGGTTCTTGGCGTTGGTCGCCGTGCCAACCAGCACCGCTTTGCGGCGCGCACCCTTCTTGTCGTTCCAGTACGCGCGTACGCCGCTGTAGGTGTCGCGCTCGGCCTCGCTGAAACGATGGCTGTCGCCATCGGCGCGGGTGATCGATGCGCGGGGCAGTTCGATGCCGGCAGGCGTGGTGCCGCTGTCGATGGGGGAGAACACCAGGTTGCCAGCCTTGACGGTGGCCACCGCGTCGAACCGCGTTCCCAGCCGCGTCAGCAGTGCCACGTCGCTTTCGTTGGACTGGTCCAGATGGTCCAGTGCCAAGCTGGCAAGAGCCGGCGCTACTCTCGCGCGCAGGCTGTGTTCGCCGGCAATGGCGCCGATCACCGCGCCGACCGTAGTGTCATGCCAGCTGCGATCACGACGCGTGCGCATGGTCTTTGTCAGCTCCGCGCTGCGAGCGCGGATGGTGATGACATCGGGCGGGCCGCTGTGCTCGACCTCATCGACCACGAAAGTGCCCTTGTCGATCAGGCCGGCGTCACGCCAGCCCAGCGCCACGGTGAGCCTGACACCCTTGCGCGGCAGCGCCATGCGGCCGTCATGATCGTGGATCCGCAGATCCAGCTGGTCCGCCTCGCCGCTGCGGCATTCCTTGAGGGTCAGCTCGATCAGGCGGGGTGCGATGCGGTCGGTCAGATCCTTGCCGTCCAGGGTGACGCGCCAGGCGGGAACCGGGTAGCCGGTGCGGCTGCTCATGCTTGGTCCTCGGCCATGGCCTCATCCGGCACCCGGTCCAGGCTGAGCTGGAACTCGACCTTGCGCGGCGTGCCATCGGGGAAGAAGACGCTATGGGTCTCTTTCAGACTGGTGATCGCGTAAGCGCCATGCACGGTGCCGTCGCCGGCTACCAGCGCCCACGGCTGGCCGGTATCGGCCATCTCGTGCAGGGTGGCCAGCGACGAGTACTGGCCGGTCAGCGGCGGCGCGATCAGGCCGCTCAGTTGCACGGTGTCCTCGCCGGGACCGACGAACTGCGACGCGGCACGTGCGCCCACACGCTCGGTGCGTGCGTGGCGCCATGACAGGTCGCGGGTCAGCTGCTCGTAGGCGCCATCCCGCAGGGAGAAAACAAAGGTTCCAAGGCACATCATCATCGGTGGCTACTCCCTATCGCCCAGCGCGGAGCGCGCGCGGGCCTGTTGCTGTCGCTGCAGGGCTTCGAACTCGGCGCGGACCATCCGGGCGATATCGCCCGCGTCCTGGCCGGCCTGCGTGTGGATGTGGATCTCGATCTTCCCGAAGGAAGCCGCAGGCGCGCTCTGGCCGGCCGACATGGGCGGGCGGCTGTCTACGGCCCCCACTGGCCCCGCAAGGGCTGCTAGCGCCGCGCCAGCGCCCGCCTGTTGGATGCGGCGGGTGATGCCCTGCAGCGCTGCGAGCGGGCCGTTCTGGCCCGCTTGCAGGCCGTTGGCCAAGCCCTGCATGGTGAAGCCGCCCAGCTCGGCGAACACGCGGGACGGGCTGTGGATCCCGAGCATGCCCTTGAACTGATCGATCACGCCCCGGCCGACACCGGATACGGCCGAGGTCGCGGCGGAAATCTTCGACCGGATGCCATTGACCAGGCCCATGACCATGCCCATGCCCGCCTGCATCATCCGCGATGGCCAGCTGGCCATCAGGGTGTTGATGCCGGTCCACATGCTCTGCAAGCCTTGGGTGATGCGCTGACCGTTGCCGGTGAACAGGCCGACGATCACCGACCACGCGCCGCCCAGGTACTGGCTCAGCCCACCGACCACACGCATGACAACCGCCTGCATGGTGGTCGCGGCGGTGACCAGCCAGCCAATGGCCTTGACGGCCATGCGCAGCTGCACCGTCAGCGCCACGCCCAGGAACTGGCCGAAGGTGCGGCCGGCGCTGGTGGCCCCTTCCAGCTGTTCGGTGGTGGCTTCAAATGGAGCGAACAGCTGTTTGACCCAATCCCACACCTTGCCGATGGCCGAGGACAGCTGATCCCAAAGCGGTGCCAGCGGCGCCAGTGCCGTGCGCAGCTCGGCCAGCACCGGTGCGAATGCATCCTGCAGGCCCTGCCAGACACCGATCATGAAAGCCTTGATCGGTCCCCAGTACTTCCACACCACCGCCGCGACGACAGCGACGGCCGCGGCGATGGCCAGCACTGGCCAGCTGACGCCGCCCAACAGCACCATCAGGGCGCGGCCGACGTTGAGCAGGGTCGGCAGCACCTGGCTGGCCAGCGTGCCGAAGCGTGCGATAAGCGCCCCGACACCACCGCCGCCGGAGAGAAGGGCCACAGCGCCGCTGATCTGGCCCAGCGCCATTGCTGCCAGACCGCCCACGGTGAGCAGGCCGCCCAGGACGGTTACCAAGGCAGCGCCTGCCACGGCGCTCACGGTGAGCGCGCGTGCCAGCTGCGGGTTCTCCCGCGTCCAGGTGATGAAGCCGCCCACCACGCGGCCCACGGCTTCGGAGGCGGCCTTGATGTCGGGCAGCAGGGTGCGGCCGAGGGTGCCTGCCATCACCAGCATGGTGTTCTTGGCAAGCTGCATGGCGTTCTCGGAGGTGGCCACACGCGAGGCGTACTCCTGCTCCATGGATCCGGCGTACTTCTGGGCGTCGGTGACCTTGTCGAAGTTGGTTTTCAGCAGGTCGAGGTTGGTCAGCAGGGGAGCGATCGCACCGATGGACTCGCGGCCGAACAGGGTGGTCATGGTGGCGGCCTGCGACGCCGCCGGCAGCTTCTTCAGCCGCTCCAGCACATTGAGGATGGCGCCGCCGGCATCCTTCTGCATGGCCTCGGCCATCTCGGTGGAGCTCAGGCCCAGCTTTTCGAACGCGGCGAGCTGGCGCTTGGTGGCCGCTTCGCCCGAGGACAGGGTGAGCAGCATGTTCTTGATGCCGGTGGCCGACACCTCAGACTCGATACCCATGCCTGCCACGGTGGCGCCCAGGGCGGCCAGCGGGCCGCTCTGCAGGCCGGCCACTTCGCCCAGCGCGCCGATGCGGTTCACCACGGCGCTGATCTTCTGGACGCTGGCCGGGCCGGTGTTGCCCAGGTAATTGATCTTGTCGGCCAGGGTGACCACCTCGGCCTGGCCCATGCGGAAGGCGGTACGCCACGTGGCCATGGTCTGGCCAGCATCCTCGGCCGTGGTGTCGAAGGCGACGCCCAGCTTGGTGGCGTCCTCTGCGAACTTCAGCAGCTCCTTGCGCGGGATCGATGCTTGACCGGCGGCGGCAACGATCTTGGCGATCTCGTTGGGCACCATCGGCAGGCGGCGGGACAGATCCTCGATGTCCAGGCCCATCTGGGCGAACTGGCGCGGGGTGTCGAAGTCGACCACCTTGCGCACCTCGGCCATCGCCGACTCAAACCCGACCGCTTCCCCCACCGGCAGGATGGCTGCATCGAACGCCCTGCGGCCGCCGAAGGCCATGCCTGCGCCGAGGGCGGTGGCTTTCAGGCCCGCGCTCTGCAGCGCCTGGGAACGCTTCTGGGCGGCATTGAGCGCGGTGAGCCGCTTCTGCTGCTGCTCGATGGCCTCGTTGGCCCGGACGATGTCGGTGCGCAGGCGGCGCTCATGGTTGCCCAGCTCGCTGGTGCTGATGCCGGCAGCGGCCAGCTTGGTACGCAGCGCCTGCAGGCGTTCGGCGTTGCGGCCCACCTCGTACTTCATCCGTCCGGCCGTGCGCGTGGCGGCGGCGAACTTCTGCGCCAGCTCTTCGCTGGGCTGCTCGGCCGCCCGCATCTCCGCTGCCAGCTGCCGCACCTTGGCGCGCTGGTCCTTCAATGCTGCTGCAGAGGTCTTGGATTTCTCCGCCAGCTCGCGGAACGCGGACACGTCGCGCTGCTGTGCGTTCAGGCCGCGCAGTGCCTCTCGCTGCGAGCGCAGCGACGCGGTCAGTGTTTGGCTGCCGCCCAGGACGCGGCGCATCGGCCCGGTCGCCCTGTCAATCGCGTCCAGCAGGACGCGCAGCCGCATGTTCTCGCTCATCTACCTGGTCTCCGTATGTGAAAACGGCGCCCTCAATCGGGGGCGCCGCTGCGTTTCCGGGCGCGCTCGCGCCACTCCATCAGTTCCTCTACCGACCAACGATCCATTTCGGTGGGCGACCAGTGGAAGATGGTGGCCACGTCGGCCATGGCGTCTTCTACGCGGTCGGGTAGCCCTGGGCACTCGCCTGTTCCCGCGTCATGAAAAAACCGGCCGTCTCGATGCCGAACTGCAGCAGATCGGCCGGATCCAGCGCAGCGACGTCGGCGCTGGTCAGCGTCGGGCTGGTGATGCGCGGCAGCAGCGTGGCCAGCGCGCTGACATCCATGTTCAGCACCTCAACCAGTTTCAGGCCACGCAGCTCGCCGGCACCGGGGCGACGGACGTCAACCGAGGTGATCTGCGTGTCGCCGCGCTGCAGCGGCTCTTCCAGCGTGATGGTGGCTTTGCGCGCGGCCTTCTGCGTGTTGGGGACGGTGGTGGCGGTCATGGATATCTCCTTCGGGGATGCAGGGGGAAGCGAGCGGGCGCGTGGCGCCCGTCGCGGGGTGTGGTGGGGTTACGCGCCGATGGCAGTGCGCAGGGAGAGCAGGCGGTCGATGCCGCCGACGTTCTCGATCATGTTCACCAGGTCCAGTTCGATCAGAACCTCGCCGTTCCAGGTCAGCTTGTAGTAGCTGCACGCAGTGGTGACGGTGAACTCGGTGTCCGAACCAGCTTCGGCGTCGCCGAACTCCAGCCCTTCGTGGCGGCCGCGGATGACCACTTCCACCGCGTCGACCTGGCCGTTGTCATCGCGCTGGTAGCCGCCGGCAAAGCGCAGCTGCACGGCATCGTGGCTGGTCTCGGCGTACTGGCGCAGGATCGGGCGCATCAAACCGCCGTAGACCACCTTGATCTGGATCTCATCCTGACCGAGGTCGATCTTCACCGGGCCGCTCATGCCGCCGCCACGGTAGGCCTCCATGATGCGTTTCAGCTCGGGCAGCGTGATGGTCTTGGCCTCGCCGAGGAAGCTCTCGCCGGCGGTGAACGTGTTGAAGCCTTTCAGTTTGCGGGGCAGGCCCATGGGGTTTTCTCCGATGCGGAGCCAAGGCGGTCAGCAGCTGACCGCCGTAGGCAGGGTGGGATCAGTTGGCGATGGCCGAGGCGAAGCCGGCCAGGTACTTGTCGGTGATGCGCTGGCGCAGCTGCAGGTTTTCCAGCGGCGGGACCGGGGTGAAGTCGTAGTCGATGACCAGGCCGCCGGAGGCCAGCGTGGTCTGCGTGTTGACGTCCGGGTCGTACCAGGCCTTAGCGTCGATCAGGTAGCCGCTGCCTTTCAGCTCGCGGAACTTGGCGTTGATGCTCTCGATGATGTCCTTGATCAGCGAGGCGTGCATCGGCTTGTCGACATAGACGGCCATGGCATCGGCGATGGTGTCGGCGAGGATCTGCGCGGTGCGCGTGGCGGTCTCGAAGGCGAACAGCACATCGTCGCTGCAGGTCCGCGAACCCCAGAAGCGGTAGCCGTTCATCTGGATCAGGGTGGTGACGTCGCCGGCATTGAGCACGCCGGCATCGCTGGCCGGATCCTGCAGGTCAAAGTAGACGTCGCGCGAGATGCCGGTGACACCGTTGACCGCGACGTTGGACAGGTTCTTGTGCCAGCCCTGTTCCTTGTCGATCAGGGCGCGCAGGCCCATGGCCCGGGCGACCGCGTAGGCCAAGCCGATCTGACCGGTGGTGCTGTCCAGGGCGGTGAAGTCCGGCCAGATGATCATCAGCTCGCGCGCACCGAATTCCTCGCGGTACGCGGTGGCTTCGGTCACGGTCTTGGCGGTACCGGCGCTGATGTAGGCCATCGCGCGCAGGCGCTTGGCCACCACGGCCAGCTCGGCGGCCACCACCTGAGTGTCCAAGCCGGGCGCACCGATGATGCGGGGCTTGACGCCCACCTTCGCTTCGGCGGCCAGCAGTGCTTGCAGGCCCGAGTACTCGCCCCCGGTCTTGTTGCCGATCACGGCGATGGACTGCTCGCCGTCGTTGTCTTCTTCCTTGACGCGCACGACCACCATCACCGGCTTGGTCTGGTCGGCGATGGCTTCCAGCGATGCCTTGAGCGTGCCGGTGGCACCGGCCTTGGTGATGGCGCCGTCGATGTCGGTGATCAGCACCGGCTTGTTCAGCGGGAACAGGGTGGCGTCGGCGGCATCGCCGGTGGCTACCAGACCGATCACAGCGGTGGCCACGGTGCGGATGGGGCGGACGCCGGTGTTTACTTCGATGACGCGGACGCCGTGATGGTAGTCCATGGGGTATCTCCAGTTAGCGGAAGCGGAGGGGGATGGTCAGGCGGGTGTAGCCACTGCCCTGGGTGACGTCGGTTCGGGTGCCCTCCACGTCCAGGACAAACGCGCCGGGGGCATCCCCCTGCGAGATCGAGAGCTTGCTGATGCGGATCCGCGGCTCCCAGCGCATCAGCGCCGTGGCCACCGCGCCATACAGCAGCGTGCGGGTCTGGCCGTTGAAGGGCTGGTCGATCAGCTCGGGCAGCAGCGAGCCGTAGTCACGGCGCATCACGCGGGTGTTGAGTGGGGTGGTCAGCACGTCGCCGATGGATTGCGCCAGGTGCTGGGCACCTTCGATGGTGCGGCCGGTGGTGGCAGACATGCCCCTCACTGCGGCGGATCCGTCAGGCCGCTGCCGCGCTGCACACCGGGGTGCTTGTGGCCCTTGAGGCTGATGCCGGCAGCGATCACGTCGACGTCGGCCGTGGCCGTACCGGTGATCGAGGTGTCCCCCACCACCGAGGCGTTGCCGTTGAGCGTGGTTTCGCCGTTGACGGTCAGGGGGCCGTTGATGGTGGTGCCGCCAGGTGCGGTGACGGTGAAGGTGCCGCCCGCCGGCAGCAGGGCATCGAGCGCGTGTGCGGCGGCGTCGTAGCGCAGCTGGGCGCCATCGGCGAACCGAAGCAGGGTGACGGCCGCGCTGGCGGCTGGGGCGGGCACCTGGCCCGAGTACAGGCCGCACAGCGCGATGGCATTGCCGGTTTCGCCCTCGGGCGACAGCAGCACCACCTGCTCGCCCAGCGAGGGGGCCGACCAGGTGACCGTAGTGCCGGCGCGCAGGGTCAGCCACTGAATCCAGTTGGTGGTCAGATCGCCAGATGCGACGCGGCACAGGCCAGCATCGATGTCTACCGCAACGATGGTGCCGTTGCGGATCAGATTGGAGATGAGGCGGGCGAGGTCGAGAGCCATATCCCCATGCTGCTCGTGCGCGCGGGAGGGCGCACTGCAGCTGTGGTGTAACGGTCGCCGCTACAGCCCAGCACGGCGGGATCGGGGTGCAGTGGCTAGCACCCAGCCGCTGCCGATCCAGCGCGGCCAGCGTTCTGCCGGGTACTGTGCCGGCGGAGGCGTCTCCACGGCGCCGGCCGGCAGCAGCCAGATGCCTGACTGCAGCGGCGACTCATCGGCCTGCGCGGTGCCGGCCAGCAGGCCGGCGGTGTCGACAAGGTAGACCGTCTTGGTGGCCATGGTCAGTACTTGATGCAGGCGAGCAGGGCGACGTTCTTCGGACGGGTTTCATTGCCGCCGCTTACGCCGGTGGTGAAGTCGTGCGCGTGCCTGCCATCGGTGGAGGTTTGCCAGGCGTAGTTGTCGTAATCGACGCCGCCGCTGGAGCCGGCGTTGCGGTTGCCGGGGCGGTGGGGACTCATGCCGTAGGGCGCTGCAGCGGTGTGCTTGTTTCCCTCGCCGAAGGAGGAATCGTGGGCATGGTCACCGGCCTCGCTGGTGCGGCCGCCGTGCGCGTGGGCTGCAAGTTGGTCGCCCTGGTTGGAGCCGATGGTCCGGCCTGCGTCGTTGCCGCGCCCGTCGTCCCAGAAGCGGGGGAACATGCCGCGCAGATCCGGCAGGAAGAAAGATCCGACGCTCGCTGCCTGACCGGCCGGCGTGTACACGTGACCGATTGCTGCGAACAGATCCGGGTATGCATCTTGGGAGACCTGGGCGCCGTTCGCCCTCAACCAGCCCGTAGGGGCGTTGCTCCCAGCGAAGGTGCCGATCATGCCTGCAGGTGCCATCTGCCGCATCTCGGCTCGGCTGGCCACCCCGAGGTTGTTGCGTGCCTCGGCCTTGTTCGGGACGTCGGCAAGGTTCTCCGATCTCTGCAGTGGGGCACCCAAGGTGCCTGCTGGCTCGTTCTGCGCTGCGATCAACCGGGTACCGGCGGGGTAGCTCCTCCCCAGGATCACACGGGTGGCGTCCTGGCTGTCGGGCATCCATTCGTCTGCAGACGCACCACGCGCGATGCGCTCGCCATCGATGTAGACGGCAAGTCCGACTGTCGTGGTCACGACCAGGTCCACCAGGGTCTGCCCAGCAGCGAGCGTCTGTTTCTCTTCGATGCTGTTGACGTTGACGCTCACACCATCGGCATCGTCCCACTCAATATCCCCATCGGCGTTACTGGCTTTGGTGAGGATCTGCCCCGTTGTGCCACCAGGGATTACCAACTTGGCATTGACGGTGTTGAACACCCACTTCTGCGATGCGACAGCGGTGTTGGGGTCAATCACCAACGTAACGTTGCTAGCATTCATCGCGACGAATGCGGCACGGTAGATGCCATCGCCGACCGCGCCCTCGCTGGCCAGCGGCTGGTAGTTGTCCGGAGTGTTGGCTACGCCAATGACGTCACCGTCAGAGTCGATGACGGCCAGCTCGCGGACCACGAAGCCACCCTCGGTCGAGGGCAAGATTCCCTCGACATAGAAAAGCAGCTGATTGTCCGGATCCTGATACACCCGGTTAATGGGCACGCGCAGACGCTCTCGTACCAGCCCGGATGGCTCGCTTGGCAACTCCACCGGGTTGCCATTGCCGTCGCCAAAGGCCATGAAGGCCATGCTGACAGGATCACCGCCCAGGCGCGCGAAGTTGAGCTTTCGCAGGCCTGCCGGCGTATGGAGGAATCGGAAGTTGGCCATGGCTTAGGAGATCGAGTTAGGGTCGGTGTAGGTGTCGCCGTAGAACTTCCCGCCAGCGGCAAAGGCTGCTGCCCACAGAGCCTTGTCGATAGCGGCAACCAATTCGGCGCTGCGGCCGGAGACGGTGAGGTCTTCCACGTATGCCCGGTAGAGCACTACCGATGCCGCCTTGTTTCGATTTGCCGAACCCCAAGCACCCCACGATCCGGCACCGAGGTAGCCGTTGTTGATCGCCGCGGATCCACGCCGGGACGTGGGCGACACAATGCCCAGGCGCGCCTTACCCACGACAGAGGCGACCGAGTCGTTGTTGGGATCAGAGGCATACCGCAGATCGAAGTTGGCAACGTCGACCGGGTTGGGTAGACCGCCTTGGAAGTGGAAGATGCTGCTGGCAGAGGTGCCGCTGGAAGAACCCACGTGGAAGTACGACTGAGGGGCGGCGGCCTCCAGCGCGGCTCGCGTCGGACGGTGCCAGAGCGAGACGAAGTAGTGGTGGTTCGGATTGCTGGCCATGTAAGCGAGCAGCTGGGCATTGAACGCCGCACGCCAATAGCCGTCCGCCGTCTGGCCGGTGTGGGCGCTGATCACGTGTATGCCACCCTTGGACGTCAGCTCTGCGCGGCACTGATTGGCGGCAAGCGCTGCCTCGACCACCAGACCGGTCGATGCGCTGCTGCCGATGATCCGCATGGCGGTGTCGTCAGCGATGTTCGTGATGACGCTTCCCTGGCCGGGTACGGCGGTCACTTTGCCAAGGCTGTGACCGAAGTCGACAAGCAGCAGCGAGCCATCAGAGAGGATGGCGTCCTTGCGTAGCTTGGGCATGTTGCTGCCACTGAAAACAACACCTTCCAGCTGCTGTGCGATACCGGTATCCATAAGTCACCATCCATTTTTGTTGAGCTGGGCCTGAACCCAATTGAAGATTTTTTCGTGGAACGCTGACGTCCAGTGCACCGGGTCGATGCGCAGCGAGCGCGGAACGATCTTGTCGGCAACGTCTCGGGCGTCATCGGCGCTGCTATTGCTGAACTGGAAGGAATGCTCACGGCTGCACAGAACCTTGTCGCCGTATGTGCGCTTGCAGTGCGCTTCGATAGCCAGGATGTTGGTGTAGACGTTGCTGTTGGTTGCGCCATCGCCTTCATACGAGCTTGCCGCGCGGTCATTTACCGCCCCGGCCGCCACCGCTCCGCCATTGGGCGGGGTGATGATCAGGAACCTCTTGCCCAGCGTGCGCTGCAGCGCGACGCAGGCGTCGATATCGGAGATGACCCTGCTCGGGTCGGACAGGTTGTTGCGGCCCACGCCGATGACGATGACGTTGTTGCGCAGGTTGCCGGTGTCAGGAATGAACGGGGTCTGCCCCGGACAGGCGATGGCGGCACCCACTGCGGTACGGGTGAAGCTGTAGGCACCACCTGCTGCGCGGTCAAAATAGCCATACGCACCGCCCAGCCAGCCGTAGCGCCGCGCCTGGCCCTGATCGGTACTTGGGGTGATGTCCACGGCGCTGATCGCCACCACGCCGCTTTCAGGGATGATTCCGCCTGCCACCGTCATCAGCGAGAAGTAGGCGCCTGCGCGAACGGCCTGGTGACTGGACGTCTGGCCGCCAACCGCATAGCTGGTGACGGTGCGGTCTGGGTTGGCGGTGGACAGCTGTTCGCGCCAGGTGATCTGGCTGCCGGCGCCAGCGGTGAGGGAGTCACCGATCAGCCACAGGTCACGGGTTGGCTTGAAGTAGGGCGCGAGCTGGTCAAGACGCTCGCTCAGGCCATACGCGTACACCTCGCCGGATTGCTTGATGCCGATGGCAATCTGCCCCTCGTCGTCCAGCATGGCGTAGACGTACCCGGAATCGATGGGGGTGTGCACGAACGACATTCCGGCCGGTAGCAACTTCTCATTCACGCCGAACGCCCACACCGAGCCGTCAGGACGGACGCCGAGGGCAATGTTGCCCAGTGCATCGGTGAGCGCATACACGTACCCGGATTCCGGCGTGCTTCTGGTGAACTTGAATCGCAGCTTGTTGGAGAAGTCGCCTTCAGCGATCAACGCCAGGGCGGACTTGTCTGCCTTGGAAGACAGTCCGTCCTCTCGGATCCACTTCCATTTGTTCGCGGGTGTGACCCACACGTACTCGCCCTGGTTGGGCACCGACAATCCGCTTACCGGGTCGATGTGCGATCCAGCGTCGAGCAGTACGCTCGCGCCAACATTGGCCGTGCCCACAATCGTGTTGAGTGTCGCCCACAGCTCAACCACTACGCGGCCGGCAGCTTGGCCGCTTTCAATGGCTGACATACGCTCGTTGATCGTCTCCACATCACCGAGGACCGTGGCAAAGGACGGAACCAAGCCGCCCTCAGTCGGAACCAGCGTGCCGCGTGGGCCGTTCACGATCCGGTGGGCTAGATCGCTATCGGTGATGAATTGATCAACCTTGCTGACGGTGGTCACTCGGTGGCTCCTTGGAACTGACGTGGCAGTGTGGTGTTGATGTGGAAGTGGAGGGCGTCCGCAGCAGCTGATACCTCTGCGTCGCCTTCTTCGATGGCAACGAGCAGCAGGGATATGTCGGAGAAGCGCGATTCGACCTGGCGCTCTACGCCTTGGGCAGTGGCGGCTGCCACGTTCGGGGTGCCGAAGCTGGTGAGCATCGGGACCAGCTCAGTCAGGTGCGAGCGCAGGTTCTTGGTGTCCTCGATCGCTTGCAGCAGGCGCTGCAGGTCGGCCTTGAGGAACGGCGTGGCTATCGAGTTGACCAAGACGCGGAAGGTGTAGGGCGCACCCTGCGGCGACTGCTGGTGCCATTCCTCGATCTCCACCGGAACGCCGACCGCATCAACGGCATCTAGCAGCGCACCAATCGTCCCTTTGCGGCGATGGATCTTTATCGACTGCTGCACCGTGCGACGTCGAACGTACACCGGCCACTCCGGTCCCCACGTGTCCACGCTGAATGACCACGCCAGCCAAGGCAGCATCGTCTCGGATGCGCGCATGGGATCGAGTGCGCTATCGAAGGGCGCTGGAACGTCCGACACCCGAGCCATTGTCTTGGCGACCGCCACCTCCTGTGGGGTGGCGTTCGGCGGCAGCAGGCTAGACATTGCCCACCGTGCGGTGGGTGATCCGAATGCCGGTGCAGCGGCTGGCCTCGCCCACGCCGACCGCGATGTTCTGCGGCGGGCTGATGAGGGTGACGTCGACTACACCCTCCTGATGCAGCGCACGGTCCAAGGCCGAGCGGCTGACCATGGCCGCCATCCGCGAGTTCTTCTCAGCATAGGCAGCCGCTTCATCCTTGGCGGCCTGCACCACCACAGCAGGATCCGGGCCGGGGTAGATGTCGAGCACGGCCTCGATCTCGTACTCGACCACCGCCGCGCTCAGGACGGTCACAAAGTCGGTGAGAGGGCGAACGTCGACGTGGTTGACCGCCGTGGCCACCTTTGCCAGCAGATCGTCGGGCGCGGTGCCATCACCCTCTCGTGAAAGGACGTAGACCGCCACGTGGCCGGGCTGGGGGCTGTCGGCCGAGGCGTCGAGCACCCGAGGGTCGGCCGCCAGAGCATGGAAGATATAGGCACCGGCTGGACCGGCGACGGAGAAGCCCTCGGGTGCCATCTGGATCCGCCGGCGGAACTCCACGTCGGACTCCATCACAGCCGGCGTGCCCAGGGCGGGCGTTGCCTCGGTCACCACGCGGCGCTCGACGCCATAGAAGGCACCGAGGTGGTCGAGCATGGAATCTTCTGCATAGGCCAGCAGAACGGACTTGATGCCCTCGTTCACGCGCTGGCGCAGCAGCATCTCGCGGTACGCACCTACCTGGGCCAGCTTGTAGACCGGATCTGACTCGACCACGGCGCTGTAGCTGGGATCCTGGGCGCGATACATGTCCAGCCATTGGCCGAGCAGCACCTCGTAGTCGATGACTTCGACCGCGCTCGGCGCAGGCAGGCGAGACAGGTCGACGGCAGAGAAAGTAGTCATGCGGTCATGGTCGCCAGCCCCACGCGCGCGCGACAGGAGCTGGCGCTGTACGGGTGTTCGTTACAACCCGGACAGATGATTGAGCAGGGTGTCGATCACCCGCTGCTTGTCGCCATCGGCGAAGCCCAGCAGCTCGCGGCGCTCGTATCGGACGCGGGGGCCGCCGCGTCGCACCTGGTCGACCAGGCCTTCTTGATGGACGCGGGCGATGGCGGCGGCGCGACGAATGAAGAACACCGAGGCTTCGCTTGCGTTGCCGCGTGCCTTGAGGTGCTTGGACTGTCGGAGGCGGGCAAACATCTTGCGGCGGCGGATCCGGCCACCCTTCTGCCGCTTCTGGTTCCTGCGTCGGGCGTACTGGCTACCGTCCGGTGCACGCTGCTCACCGATGCGCTCGCTCTGGGCACGCTGCAGATCCTGGGCGATGCGGCGGGCCAGCCGGGCGCGGCCGGCTGGCTCAAGCCGCTGCAGCAGCGGCCCGATCCAGCTTTCCAGTGAGGTCAGCTCATCCATGCCGGCGGCGGCTCAGCGACGACGGATGGGGTCTCGTTGCCCTGGTCGTCCGGGGCGACCACCACGTTCTCGGTGAGCGGCAGCTTGATGTCCAGGTCGACCTTGTCATCGGCCAGGATGTCCACCTCGAAGCGGATCTGCTCCTGCAGGCTGGGGCCGGCCAGCAGGGGGGATTGGTTCACCCGCACCCAATCCAGCAGCGCCAGCCACAGGTGGTTGGGATCACCGGCATAGTCGGTGATGATCAGGTTCATGGTGTAGCGCCACTCAAACGAGCGCGATTCCACCCCGGTACACACGATGCTGCCGTTGTCGATGAAGGCGAGCAGGCGATCCTTGTCGGTGGCCAGCTCGGGCACAGCGGCCTCAATCGCAGCGCGCAGGGAGGCCGGCTTCTTCATGGCTCGACCTGCACGGCGCAGCCGGCGGCTACAGCCTGCCGCCGCGTGCTGGTCAGTTCGTCTTGGAGCCAGCCGATCCATGCGTCGGCGTGGTCGGCGTCCTCAACAGTCGCTGCCGTGTCC
The DNA here is from genome assembly GCF_039674765.1 of Stenotrophomonas sp. TWI273. Lineage (NCBI taxonomy): Bacteria > Pseudomonadati > Pseudomonadota > Gammaproteobacteria > Lysobacterales > Lysobacteraceae > Stenotrophomonas > Stenotrophomonas sp. TWI273. Next base: position 426,876 of record NZ_JBDJOA010000002.1, read on the forward strand.
GCTGCCCGAAGGTCGGCTGCTGCATCTTCGCCTTCGGCAAGGGCTGCAGCCGCACCGGAGTCGGATCCGGGCGCAGCACCACACTGCCACCACGGCTGCAGCTGCACGTCGCCACGACGCAGAGCAGCAGCAAGGTCACTACGGGCTTGTTTCGCATCGTCCACCTTCTTGTTGTAGCGGTCATCGTTGTCGGTTCGTTCGTCAGCCAGCGCCAGCGCCGCAGCGCGGGCCTTGGCGGCCGTCTCGGCGGTGGCCTTGGCCAACCCGTCCAGCACAGCGGCGTGGGCTTTCAGCGCGGCCTGGTGGGCCGCCTGCTCCGTGTGGAACTTGCCCTTCCACTTGGCAGCGCCCTGGTCATGCCAGAACCACGCACAGGCGATGGCCATAACCAGCGCTGCGGCCCAGCGGGCGATGACCAGATAGGGACGGAACGGATCGATGCTCAGGGCCATCACGCGGACTCCAGCAGCGTGATGACGCGGTTGGTGCGGGTGGTGCGGTCTTCCAACCCAGCAGGCGTGCTCTTGGATCGCGCGTCGCCCAGGTTGATTGCGCGGCTCAGTGCCAGCACGTCGCCGGCATCTGCCCAGCGGTTCAGGCCGTTGTCCTTCCAGTACGCGGCCGCAGCACGCGCGCCGTTGACCGGATCCAGCAGCAGATCCGGGTTCTGCAACAGCGGCAGGCCGAGCAGCACGCCCATGCGGGCGTAGCCGTTCTTGAGAGTGTTCTGGATCGGGCCACGCCCACGGTAGCGCCAGCCGTCGCCGCTGGCCTGGTCACCGTTGCCGCCGCGCCGGGCATAGACGTAGTTGGCCAGCTTCTGCGGGTTGTTCAGGAAGCCCTTTGCGAACGCCAGTTCCTCCGGCTCGATCTTCCGGTTGCCGTTGAGGTCGAAGCGGCGGAACACTGCCACCACGCGCTCGGCGGTGCCGTAGCTGAGGTTTTCCTCCACGCGGGTCAGGCTGACGCTTTCATGGCCCAGCTGGGCCATGAAGTAGGCAACCTGCCTGCGCATGGTGATCCCGAACTCGGCCATGGCGGCGTTGAGCGGTTGGGTCCAGCGCTGCACGCGCGCCACCGGCATCTGCATGGCGCGGGCGAGGATGTCATCGGTCAAGGTCATGGGTCGGTCCTCAGGATGCGGGCGACGTTGCCCTTGGATTGGAGGGTCAGCAGCAGCACCACCAGCAGCAGGCCGAGCTGCCAAGGGCTGACGTGTGCGCGGGGGCCGTACAGCAGGATTTGCAGCGCCTGGCCGCCGGTGGATGCGATCAGCACCCACGCCACCACGGAGGCGCCCGGGCGATGGGTGGCACCCGCATGGGCGCGGTAGGTAATCAGGCGGACGCAGATGGCCAGACTGGCCAGCAGGGCAAGGAAGGTCGTGATCTCAGCCATTTCGGTCTCCGCGGCGGAAGGACTTGAAGTCGATGCTCCCGCTGCCCTCGATCAGCCGCAGGGTGATCGTCACCACGCAGGCGGCCAGCAGGAATGCCGCCAGCCCGGCCGACTCCAAGCCGAAGCGGCGCATGACGTCGGTGGCGCCCATGTAGCCGGGCACGACGCTCACTGCCAGATAGAACAGCCGCTTCCAGAGCAGCAGATCCTTGGCCGACACCACAAACAAGGTGGCGCCGGCGAACGCGCCGATCAGGGCGTCGGGGTTTACGCCGGGCAGCAGCGATGCCAGCCCGACGCTGGTGGCCAGCGCGAAGAGGGTGCCGGTGGAAGTTGGTTCGGTCATCGTCAATCCCAGAGCTGGACCAGCGGGCGCGTGGCGGCGGCTGGGGTGGTGGTATCGGGCAGCACCACGGAGGTGCCTTGGGGCAGGATCGGGCCGAGAGCGGCCAGACCGGGATTGAGTGCCAGCGCCTGCTCCACGCACGCGGCAGTGGTGCCCAGGTAGCGGTAGCAGATGGCGTCCAGGGTGTCGCCTTGGGCTGCGATGACCAGCATCAGATGAGGTCCACCGTGGTGCGGGGCAGGCCCTGCAAGTCGCGCATGGCCCAGCGGTGATCGCGGCGAATCTCAGCGATGGACGGGGTCAGGTCGTCGGCGCGCTGGTTGGCGCTGTCGGTGGCGTCATAGGACCGGTAGCGCTCGGTCAGCTCGGCGGCGGCATAGGTGGCCACGGCACGGCGGTACAGCAGCACCAAACGCGACACGCCGGCGATCACGTCGGCAGGCATGTCGGCCAGCGATTCATGGCCGGCGGCCACATGGCGCTGGGCCCACTCGGCGAGCGCGGTGTTCACCGTGGCTACCGCATTGATCAGGCTGCTGCGCAGGCGCGGCTCGGTGATCGCACCGGTGATCCTCATGTCCTCTCGCACCTGCGTCGGCGAGACGGACGGCCACCAAGTGCCCGACGTGATGTCGTCGCTGGGAGCGTTCTTGCCGGGGGCGATGAATGCAGACATAAGGCCTCGAATTAGTCGCCGGTGGTCGGGGCGTCACCACAACGGGAGAGAGGTCGTTGTGGATCAGCCCCGAGCCGGCGGGGGTTGCGGGGACGCTCGGTTAGCTCTGCCCGTTGGCACCGTCATCGGCCGGCGTGTTGCCAGCGCTGCTGTCGGTACCGGCATCCGGCGCGGGGCCGGTACCGATGTCGCCGTTGCCGTCTGCTGCGATGTTCTGCGGGGCGTCAGCGATGCCTGCGGGTGGAACGTGTTTCTTCAGGAGGCGGGTTGCGCGCTCCAGGTCTTTCTTCCCACCGCACGCCGTGTCCAGCTCCAGAGCGCGGTTGAGGTTGGCCACGCACTTGACCAGCTGGTCGAAGGGCGGCGGGTTGTCTTCGACGTCGTCGGCACGGATCACGCTGCGGCCGGCGGCCAGGTAGAGCTTGGAGCGGACCTGGTCGGGCATGTCCTGCTCGGCGGTCAGCGCAGTGGTGGCATCGAGCACCGCCGCATCGAAGTCGGCACCTGCAATCTGGGCGCGAAGGGCAGCATCGGCCACTTCCTCGGCGATCAGGCAGCCGGTGGTGCGGGCGAAGCGGTCAGGCATAGCCAGGTTGTGGCGCAGGGCGTAGGCGGCGAGCGGCAGCGCACCTACGAAGTCGCCGGCATCGATGTGCCAGAGCATCAGGGTGGCAACCACCTCATCGTCGCCGCCGGCATTGGCCTGCAGCACGCCCTGCAGGTAGGGGGCGTAGTCGTCCAGGATCTCGGCCTTGAACTTGCCCTTGGCCTCGCCCGACTGGATCTGCTTGAGGCGCAGGCGATGGTCCTGCAGCTTCATCATGTGCAGCTCGAATTCGGACGCGTTGTCCACCGGCGCCGAACCATGGCGCCGGGCTGATTCCTCAGCCGCGCGAACGCGGCTGAGGTGCTGCTTGGCGGGACTGGCGGCCATCGGATCAGGCTTCCTTGATTTCGATGTTTTCGACGACGCAGCCGAAGCCGTAGTCCTCGACCACGTAGGCGTCGTTGGACGACTCGTAGTTCTCGATCCGGTTCTTCTTCGGGTTCTCCACGACGTGGCGGCGGCGGCCGCCCTCCTGCCAGTAGATCGACAGGTTCTCCAGCGAGGTGACCAGCAGGGTGCCATCCGGGATGTACGGCACCTCCGCAACCTGCAGGCCGCCCAGGCGTCGCTGGGACAGGATGACGTCGGTGGCCAGCTTCTCGGTGGAGGGCTGGTCGGCGTTGACCAGCGGGAAGTACTTGTCGTGCAGCAGGCCACGGCCGACCACCGCGACCAGCCCCGGATCCTTGCGGTGCCACGGATCGATCAGGTTGCTGACCGAGTCGAAGACCAAGGCGTCCAGGTTCTTGTAGTCACCATCGGTGCCGACCACCACCTTGCCCGAGGCAGCCTTCACTTCATCCAACACGCGGGCCGGGGCATTGGTGCGGTACTGCTGCAGCCAGCCGATGTTGACGTCTTCCAGATTCGGGTGAGCGGTGCGGTCGGTGGTTGCCGCCGCGCTGGTGCCATGGAAACCGATCATCAGGCGGTCGAGTGCCTGGCGCTTGACGATGGCGTCGCGCAGCTTCGCCTGGAAGTCGGGGAACTTCGCCCAGGCATCCAGCAGCGCGTAGCGGATCGCGGTGTCGAAGTCGGTCTGCTTGCACTCGTAGGTCTGGCTGTCCAGACCGGAGACGTCACGCGGGGAGCGCTCACCGTTGCCGGTGGTGTCGGTGCGGCCGGCGATGGTGCTGGAAACACCGATGCCAACCTTCTGACCCTTCAGTTCGTTGACGCCGATGATGTTGATCCGGCTGAGGAAGTCGCTGGACTCCTGCATCCGGGTTTCCAGCTTCTGCTGGATGGTCGGGTCGACGCTGAACACCTGGCCGGCGTCGGCGACGCCATTGAGGGAAGCGATCTGGCTCAGGAACGCCGTGTACAGCAGGCGGGTTTGATTACGCATGGGAGGTCTCCGGAAAGCGGGGATTGGGCGGTGGGCTGCGGCGCGGGTTCGCGTCAGCAGTCGGTCAGGGCGGTCTGGCCGGTTTGGCCGTTCTGGCCGTTCACGACGGGGCGGAAGGCCTGCGTGGTCGAAGCGGTGCTGGACAGCTTCGTCTCCAGCGCACTGAACTCCGCACGGCTTTCGTCCAGGTCCTTGCGCAGCGCGGCGAACTGCGCGCCTTGGTCTTTGATGCTTTCGGCGATGCCGGTCAGCACATCGGCAAGGCCAGCGAACGCCTGCGCATCAGGTGCGCCTTCCGGGGCCGGCGGGGTCACCGGTGCCGGAGGCGGGTTCGCCTTGCCGGTGAAGCGATCCAGCAGGCCGGCGATGCCGGAGAGCAGCTTGCCGGTGGCGTCGGCGCCGTCAGCGCTGACCTCTTCCAGCTCGATGCTGGATTCGCACGACGCGGTGAACACGTTCTCCGCGTTGAGCTTGCGATCATCGAACAGCTTGGCCTCGGGGTGCTTGGCCGCGAAGGACAGTTTCTCGGTGCCCAGGCTGGCCGGGCTGTCGGTGACGGCAAGGCCGACCAGGTAGGCGCCGCCGGTCTTGGCGAAGTTGGGCGACACCTCGATGCTGGTGTAGATCTTCTGCTTGTCGTTGTTGACCATGCTCACCAGGGCATCGGTCGGTTCCAGCTGGGCGAACAGCGCCAGCTTCTTCTTGCCGTCGATGTCGACCTCTTCGGCCTTCACCGCCACCACATCGCCGTAGGCCTTGAACGGGCTGTCCGGCAGGATGCCGCGAATGTGTTCCAGGTTGATGCGGGCGCCATACAGCGACGGGTTGTAACTGCCGGCCATCTGCTGGATCCAGCCACGCTCGATCACACGGCCATCGGTGGTGTCGCCTTCCACGGCGACGCGGAAGAACTTGCTGCGGTACTTCTTCTTGGGATCCGACATGGTGTCCTCTGCTGATTTTGGCCGTGTGCGCGGATCGCGCTTCAACAGGTCCATGGTCGGCAGAGCGACAAACAGCAGCAACGCAACCGAGTTGTAAAACTCAGCGCTACGTCATTGATTTCTGTATGAATCGGTCGTCGGACGCGACCCTAGTGCGGTGAACGACGTCGCCGCCCAACTCCAAACCGACAGCCGCAGACAGGCCAAGTTTCTGTACTGGATGGGCTGGCGTGTCACCGAGATCGCAGAGGCGATTGGCGAGAAAGAGAAAACCATACACAGCTGGAAGGCGCGTGACGAGTGGGACCGCGCTGACAACGTCGAGCGCATCGGCGGCGCGCTTGAACAGCGCCTGGTGCAGCTGATCCTCAAAGACGGCAAGACCGGCGGCGACTTCAAGGAAATCGACCTCCTGCACCGCCAGCTGGAACGACAGGCGCGGATCCAGCGCTACCAGGGCGGCGGGACAGAGGCCGATCTGAATCCGGCCGTGGCCAACCGCAATGCCGGCCCGAAGAAGAAGGAACGCCGGAACGAGTTCAGTGAGGCAGAGGTCGAGCAGCTGACCACCGCGTTTGTCGATGGGTGCTTTGATTACCAGCTGGACTGGTACAAGGCCAGCAACCTGCGCACCCGCGCGATCCTCAAGTCGCGCCAGATCGGCGCCACCTACTACTTCGCCCGCGAGGCGCTGATCGATGCGATCAAGACGGGCCGCAACCAGATCTTCCTGAGCGCATCCAAGGCGCAGGCGTTCCTGTTCCGTGGGTACATGCAGTCATTCGTGCGCGAGACGCTGGACAAGGATCTCAAGGGTGGCGACAGCATCGTGCTGGCAAACGGTGCCGAGCTGTTCTTCCTGGGTACCAACGCCCGCACCGCGCAGGGCTATCACGGCAACTTCTACTTCGATGAGTTCTTCTGGACGCACGGGTTCGATGAGCTGAACAAGGTGGCCAGCGGCATGGCCATGCACAAGAAGTGGCGCAAGACCTACTTCAGCACGCCATCCACCATGGCCCACCAGGCGTACAGCTTCTGGACTGGCGAGCGCCGCAACCGGGGCAAACCAGCCGACAAGCGCATCAAGATCGACACCTCGCACGATGCGTTGGCGGGCGGTCACCTTGGCCAGGACAAGCTGTGGCGGCAGATCGTCACCATCCTCGACGCCCAGCGGCGCGGCTGCGATCTGTTCGACATCGATGAGCTGCGCGAGGAATACAGCGCGGACGCCTTCGAGAACCTGCTGATGTGCGGGTTCGTGGATGACAGCGCCAGTGTGTTCCCCCTGAGCCTGCTGCAGACATGCGGCGTCGACAGCTATGTCGATTGGGCAGGCGACTACCGTCCCTTCGCTCAGCGCCCCTATGGCGACCGCCCGGTGTGGGTGGGTTACGACCCGGCAGAGACGGGCGACAGCGCCGGCTTGGTAGTGGTGGCGCCGCCCAGCGAGCAGGGCGGCAAGTTCCGCGTGCTGGAACGCTTCCAGCTCAAGGGCAACGACTTCGCCGCGCAGGCCGAGATCATCCGCAAGATCACCCAGCGCTACTGGGTCACCTACATCGGCATCGACACGACAGGCATGGGCACAGGCGTGGCCCAGATCGTGAAGACCTTCTTCCCCAGCCTGGTCACTTTCAACTACTCGCCCGAGGTAAAGGCCAGGCTGGTGTTGAAGGCTTACGACGTGATCAGCAATGGGCGCCTGGAATACGACGCCGGCATGCTCGATCTGACAAGGTCGATCATGGCCATCAAGAAGACCCTGACCAAGAGTCAGCGGCAGGTCACCTATACGGCAGGGCGAAGCGAAGAGACGGGCCACGCCGATCTGGCGTGGGCGCTGTTCCATGCCCTGCACAACGAACCGCTTGAGCGCCCGCACGCATCGGCGCGGCGCAGCCGATTGGAGATCAACGCATGAACGACGTCGCCGCACCTGCGGCCCCCGCCCGCACGGTCAGCTTCACCTTCGGGGATCCGGTACCGGTGCTGGAATCGGGCGGCATCCTCGACTACGTCCACTGCTGGCAGAACGGGCGCTATTACGAGCCACCGGTGTCGCTGGACGGCCTGTCGCGGGCGACCCGCGCCAACGTGTACCTGGGATCCGGCCTGCGCTTCAAGACCAACATGCTGGTCCGCACCTTTAGGCCGAACAAGATCCTGTCCCGCGAGGCCTTTGAACAGTTCGCCATGGACTGGGTGCATTTCGGCATGGGCTATCTGGAACGCCGCAACTCGGTGATAGGCAACGCGGTGGCGCTGGTACCGGCACTGGCCAAGTACATGCGGCGTGGCGTCGAGCCCGGCACCTTCTACCAGGTCCGCGGCTGGAAGGATGAGCACGAGTTTGAGCCGGGCAGCGTGTTCCAGCTGAGGGAGGCCGACGTCAACCAGGAGATCTACGGCTTGCCGGAATGGATGCCCTCGCTGCAGTCGGCCCTGTTGAACGAGTCGGCCACCCTGTTCCGCCGCAAGTACTACAACAACGGCTCGCACGCAGGCTTCATCCTGTACCTGACCGACGACCAGATCGATGACGCCGACGTGGACGCGCTGCGTGAGTCGCTGAAAAGCACCCGTGGCGTCGGGAACTTCCGCAACCTGTTCCTGCACTCGCCCAACGGCAAGAAGGATGGCCTGCAGCTGATTCCGGTCAGCGAAGTGGCCGCCAAGGATGAATTCACCGGCATCAAGAGCGTCACCCGCGACGACGTCCTGGCATCGCTTCGGATCCCGCCACAGCTGCTGGGGGTGGTGCCGCAGAACGCTGGCGGCTTCGGTTCGATCCGCGACGCGTACACTGTGTGGGGCGAGACCGAACTCGCCGCCCTGCAGACCCGGATGTTGCGAGTGAACGATTGGCTCGGTCAGGAGGTGATCGCGTTCGATCCCTTCGACCCGAAAGCTCTGGGTGGTGGCGCGTAATGCCGTCCACCATGCAGAACCTGCGTTGCGGAGAGTGCGCCAAGTTGCTGGCCCGCGCCCTCGGCTACGCCGAGCTACAGATCAAGTGCCCGCGCTGCGGCACGCTCAACCATATGAAGGCCGAGAGCCTCCCCTCAGTTCGCCCAGAGCGACTTGAAGAAGGCTCCTGCCATGCAAAACCTGCTGTTGAAGGGCGACGCCCTGTCCCTGCTGCCGACTCTTGAAGCCGGCTCGTTCGATGCCCTGATCACCGATCCCCCTTACGCCAGCGGTGGTCTGACCGCCGCCGCCCGCCAGCGGCCACCATCGGAGAAGTACGTCCGCTCCGAGCTGCACGCTGACTTCCTGGGCGATGAGCGCGACCAGCGCTCGCACCTGCGGTGGATGGTGATGTGGTTGAGCGAGTGTGCCCGCCTGCTCAAGGAAGGCGCGCCCGTGTGCGTCTTCACCGACTGGCGGCAGCTGCCGCTCACCACAGACGCGCTGCAGTGCGCCGGGTTCACCTGGCGCGGGGTGACCGTGTGGGACAAGACCGAGGGTGTCCGCCCCCAGCGCGGCCGCTTCCGTAACCAGGCCGAATACATCGTGTGGGGCAGCAAGGGCGCCATGCCGCTGGACCGGAACGCTCCGGTGCTGCCGGGGGTCATCAAGGCGAAGGTGCGCCGCGATGACAAGCTCCACATGACCGGCAAGCCCACTGATCTGATGCGCCAGGTGGTGCGGATCTGCGAGGCGGGCGGGCGGATCTTGGATCCGTTCGCCGGGTCAGGTACCACCCTGGTCGCCGCCCAGCTTGAGGGCTTTACTTGGACCGGGTGCGAGGTCACTGAGCACTACTCGCAGGTAGCCAGGGAGCGTATCGCGGCCCTTTAGCATTAGGTGATCCGGGGCCGCCGAGGGCGGCCTTGGACCAAAGGAAGTAGGTGATCTTGTTAGACTACTTTGCGCCCGAGCCAGCAGTCTCATGCCGCGCCCGCTACGGTGCTTATCCCAATACGCCGTGTGGTAGAACGTGAGTCCTAACAGTGCTCCCGGAGACGACTCGGTATGTCCAGTTTGTTGAACGAAAGTTATGAGGCCCAAACCTGGGCCCAGGAGGCAATCAAGCGGCATCCTGACGGCATTCATGGAAAGATTATCGCCGGAGTGGCTTGGACAGACGCGCGTGCCGAAGACGGGGCTCTTTTAGTCGAAGGGGATCCTGATGTGATGCTAGAGAAGCTGCAAACAGGGCGAATCCCGTTGATGAAAGGGCATGATCCGGGACGCCCCATGGGAAATGTCTTAGACGCAGCTCTCTTCCAGACGACCCGTGGCGAGCGGTTTATCGCGGTAGTCCTTGGCATTTACGAATCTGGCATAGGGTTAACCTTCGCCGATCTAGGCCTAGACAGACATGTCGCTGCTGACCGAGTTCTGCCAGAGCCTGACCCTGGTGCATCTATCGAGATCGCCTATGACCCTCGTGAAGTCTCAGAAGAATGGGTGGCTGAAATCGAGGCCATCTCTCCATTGGGCGTGGTCCGTACACCGCTTTCCCACAATGCTGCTGAATCCGTTGTTGAGCTTCTGCGCATTGGCTTGCCCTATGCCCTCATTGTATGGAACCCAGTGGCGAAATCGTTTGGAGCTGAGGTTGGAAAGGCTCTGTACGGCAGTGTCCACGCTTGGTTGAAACGAACCATTGAGACCGCCAAGGCGCGCAAGGACCCTCTGCTAAGCTTGGAAGCGCACCAGAATGGTTGCCACGTAATGTTCTTGATTCGTGGTAACGATCTCGCCCTGAACCAAGCAGCACATGAGGGCCTGTCGCAAGCTGCGGTACAGGCCGCTCAGATCATTGATGTTTTGATAGAAAGGGGTATACCTGCCCACAAGCTCGTGTATGAAATGGATAGAGAACAGCTCAGGTGGTTCCCATCCTACGCAGTCCTTGACCAAGGACGGCTCATCACTAACACAGCGACGTTGATCGCCGCGGGAGCGGACTTGCCTGCCGGCTTGAGCCTCGGGTTTTTGCGTGACGACATCGGCGATTCGAAGCAAAACTAGCTTGGGAGTAGAGCGGCCTTCTTAAATCACCTGTTAGGCCGCCCTCGGCGGCCTTTTCTGATCCAGATGAATGCAAGAAAGCTGAGCTAAAAAGCGTCGCTTAAGCGAAATCTACGTGGCTGTAAATTCCTTGAATCTGCACCATGCCTAGACCTTCCAAGGTGCCTTCGAAAGCATTGCTGGAGTTGGCAAATCTCACGGGTCCCAAAGCGCCTTGATCTTGATCAGCGTCAAAAAGTCGTATTTCTTGCGCGACATATGCCCAGCGCATGTTTCTATAGCCAGTAATTTCGACCGCGCCATCACGGTTGAAGCGCATGGTCGTGCCGTCTTTAAACTCCGCTCGCCCCGCCCTAATTTTGAAAGGCTGTGAAGTGACGTAGTTGATAAGGATTCGTTCGATCTCGTCAGCCCTGCGGCCCTCCAGTGTTTTCATAGATAGGGCTCGGACCTTCCTGCGCTCCCCTGTCAGCTCACCACGCATTTCTGCCAAGGTCGTTCTCAGCTCACCAACCTTCTTTTGAAGTTCGACGCTCTCAGCCTCCGTCAAAAGGCGGTGGCCATCCGCACGCAGATCAGCTTGTTTTAGCCGAAGCTTGCGTTGAAGGTTCCAGCGATGAACCCATTCGGTTGGCCAGGGCACCAAGAAAATGTAAACGATTGTGGAGAGGATGGGCCCTAAAAAGTGATAAAGCGCGAACGTCTTGGCGGTCGGGTACAGGACCTCATCGATGTAATGGAACCGCTGGCCAAGTGGCATGCCGGAGAACAGGGCAAAGATCATTCGGTGGTTCCAAAGCACCCAGCTCACTAGATAAGCGCCGAGGAAGGGGCTGTTTACCCTGCTTAGCGCCGCCGCTTTTACCTCTTCCTTGAAGGTCTCCACTATGGTGTCGTTTTGGTTTGTCATGACGCGATCCTTGTCTAGGTTGAAGCCTGTGAAGTGCTGTAGAGGCGATGTCGCTGCCCTGGCCTTGAGCTTGGGACGGAGGTAATACGGCTATGAAATAGGCTAAGGGCCGAGTCAGTGCATCTGAGATGGGGCGGCGCGGCGAAGTTGGCGACGTGGACGTTACCTGCTCTCAAGCGCCAGTGGTGAAATCCCCATTGACTGCATGGTCGGCATTGGGATGCCAAGCGTTGTATTGATCTGGTAAAGCTGCCAGTAGGCTTGCCGCCTCTCCTGGTCGTCCCTGGCATTGCTGAGGGCGCGAGATGCCTTATAAGCGTGCTCGTGGAGCATGAGCTTGTCTTTCAAGCGGACGCCCTTGGCGAAGGCTAAGTCGTCTGCTAACGGGGCGACATACGGCTGGCGGAGCTTGGCTTCCATCGTATTGAAGGCGGCGATGTAGGCGAGCTTGAACGCTAGGGCGTGTTTCCCGGTGAATCCCATTGCCAACAGAGCAAAGCCATCCCGACTCAGGTTGTAGCCGGGGTCACGGCGGACGGCACCGTTGCCCAGCCTGACCTCGATCACCGTGGCTGCGAACATCTCACTTGGGAACATCAACGCAATTTTGCGTTGATGTCCATCCATATCCTTTTCCGCATCATCCCGCGAAGCAGGCTCGAGGTGCGCTTGTCCTACGTACAGGCTTCGTAAGTCCCCCAGGAGATTTTCAATCGCTCGCAGTACGTCGCTGTGGCGCTTGTCGAAGAAGGCGGCCACATCCGCGCTGGTGGTGAACGGATAGCCATCAGGTGACGTGTGGATCTCGGGGGCGGGGAGCAAATCAATGTCGGCCATCTACCGATTGTGCCTCAACACCCCGGCGCGCGCAGTCGTCGCCCCGCCACGCCTGCGGTCTTTTCTCCCCTTTTTTTCCGCACCCCTGCGCACCTCGCGGGAGGCCGCCGCAGCTGCTGCTGACGGCCATCGCAGGGGCGCTCCGATCCCTGCGGAACCCTGCGGCAATGGCGTGCTTTTCGTACGCGTCCAGGAAGCCCCAGCGGTGGTGCGGCCATCCCGAATTATTTGGAGTCCCACCGGAACCAGGTAACGCGGTAATCAGGTTCCCAAAAAGGGCGGCAATGCCTTGTGCCACAACGTTCTCCGGAGGTTACCTCTGCGGGTGATTTGAGGTAATTCCAGCATGGGTGTCGAGTAATGTCATTGATTTATAAGCACTTTTATCAGGCCCCTGATTACCTCGGTGAAAGGTAATCAGATTACCCGGACGTTACCCTAAAATTACCTTTGATATATCTATATAACATATTGATTACATTGAACAATTTTGCTTTGTTTGAGGGGTGGTTACCTAAGTTACCTGTTTCCGATGGTCATCCAAATATTTGCCATTAAGGATGCGGAAAGGCGCCCACGCTCTCTGCCGCCCGGCTATCACGCTCGCTCAGCGCCACCGTCGCCGGTGGTGCATCGCCGGCGCTGGCCATGGCGCTCCGGCCGCTAAGCTATTGCTCGCTGAGCGATCGAGGACGCTGCGATGCATGACGGATGGGAGTACAGAGCCGGCCGCTGGGATCTACGCTGGGGCAACCGATCAGTCGCCGTGGTCGTGCTGCAGCCAGACGGATCCGCACAGATGACGCTGTGCGCATTGAAGATTTGGCAGGTCATCCACGCGCGGGCCGCCAGCGTCGACCAGGCCAGGCGATACGCCGAACGCTGGTGTGCTGCGCGGCTGTTTCCAGAGGTGCCGAGTAAGGAAGGGGTGAGGCGGTTCCGCAATCGCCCGGGAAGCGCCCAGGGCGTTCTCTAAGGTGGCCAGCGACCGGAACAACCGCGCCGCCGTGCCTTATGGGTCAATGGTTTCACGAGCCGTCACCGGAACAATGGAGAGGGCTATGTCATTGATCGCACTTCATTCGGTAGCTGCCTCATAATCCTTTGGTTCCAGGTTCGAATCCTGGTGGGCCCACCATTACGCTCTCCAGCGGCGTCCAGCACAGTTCAGGAATTGGCCTGATCGCCCGTAAAAATAAAGTTCTGGTGTTCGTTTCAGTCCACCGGTATCTAGTTGCATCCGGCGCCAGAGTGAGTCAGTGTGCGAGTCGCGAAGCGCGTCTGCTTCGTCCGACTCACAACCATCTGACTCACATGCTCACGGACGCCAAAGTTCGCTTCCTTAAGCCGAGGGACGCCATCTATCGAGTGGCCGATACCAACGGATTGGTGATCGAAGTACGTCCCGCGGGAACCAAAGCATGGCGCTATCGCTACCGGTATTTAGGCAAGGCAAGCATCATTACTTTGAACGAGTACCCAGCTATGGGGCTGCAGGCCGCACGTCTGGAACGTGACAGGTTGAAGGCTCTGCTTCGCGGCGGCGCGAACCCGGCCCAAGTGGCAAGGGCTGAGAAGATTACAAATGGAGAGCGGGCAGCTGTCACATTTGGCTCTATTGGTTTGGAATTTCTTGCCAAGCGAACTAGAGAAGGGCTCTCCCCCGGCTCCGTTGCACGCGAGCGGCGACTCATCGAGAAGGACCTGGCGGCTCTTGCCGAGACGCCAGTGACCGATATCACAGCACCGATCCTCTTGGTTGCGCTTCGTAAGCTCGAGAAGCGCGGCGTAATTGAGACAGCGCATCGTGCGCGCTCACATGCGGGACGAATCTTCCGCTACGTGATCGCTACGGGAGGCGCGGAGCGCAATCCTGCTCAGGACTTGATAGGTGCCCTAGAACAGCCCAAGGTAAGGCACTTCGCAAGCATTACCGAGCCTGCGCAGATTGGCGCGTTGCTTCGTGCGATGTGGGCGTATCAGGGATCGCCGGTAACCCAGGCCGCCTTGAGGCTGGCTCCTATGACCTTCGTGCGTCCTGGAGAGCTCAGGAAGGCCATGTGGCAGGACATCGACCTTGATGTCGGGGAGTGGAGGTACGTGACGAGCAAGACCAAGACGCCTCACGTCGTCCCGCTGTCCAAGCAAGCGGTAGCTGTTCTGAGAAACCTGCATCCTTACTCGAGGCGAAGTGAGTTCGTGTTTCCCGGCGTGCGCAGCGCCCAGAAGCCAATGAGTGAAAATACTCTTAATGCTGCACTGAGAAATCTCGGGTTCGACTCCGACACTATGGTCGGTCACGGCTTTCGCGCAATGGCGCGAACCGTACTCGACGAAGTGTTGGGCTTTAGGCCCGACTACATCGAGCATCAGCTCGCCCACTCGGTTAGGGCCCCCTTGGGACGTGCATATAACCGTGCGACGCACCTACCGGAGCGTCGAAAGATGATGCAAGCCTGGGCTGACTATCTAGATAGGTTGAGGTTGGGGGCGGATGAGGCAGTACACGGACGGGCGGACGCGGCCTAAACCTCCTGATCAGCGAGACCATTGAAGAGCAGGTGGCCGTCGGATGAGAGAGACTCGATGGCACCCTTAGCCCTATTGTGTGGGCTGGCTTGTTAGCCGGAACCAGTCGACCTAAGATCGAGCTATATCAAGGGTAAGCAAGCCATACGATGCTTTGTGGATAAGTCTTATGACCGGACCCACTAGTCCGTCTATTAGGTAGTTTGAACGCATGAGAGAAGCACTGCGCGAGCTGACCGAAAATGATTACTGGTTGTATGGACCGCGTGTCCACGAGTTTGATGAAGTAGTAGCGCTCATTCAGAAGTACTCGGACTATGCTGACGCCTGTGTAGAACAAATGATCTCCGGCTCCGATGTCTCTCCTGAGTTCGCCGACGCGCACGTTGAGGTGTCAGCTGATCTCCGCTACTACAACCATATCGAGAAGGGTCTTCTCTGGTCGTTCGCGTTGTGGCGGCTACAGGGGATGTTCGAGGCAGTCTTGGTCGCGCACTACCTGGCCGAAAGGCCGCCAAAGCCACTGCTCGGACTGAAGGCGAAACTGCAGGCCGTGGCAGCTGGAGGATTTCGGACCCCCGAAGCCGATGTTGCCGAGTTGCTGGCGTGGGCGAACCTCCGGAACCTGTTGTCGCATTCGCCCCCAGAGCACTTTCGCCCTGTGGCGGTCGATCGCGAGGATGTGGAGGAGTACGTGGCGCTCTTAAAGCGAGTCTGCGCAAGCTGGGAGGCCCAGCGGCCGGGAGTGCCCAATGCGGTCTAACAAGTCGTTCGACGCGTGCCGGTCAACTCCGACGTCAGTCGGCTTGGGGAGGTCGTGGCGATGAGTCAGAAAATCGAGGACGTTCTTCAGGTTCTCGCAGGCATCCGCAGTGGCTACCAACCCGACAAGCCTGAGCCACTTCGTAGGGTGAGGGTTCGGGTAGTCCGCCAGATCGCCAAGCAACGTGGCGTTGACTACCAAGCCATCGCGGATGCTTATATCCGTAGGCTGGCTCCGGACATAGAGCGCACGCCGGCATTTGACCAGCTCGTAGAGGATTGGCTGGCGTCAGACTCTCAATCGCTGCAACATATTCTTGAGGATCATGCTTTAGACCAAGGCGACCAGGCACGCATAAGTCAGTTCTTTGCGTCCCCCACGTAACGATTCTTTGAAGCCGACACCGCTTCGTGGCTCGGCTTAATTCAGGCGTCATGCGGCGCAGGAGAGTGTAGTGACAGCCTATGAAGAGCTTTCTCAGCTTGCCGAATCGCTCAATGCGGCTGCGGCCGGCATAGAACGTGATGAAACATCGCAACCGATCTCTGCGCTTCGTACAGCGGTAGCAGAGGTTGGGCGGTCATTCTCTGGCTCTTGGCTCGGCTACCACTCGCGGGTTTACTACGAGAACTTTCAGACACCACCGCCAGGCGCACACTTCAGTCAAGAGTGGGGTCTCATGGATACCCTCGCCAGCTTGGGCTCAGTTGGCCGCTGGCGTGAGTATCCAGCCCAAGAAGTAAAACAGCATGTTCTCAGCCTTGCAGGCAATCCTGATCTTTCCGAAGCAGAGGCCGCTGCAGAATCGGTGGATGAGATTTTCGGCCACGCCAAAGCTGAAATAACTTCGATCTTCCAGACAGAGCTTGCAGCAGGCGCTGACGCATTCATTCAGAGCTTGAATGAGCAGCTGCAAGCATTAGAGGTACTCTCGCCTAGTGAAGTCGCTGAACGACTGAATCAGCGCGGCCAAGTGATGACGCGCGACACCATCGTCCTCGGCCAAGGCACACAACTTCCACCGCATATTGCGATCAAGGCTCAGTATCGGGCGATAGACCATTCGTTTGCAATTTGTAGGGCTGCTGCGGATATAGCGCGCAAGGGCGCTTCGCATCTTGAGCGCAAGTCTAGGAGAAGCGGGCGCGATTCTAGAGTCGGCACCAATGTGTTCATCGGGCACGGTCGAGCAGGAGCATGGAGAGAATTGAAAGATTTCATCCAAGATCGCGTTCGTTTGCCTTGGGACGAATTCAATAGGGTTCCGGTTGCGGGAGCGACGTCCCCCCGAGATTGAGTAGCGAAGCGGTTTGGAGTCCAATCCTCAATGACAAGGAGATTGGACGTGAAGAAGCGCTTTTCCGAAGAGCAGATCATCGGCTTCCTACGCGAAGCTGAGGCCGGCATGCCCATTAAGGACCTCTGCCGCCAGCACGGCTTCAGCGAGGCCTCGTACTACCTGTGGCGCAGCAAGTTCGGCGGCATGAGCGTGCCCGACGCCAAGCGGCTCAAGGACCTGGAGGCGGAGAACACACGCCTGAAGAAGCTACTGGCAGAACAGGTCTTCGAGAACGACGTCATCAAGGATGCGTTGCGAAAAAAGTGGTGACCGCACCGGCGCGCAGGCTGCTGGTGCGGAGCATGGTCGAGAAGGGGTTGAGCGAGCGGCGGGCGCTGAAGGTGGTGCGGATGAGCGCTAGCGCGCTGCGCTATGAGCCTCGGGCCGACCACAACGTTGAGCTGCGCGAGCAGATCGCCGCGCTGGCGCATCGGCACAGACGCTACGGGGTGGGCATGATCCATTTGAAACTGCGACAGAAAGGGCTGGTCGTGAACTACAAGCGAGTGGAGCGCTTGTATCAGGAAGCGGGCCTGCAGATGCGTCGCAGAAAGCGTAAGAAGGTGCCGGTAGGCGAGCGCCAGCCCCTCCTGCGGCCGTCCGCTGCCAATGAGGTGTGGTCGATGGACTTCGTGTTCGACCGCACCGCGGAAGGCCGGGTGATCAAGTGCCTGACCATCGTCGACGACGCCACCCACGAGGCTGTTGCCATCGAAGTGGAGCGGGCAATTTCCGGGCAAGGTGTGTCCAGGGTGCTGGACAGACTGGCCATGCAGCGCGGCTTGCCACGAGTGATCAGGACAGACAACGGCAAGGAGTTTTGCGGTAAGGCGATGGTGGCCTGGGCTCACGACAAGGGAGTTGCCCTGCGTCTGATCGAGCCGGGCAAACCGAACCAGAATGCTTACGTGGAGTCTTTCAACGGGCGTTTACGCGATGAATGCCTCAACGAGCACTGGTTCCCGACATTGCTTCATGCCCGTACCAGCATCGAAAGCTGGCGGCGCGACTACAACGAAGAAAGGCCCAAAAGAGCGCTTGGCGGACTAACACCCGCCCAGCACGCCGCGCAGTTGGCGGCGAAGAAAGATACCATCAGCACTGGATTCTAAACCCACCCACTACTCAGGTCGGGGGTACGTCGAAGGTACCGGAGATCGAACCTTTCATGTCTTGTATCGGTACGGGGATAGAAATTCAATTTAGCCGAACCCGCTTCGCGGGTCGGGTTGACTCAGGCGCTTCTATGTCCGCTTCTGGCCGGAAGCGGTCACCCAAGGGCGGGTGCCCATTGTCTACACAACCCTGGGCGATTCAGGGAGAAGGCACGGAGGATCCTTCGTGCAGGATCTCGAGTCAGGCGCGATTGTTCCTGCGCATCGCGGCATAGTGACTCGCGGAATGGCGCGAGTGAGGAAGGAGGCGCTGTCGCGAGAGACAAACGCGACAACGACGATGATCGAGACATCTCAAGGACGCAAGTCTCTCTTGTTGGTAGCAAGCCTGGATTCTCCGCAGTTGGTGGGGGACGTCACCGGCTTTGCAGAAGAGATACGGAGAGCCGCTGATGCTGTCGTGAGGGAACAGCCGGTCGACCGATCGGGCGGCGTGAACGCTGGTGCGCTCAGTTCAGCCGACTCGATGGACAGACGTCTAAAAGAATACTTCGCCGAGTTCTCTGGCAAGCGAGAGCTGCCACGCAGGGACGATGTGGTCGTAGAGGTCAGGCACGGCCGCGTTGTCCAGCAACTGAGGGCGCATTTTGAGGACAACGGAAATCCCCTTAAGTCTCAGCAAGTCGATCTCGAAGTGCTGCGACAATCGACCCTGTTGCTCTTCGAAGTCAAGACCTCGGCGTCGCCAACTGATCTCTACACTGCCGTCGGACAACTCTCGTTGCATTCGCTCGCTGTGCAGGACGAGTTTCCACGCGTCAATGTCCGGAAGGTGCTGGTGCTCCCCGTGGCTCCGAGCATCCGGTTGCGAAATAGCATGCGAGAGCGGTTGGGGATTGAAGCTCTAGTCTTTCGCTGGAGGGGGAGCTTGGGAGTGGAGTTCGACGCCGCTGCGCTGTCGGCCCTAGGGGCGTAGGAAAGGGGCGCCTACGGCCAACACCATTTAGCTATTGCTGCTGCCACGGGGCGTAGAGGAATTCCGGTAGAGGGATGTAAAATGGAAAGAAGCCCTTGAGTCGCAATTCGGCCACGGCGAAGCCCTCGGCGCAGAGGCCATGCTGGTCGCCGTCCAGTCCCAAGCCATAGGGCGCCACGGGAAGCGCGAGGGGATCGAGGCGCACGACTGAGAGTCGTGCCTCAGAACTAGAGACCAAATCAACGGTGTTGTCGCGAACAGCTAGCACATAGCGGTAGGGTAAAAAGTTCTCGCGAGCTGTCTCTTGTTCGTGGCTAGCGGCAGAAGGCATTGTTGAACCCCACTTGCTAGAGAAATCGACCGCCGCAATCAAGAAGCACGCCCGCAGCAACCTGCCCGGACGCTGCCCAACCTCGAGAGTTGTGGTGTATTGTCAGCGCAAAGCCTGTCATGCCTGATCGATACGATGGAGGAGAAGGGAGATGGAATACTCAGATGACTATCTGCGTGAGTACCTGCCGCGATTCAGTCCGGCAATTGAGCGAGTTCCAAGAGCTGTTGTGCGCGAAATCGAGCGGCGTAACGACTACGTGACCGACAGCCCCGATCTGATTGCGCGGTCCGCTTTCTGGACCTACGCGCTCTTCTCTGAGATTAGTCTGCGTCAGTATAGATCCGGCCTCCTGGGATACCTGTGGCGGAATCCGCCGTGGCACATGCCGATCTGGCCAGGATTTGGCACAACTCAGCTCTCCTTTGGGCTCTTTGACAGCCGCCTAGAAGCTCCCGGGATTGGGTTCATCCTAGATGTTCCGGGGTGGGATGGACCGGAGTTCGCGATCGTTGATAGCCTCAGCTTTCCTCGTCTCGGCAAGGTTAGCTTTCCTTTCGCTATTCGACAGACGCAGATCGAGCATCACGTGGATCATCCCAAAGGCGCCACGAGCGCATGTTGGGCTCAATGTAAGACAACGTCGTGCTGGGGAGTTCTCACCGCAGGTCACGCGTTCGAAAATTTTCATCCCGGGCAGGTAGTGAACTTGGCGTCCGGCAGCATTGGGTCATTTCTTCGTTCTTACTTTCAGCCGATCGATGCCGCCTTTGTACTCGCACCGGCGCCGGCCCACATTCCTGCGCAGCTTCCCGTTGCTAGCTTCGCTGCGGTGGGTCAGAAGGTTTTCGTTGACGTTCAAACCGGGCCGACCGCACGTACTGTAGTAGATGTAAGTTTCAATTGTGGCGTGGTGAACACGCGGCAGATTGGGGTCACGTTTTGCCTAGATGAACCCGAGTCGCCTGGCGATTCCGGTGCACTCATCCGCACCAATCGCGGCGAGGCCCTCGGTATCTATCGCGGCGCGCTGCTGGTGCCTGGTGCACCTTCTGGAAGTCGTGGCTTCGCTCAGAACTTCGAGCAGGCGATTCTTGCCCTGAATGTTGTTCCCTATCTGTAGAGAATAATTCGATGATTGATCCTGCGCACGATGATTTCGAGATCTCCATACTCGTACCCGGCCAAGCTGTCGCTACGCACACGCCCGATCCGTCAGTAGTACATCATTCGGTTCCCGGCTGGGTACCAAGCTTTCGCCGAGTAGCTAAGGTTGGCACCGGACAGCTCCAAGAGCAGTGGACGCGTACGATTGATAAGCTGATGCAACTGAGTTCCGCCGCTGCAGCCTGTTCTAAGGATTGGTCTGTTGATGAGATCGAGGTCGGCTTGACCATGAGCGCCAAGGGGGAGCTGCTATTCATCGCCGAGGCGGGCGCGGAGGCAAGCATCACGTTCAAGCTGACGCGAAAGAATCAGCCTACATCTGATGTGCTTGTGCCCACGTCACCGCCGTCAGGAACTTCTTAAGTCGATAGCGCATACGAATGGCGACGGATACGGCCGGACCCGTGTGCTAAAAAGCACACTTGGTAACCGAATTGCCCTCATTTGCCGAGAGGGCGGTACAGGCACGTCCGTCAAGCGATTTGGGCTGGGATTGTTCAACCCACTGACTAGCGACGGATGTCTAACCTCCTAGGGAGGAGGTAGGTTCGGACGCGGGCTATTCGCTGTGGCCGGTACAAATGTCCCAAGCAGCAAGTACGAACGATGACGCTGCTAGTGTCGTTCGGTTCCTTTGCCGCGTTGTGGGCGCCGGATAAGAGCCCGTGCACGCTCCTATCCGGCGCACCTGCAGACAAGGCTATGCCACGCCAAAAACTCCAATTTAGCGAGCCTGCTCGTTCTTAGGCGGCCCGACGGTAACCGTGCCAGACCCGGAACCGGAACCGCCGCCGGTATCCCCACCCACTCCTAAGCCGCCGTTGTTGCCTACGCCGCCACCAGGGTTGGTCGTGCCTCCGGTGCCGCCGCCGCCATTTCCTGGACTATTGTTGCTCTGCGTACGATAGTTGGTTCCCTCGTACTGGTCTGTGTCTGTCACCGTGTAATCGACACATCCGCTACTTGTGCAGACTACGACTGTGTCGCCAGTAAGCGGGCGGCTACCATAGCCCAAATTCGACATCGACATCGACATCTTGTATCCGCATGTGTTTAGAAAAATTTGGATCGTTGGGTCCGGATGTGGCATGCCAAATTGGCATGCGTCGCATGCTACCCGGCCATATCGTGCTCCCGCATTTGCCATGGCCCACACTGCCAGACCGCCTACCGCGAGCAAAAGCACGCCCGCAACTCGTGGTAATCCCCCCGCTTTTAGCGGTCGCCAAAAGTGGAACTACGCTGCCAGTGCAAGCTTCTGCATTGGCGTGATGCCGCCGGGCGCCATGTTTGGGCGCTCGTGGTTGTAAGTCCATAGCCAACGAGTGGCGATGTCCTGGACCTGTTCGATGTCATTGAACAGATTGCTGGCAAGCCAAGCGTAACGCACGGTCCGGTTGTAGCGCTCGATGTAGGCGTTCTGCTGAGGATTGCCTGGCTGGATGTAGAGCAGTGCAATGTCGTGCCGCTCGGCCCATGCTTGCAGCGCTCCGCTGATGTACTCGGGCCCGTTGTCGCAGCGTATGGCGCGGGGCTTTCCGCGCCATTGAATGACCTGTTCCAAGCTGCGGATGACGCGCGCCGCAGGCAAGGAGATGTCGACCTCAATCGCCAGTCCCTGACGGTTGAAGTCATCCAGTACGTTGAGCATCCGGAAGCTGCGTCCATCAGCCAACTGGTCGTGCATGAAATCCATCGACCATGTCTGGTTGACCGCCTCAGGCACTGCCAAAGGCTCCGGCACTTCCCGGACGATGCGCTTGCGCGGCTTGACGCGCAGATTCAGCTCCAAATCGCGATAGATCCGATACACGCGCTTGTGGTTCCAAGCAAAGCCCTTCACGTTGCGCAGGTGCAGGAAGCACAGCCCAAAGCCCCAATCGCGGTAGGCGCTGGTCAGCCTGAGCAACCAGTCGGCGATGATCGCATTTTCTTGGCAGGCCTTTGCCTGATAGCGGTAGCAGGTCTGACTCACCTCGAACGTCCTGCACGCATGAACGATGCTGGTGATGCCTGCCTGGACCGCCCGTCTGGCCATCTCGCGACGCTGAGATGGCCTCACCATTTTTTTGAGAGCGCTTCCTTCAGCAGCTCGGCACTGAGCTGCGCATCGGCGTACATCTTCTTCAGCCGCCGGTTCTCGTCCTGCAGTTCTTTTAGCTGGGACACCATGGACGCATCCATGCCGCCGAACTTGCTGCGCCACTTGTAGAACGTCGCTGAGCTGATGTCATGCTGTCGGCAAAGGTCAGGGACAGGCGTGCCGGCCTCGACCTACTTGAGTACGGCGATGATCTGGCTGTCGGTGAATCGTGATTTCTTCATGGGATCTCCTTGGGTTAGGTTACGAGAAAATTCAACTTCTGGCTGCGGCTAACCTGCGGGGGGATTACCGAGGCCGCCCGGCCCAACGCAAATACCTCGACAAGACGCTGGACAAAGGGCATCGTGACGCGAGCCACCTGCACGTCGCCAAGGCTGGTGCCGTCCCAACGGAAACGTGTAGCTCCCGGGTGGAAGTAGTGACGAAGGTGGGAGCCATTGCAGAGGCACGGCTGTCGTGATGAATCTTGCGTCTGAACATGGGCAGCACTTCCCCGCTGGCGGCAGGGTTAGTTGTACGTGTGTACGTGTGTACGTGTGTGCGTATGTAGCGGTCAAACCGTGTTCGAAGGGGGCGGCGATCGGCCAAGTATTCACTTTCAAGGTACAGATCAACTGTCCGCTAGCTCCTAGCGAAGCGCGAGTTGGTTGTAGGAAAAGGTTTCATCGTTCGGCCGGCCGGCCGCTGTCTAGCGCCCTGTTTGCGATGCAGTATGGGGGGGCAGGGAAGCTACTAGTAAGCGCGGCTTTGGATGGAAGCTCAATCGCTCAAGCTGGTGTGTTCTGGCTGGGCGGAATCTCCGCAAATTCTCGATATCTATGGATGGCAATGTATGAGCGGAAAAAAATCAACCGTCAAGAACGGGGTGCTTGAAGGTCTGTTTCCCGGTTATTACGCACCCAGTGAGCGCGACCTAGAGCTGCTTTGGAGCCAGGCAACATTCGTTGTTGACGCAAACTTGCTCCTGCAGCTGTACGGACTGCCTGAGAGGACAAGATCCGAAACTCTTGGCGCGTTAGGGAAGCTAAAGGAGCGACTGTGGATGCCATATCAAGTTGCAGTCGAGTTTCAGAGAAATCGGCCGCGCGCTATCGGGCAGGCTCGAGACCGAGTGAACAAGGTAACTGAGCCACTCGACGGTGCCTTGGCGCAGTTTGAGGAGGCCGTCGCTGCCGTGCAGCTTGAAAAACGGGGCCTTGACCGCGCGTCAAGAGACATGAAGAAACTTCTGTCGCTCGGAAGCTCTGTCATCAAAGAGGCAAAGGGCGCGCTCAACGGGCAAGTTGACTTGGTCGGTGCAGATTCTGTGCGTGAAGAGATATCTGCACTCTATGAAGACAGGATTGGTGCGCCTCCGACGCAGCAGCATTTGAACGAAATGTACGCAGAGGCTGAGAAGCGCTACAAGGACAGAATGGGTCCGGGGTTCGAAGATGCTAATAAGAAGGACCCAACTTTTCGGCATGGGGGCATTGTCTACAATCGCCTCTACGGCGACTACGTGCTGTGGAAGCAGGTGATAGACCATCTGGCAGATCAAGATCAGGTGGTTGATCTGGTTATCCTGACCCAGGACCGAAAGTCTGATTGGTGGCAGAAGCACAATGAACGGCTGGTTGGGCCTCACCCGGAGATGTGCACGGAGATGCTCTCTGAGGGAAAGCTAGAGCGCTTCTGGATGTACGACCTCGAGGAATTCCTAAGTGCTGCCGGGGATCGTCTGAGTGCCAAGGTGTCAGAGACCACTCTGAGTGACGTCGCGTATGCGAATGCGGAGATCTCGGAATACTGGAAGAAGGCTGCTGAGGAGATTAGGTTGAATGTTCGTGAAATGACGTTGCCCGGGCCTTCATCCGATCATTCAGAGAGACTAAGAGCGCTAGGTGTCGAGCCGAGCATTTTCTCTTCGTATTACTCGGCTGGTGAGACCACGTCAACCCCCGGAAGCTGGGGTGCTGTCACAAGCATCAAGAATCTTGGAGTGATGCACACTGGGATGGTGCTTCGTGAGTTGGCGCGAAAGATTCATTCCCAAGGCGGAGAGAAGATCCACTTCTATTGTTCTACTCCCAAGCCGCCAACGGAGTTTGATCGTTCTTCATTCAAGGGGTTCATCTCTGATACGGACGACATGGAAATTGAGCCGGGACTAACAATATTCTTCTACTTCCCTTCCCTATTTGGGAAGTACAAAGTCGTTGAAGTGAAGCGGTACTAGCCGCTCCGTTCCAAATCAACTCACGTTGTAAAGACAGCGGGTCCTGAGATGGTCTGGGTTGCCTTGCTGATTAGCCAATCCGTGCCGTCGATTTGCGGTTTGAATCCGCTCACGGTGATGGATCGCCGTGGGTAAAGATCTGCTCGGCCCAGTGCCGGAGTGTAGGACAGCGAGTCGGCGTCACGGTCTAGGCGCTGGAGCTCGGCGTGTGCGTGGTGCCGGGGCTCGGTCTCGGTTGCGTAGGTGGGTTGGAGCTTCCTCTCGTTGTCGGACGTGCCCACAAGCACGACCGTGCGCCGGTGAGCCTCTCGCGTTCAGAGACTGCGCAGCGGTGCTGGTCACCGGACTGCCGGGTGATCTGCACGCCCGGCAGCTCGATACTGCTAGGCGTGGGACCGCTGCCAATGGGCGCGAAGATCAGGGTGCTGGCTTTGACGGTGGCCACGGCGTCCAAGCGCTTGGCCAGCCGCGTCAGTATGCTGATGTTGCTCTCGTTGGCCCGGTCCGAGTGCGGCACCGCCATGCCCGCCAGATCGGGAGCGATAGTCGCCTTTGGCGAGTGGTCACCGGCGATGATGGAAAGCACACGCTTAGGGTTGTGACGTGCCAGCTTCTTTCACGACGGGAGCAAATGGCACCGGTCAGGTCCGCGCTGCGCGCGCTTACAGTGACGACATCCGGTGCCCCGCTGTGTCCCACGCCGTCCACCACGAAGTTTCCATTATGGATCATTCCGTTGTCCCGCTAGGCCATGGCCAGGGTGGGGGTGACGCCACGCTTTCGGAGGTCTACTGCGCCGTCATAGACGCTGATACGCAGGTCGCGCTGGTCGGCCTCATTGTAGGCTTCCCCGCCAGCCAGACTCCCGATAACTAGAGCTCTCAGGCATCTTTATCCAGCCAGGAGGTTGCATGCGCACATCAAAATTCATCGAGACGCAGATCACCACGGTCCCCAAGTAGAGCAATGTCGGGTTTGAGGTGAAGGATCTATGTCGACAGACCGGCGGCAGCACTTGCACGAAAGCGATGAGCTTCGCGCCAATCACAAATTCAATCCTGCTTGCGTGCGCTCTCTCCGCCGGTCTATCCGGCTGCATGTCGAGCATCCTTCAATATGACCGCGGCAATCCGGTCGTGATGAGTTCGCTGCAGCAGGGGGCGAGCCGCGAGTCGGTCCTGAGCGCCGCGGGACGGCCGCTGGACGCAATGGTGCTCCCCGGCATCAACGGCGTCTGTTACAACTATCTCCTGCGCAACCGCGGCAACAGCTCGCCCTACTATGTGGCCTTCAACGCGCAGGGGCGCGTGGTCAACGCAGGCTATATCGCCTGCGAGAAGGCTCTCGCTGCCGGGTACCTGGATTCCAGTGAGCCGATCAAGCCGCGCTACTGATTGAACGACAACGCGATGCGCACGCGCGTCATCGCAACAGCGATGGCGCCTGGTCGATCCGCCACGAACCATTCAACGCAAGCACCACCGCGAACGTTCCGCACAGCAACACGTCGGCCTCGTTGTTGTCGCGCAGGGAGCGATCCGCCCCCGGCAGCATGAGTACCTCCACCTCGCCGATGAAGTCATGTCGCTCGTGATGTCGGGCGCGCACCATCACGCGATACGGCCCGCACAGTGTGCGCACCACCGGACGGCTGCCTGCGGCCCGTGCCGCCTTGATCAGGTCGATCACGTTGCCGCGCGGCATGCGCCAGACGATCCGCTCGGGTTGGCCGAACCACTCCAGCGCCTTCACCTCGCGGGTGTGAAGGGCGCGCTTGGGGGGCGTGCGGCTCAAGGCCAGCGCTGCGCGACGGCTGCGCAAGGCAATCCACAGCATGCTGCCCACGATGAACAGCCCGGCGGCCAGCAGGTACACGAACACCAGCCCAAACCAGGGTGAGCTGTTGGGGATACCGAACAGCATGGCAAAGAAGATGAGCAGCATCATCCCCTTGAGCCACTCGACCTTGGTGTTCCTTGTCGCCATGCCGGATCCCTTGAGACACCCGCAACACGCGGGGAGCCGGCCATTCTGACCCGGCAGGGGGCGCTCGTCAGCGGTTGGGTGGCTTCTTTCGCAGGCTGAGGACGACGATGGCGATCACCGCTGCGATAGCGACCGGGATGAGCATCAAGCCGACGATGATGATCCAATGGTAGATACTGAAACTGCCCATGCGTAAGACCTTCCGTTGGTTGCTTCAATCCTACTATCTTGTCAGTAGGCGGCATCGGGAACTGGGTGGTGGCGCCCATAAGCCGGAACGAACTCCCGCACGGCGCCTTTGGTCCCCGTGTCATTCGGCAGGTGTCGCGGTGCCGGCGCCTTGCTAAAACATCCGTCAACCACCTCTCAGGCCATGGATGATGAAGCGACGCTACTCAATGCTGTGCGGCTGCCTGGTAACGCTGCTCCCCGCGGTTACGTACGCGGCTGTGGACCTTGCGGCGCTGGACAAGGACATGGTCGGCCCACGCACCGAGGTCCTCGTGCTGGGCAGCGTGCACCTGAGCGAGCACGAGGCCTTCGATCCCAAGGCGCTGGATCCGCTGCTGGACAGGCTGGCGGCCTTCAAGCCCGGCTACATCACCATCGAAGCCATCAGCGGCGAGCAGTGCGATCTGGCCAAGCGCCATGCGGCGGTCTACGGCGATGACTACTGCGCCAGCACGGACACCGCGAAGACGGCCACGGGATTGGAGGTGCCGGCGGCGATCGTACAGGTCAACAGGACGTTGGCGGCCTGGCCGGCTGCCCCCACCGCCGCGCAGCGTCGCCAACTGGCCGCCCTGTTCCTTGCCGCTGGCGAACGGGCGTCTGCCTACGTGCAGTGGCTGCAGCTGCCCGTGGCCGAGCGACGCGCGGGCGACGGCCTGGACGGCAGCCTCGTCGAGCTGCTCAAGCAGATTCAAACGCGCAAGAACGAGAGCTACCAGATCGCTGCGGTCCTGGCCGCGCGGCTCGGTCTGCAGCGCGTGTACGCCGTCGACGACCATACCGGTGACAATCACCAGATCGCCGACCGCAAGGCGTTCAGCGCGGCGCTCCAGCAGGCGTGGAGTGGGTATGGCCCCACGTTCGATGCCATGACGGAACGCGAAGCGGCCTTCATCGCGTCCAACGATCTGCTCTCGCTGTATCGCAGCGTCAACGATCCCGCGGCGCTGCAGGTGCTCGCCGAGTCCAACGTGCGCCCGACACTGGCCGCCGTGTCACCGCACCACTACCCCCAGATCTGGGTGCAGGGCTGGGAAATCCGCAATCTGCGCATGGTCGCCAACATTCTCGAGGTTGTGCGTGACCACCCCGGTTCCCGCGTCCTGTCCATCGTCGGCGCTTCGCACAAGCCCTGGTTTGATGGTTGGCTGGGGCAGGTCTCGGGGGTGGATATCGTGGAGGCACAGGACGTTCTCAAGGAGTAGGAGGGCACCGCAGCACCCTCCACGCTGCCTCAGAACCGATAGCCGACTTCCGCACCGACGATGCGCGGGCGATCGATGGGACCGTAGTAGTTGCCGTCACGGCCGAACGCCAGGTTGTCGAAGATCAACCCGTTGATGCGCCGCTTGTTGGTCAGGTTGTCGACGTACACGCGCGTGCTCCACGGCCCGGTTTCATAGCCGAGCTGCACGCCGAGGATGGCCACAGCCGGCTGGTAGGCGCGATTGCGTTCGTCCAGCGCCATGCGGCCATTGAACGATGACTCCACGCGCGCGAACAGCCCGGAGCGGTGCTGGTAGCGTGCGGCGAGATACGCCGTGTACTGCGGAGTGAGTTTGACGTCGTTGCCGGCCAGGCTTTCATTGGCGCCGACGAACAGCTTGCGGTACTCGGCGTCCACGTAGCCCGCGTTGGCGGTCAGCGTCAGGCCTGGCAGCACCTCCAGCGCGCCTTCCAGCTCCACACCGCGCGAGCGGATGGACGCATCCGAGCCTACGTAGTCGGAGGAGATCGGCCGGCCGTTGGCATCGGTGGCCAGCTGGATTTCCTGCCAGTTGTCCGAGGTGATGTGGAACACCGCGCCACCGATATGCCCGCGCCCGCCGAGCACGTTCATCTTGAAGCCGAGCTCGTGGCTCCACATCATTTCCGATTCGTAGCGCAGCACTTTGTCGTTGACGACGTCGCTCTGCGCGGCCGCCAGATTGAAGCCGCCCGGAATGTAGCCCTTGGCGGATGCGGCGTAGAACGAGAGCGTGTCGCTGGCGTCGTAGCGCAGTGACACGCGTGGCAGCGTGGCAGTGAAGGTGTGTGCGAGCTCGGCATCGCGATAGAACACCAGGCCGCCCGGGCCCAGATCGAGCGTGCCTTCGCGCTGGCGGGTGGAGCGCTTGGCCTGCTCATGGCGCAGGCCAAGGCTGGTGGTCAGTTTCGGCAGCGAGGGTGGGGTGTAGCTGGCCGTGCCGAACACGCTGTAGTCCTGGCCATCCGAGCCCTGCAGCGGAGCGAGGTCATAGCTGCCCAGGCCGCGCAACGGCGGGCCGACCAGCGTGCCCAGGATGGAGTCCTTGTGGTGCCGGTAGGTGGAGATGCCGGCGATGTAGGTCAGGGCCTGATCGCTGGGGGAGCTGAAGCGCAGCTCGCCGTTCCAGCTGTGCTGCTTGTCGTAGATGCGCCCGGCGAGGGCGGGCGTGGCGGTCATGTCGAAGTCGTAGCCGGCGGAGGTGTCCTCCTCTTGGCGGTAGGACAGGGCCGCATCCAGAGTGCCGCCGGACAATTGCCATTGCGCGCTGGTCCCGGCGACGGTTTCATTCTTGGTGGTGCGCTTGGGCGCATCGTTGATGTAGGTGAAGTCACCGGTACCACGGCCGCCGTTGTAGAGATCGCCATAGGTGCGGTTATACAGACCGACATCCAGCGGCAGATATTCGTACTCGAACATCCCGGGTGCACGCGTGCCCAGGTGATAGGCGATCGCATTGATGGCCAGCGTATCGGTCGGCTCCCAGCGAAGTTTGCCCTGCAGGTAGGTTTCCTTGACCTTGCCTTTTACGCCATTGAACGGCGTGAGGTTCTTGAGGTGGCTGTCTTCGTCCGAGGCCATGAACGCCATCGAGCCGAACAACCGGTCGCTCTTGCCAAGCGCGCCGCCGAGGAAGCCATCCACGCTGCGGCCATGACCGTTGCTGAAGGAGGTCAGCCCGACATTGACCTCGCCCTCGGTGGTGGCCGACGGTGCGCGCGTGCGCACCAGCACCAGGCCGGATTCGCTGTTGGCACCGTACAGCGTGCCCTGTGGCCCGCGCAGGATCTCCACCGACTCCACATGGTTCAACACCGCGTTGCTCAGCTCGCGGAACGGAATGCCATCGATATAGACCGAGGCCCGGTTGACCAGAAACGGGTTGGACTCGATGCCGCGGATGGAGATGAACATGTCGCTGAGCTGACCCATCACGTTGAACTTCACGTTGGGGGCCAGCTTGTCCAGGTCGCGGAACTCGGTGACGTGCGCTTCTTTGAGGGCTTCGCGGTTGAGCACGGTGACCGACATGTCGCTCTTGAGGTACGGGGTAGCGCGTTTGCTGCCGGTTACTACGATGCCGTCCAGTTCGGTGGCCTTGGCGGCCGGGGTGGACTGGGCCTGGGCGGGCGCACTGGGCAGCAACTGAAGCGCGGCGAGCACGGCGCCGGCAAGTACAGCGTGTTTCACGAGGAGCCTCTGGGGTGGTGGCGCGCACCACGGTGATGGGGAGGAATCGCGAATGTTATTGTGTAACAATTAGGTGCTGCCGCTCCATTCCCGGCAGGGCGGATCCAGAACTGGACACCTGATGACCTGCGCCACTGCCACTGCCACTGCCACGCCAGCGACTGCCGTGGCTGCACGCGTGGCGGCCGAAAGCGCCGGTCCGCTGGACGCGTGCGTGGGCAATGCCGACGGCTCGGTGCTGATGCTTCGCCACACGTTCGCCGCGGCGCAGGGCACGATGGGTGAGGGCGGTGCGTTGCGCATCGGGCTGCTCACGGCGGGCGGCGGCACCCTGTATCAGCGCACGGCGCTCGGACGCATCGCGCAGCCTTGGCGCCCAGGCGCGTTCAATCTGGTGTTGCCGGACTGCCCGGGCGAATTCCGCAGCCCAGCGCTGGCGCTGCTGGGCCTGGCCATCGACGCGCGGCATCTGCAGGATCGCGGTGTGCGCTTGGAGCAGCTGCATTGCGCGGCATCGGCGCTGCAGGAAGACCCGGTGATCGCCTCGGTGATGTGGGCGTTGTGGCACTGCGCCGAGGCACATGCAGGTTCTGCCGCATTCTTTGAGCACGGTGTCGATCTGGTGCTGCAGCGGTTGGCCGGACTGCCGGTTGCGGCGCCCGCTATGCGACGCGCGCTGTCACCGACGCACCTCAAGCGCGTGCAGGAACTGATCGATGCCCATCTCGGCGACGATCTGGGCGTCGCCCGCATGGCGCAGGAAGTCGGGCAGGAGGCCAGCGGATTCAGCCGCGGCTTCCGGATCGCGACCGGCATGACGCCTTACGCGTATCTCACGTGGCGCCGGATGGAGGCGGCCAAGCCGATGCTGCTGGCCGGCCGCAGCGTCACCGAGGTCGCCCTGGCGATGGGCTATGCGAACCCCGGCAAGTTCGCCGCGGCGTTCCGGCGGGTGACCGGGCAGGCACCGTCGCGTTGGGTAGACACATCTTCGGGTCGCGTAATCACTTAATTGCTCGGTGGTCACGGGTGGAGAGAATCACCGCTCGACCTAGGGAGACGCCGATCTCCAAGGTTCTAGCAGGGCCGCCGCAATCCCATAATCTATCCACAGGATGCTATTGTTCCTGCCGAATAATCCGGGAGGCAAATGTGCGGATACAGAATTCATGGCTGAGGCCGCAGTTGGATGCGAATCTGCCGAAATACGCTTGGGACATCAAGGGTTGGTTGATCTTCTTCAATTTGGCCGTCGATGATCTTCTATTTGATGTGTCCTGTCGTCGATGGCTCGGATACTCGGGTGACGGAACTTGGGTAGACGGAAACGCGGTCCAATGCATCTTGGCTCTAGAGGATAGGCATTTCTATAGACATGGAGGCATTGATCCACGCTTCCTTCCACGACTGGCTAGGCAGCTACTAACCGGGAAAAGAATTGGTGGAATAAGCACAATTGAGCAGCAATACGTCCGAACTTACTTGAATAGGAAAGAAAGAACGTTTGGCAGGAAGTTCAATGAGTGGGTTCTAGCATGGCTCTTGGCCCACCGAGTGGATAAGCAAGACATCCTTGTGTCCTACCTGAGTTGTGCTTACATGGGCTACAAACTCACCGGGTTGCAGGCCGCCGCGGAGCTGGTATTTGACAAGGATGTCGGGGAGTTGGACCTTAACGAGGCCTCATTGTTGTCCAGCTTCCTTGTCTATCCGTTGCCAAAAGTCGTAAGAAAGCGTGCTGAGGGTGAGGCTTGGTTTCCAGTTCAAGACACACAAGAGTTCTTGGAGAAAATTTCCTGCGATGCTCCGATGTGGGCAAGCAAAGTGAGTGGGAGATCAAAATATGCACTACGTCTCGTTGGAAAGGCCTAGAAGTCTCATTAGAAGGTGCGAGTTGGAGAGGGATGCCCTGTTTGAGTAACAAACCGTTTTCTTTCCCTCATATCCTTCTAATTCGAAATTTTTGGCGCGACGTTGCAGTGCCTCGCAGAACCGGTAACCGCGTTCACTTATCGCGCTAAGTTGCGCGACTATCTCGGTGGACGATTTGAGGTCTTGGATTGATCTGTGAGCAAGTGCAATTGGCTGATGTATCTCTCGATCCAGTGCAAGGGTTGTGCTGTAGCCAAATGAGTACATCAACCTTGCATTGATGTCTGCGAGGCTGTCGTTCCATTCCAGGAGTATCATGCGATACTCCGCGACATCAGCTTCTGTGCCGTCATTGTTTAACTTATACCAAGCGAATCTCTTTTGCCGGTAGATTCTCTTGGCCACAAGGGTAGAGAGGTCGTTTGCAACGGAGCGTGCGTCGTGCTGTGCTCTGTCGTTTCTTTTCACTTCTTCTTGTCGATTCCAGCTCCGCTGCTGCAGCCATGCTGTTAGCGCCGCGATGATGGCTGCTGCAAAAAGTGCCCATAGTGCTGCAAATACTGTAGCCATCCGGAGTCAGCCTCTTGGGATTGCTTGCTTGGTTGAAATGTACTGGCTACTCGGTGCAATGAAGTCACTCACTGCAAGAAAACTCGACTGTTTCCATGATGTGTTGTATTCGCTGGCATTGTGTGTGTCGAGAATCAGGATATGTCTGGTGGGTGGAAGCGGGTTGGATGATTCTATGCGGCACTCTATTCGGCCGTCGAGGTCGACCATGCTAGCCGTAGAAAAAAGTTTCGCTTTGTTAATTAGGCGACACCGGCTCGGTCTCGAACCGCTCGCCGAACCCCGTGATCATCGGCCGCGCTTTCGCGATCGCCGCCTGGACAGACGGAAGTGCCAGCGAGGCGCGGTGCAGTTCCTGGCTGTCCCACACCTCGGTTACCCAGAGTGCATCCGCCGCGGTGGGGTCGCGCGCCACCACGTAGCTGCGGCAGCCCGGCATTGCACTGGTGCCCTCGAGCAGGATCGCGATGACCACGTCGCGCTGGCCGGGCGCGGTCAACATCTTGCCGATCAAACCGTACATGGGCGCATTCCGGGGCAGGGGAGGTGCCCGCATCCTGCGCGCCGGCGCCACGGCCGGTCAATGGCCGCCGTTTGAGGCCCCCGTCGCCCTGCGGTATCCTGCGCGCCCCTCCTGTTCCGACCGTCGTGTGATGACGCCACCCTGATACCGCGTTGACGACGCGCCGGCCCTTGCGCTGGCTCAGGGAGTGCTTTGTCTTCATCACACAACGCGCCGTGCGCATCGCCGGTGCGTGGAGTCTGTCCATGTCTGTGTCCTATCCGCTGCGCCAGCAATGGCTCGGCAACATCCGCGGTGATCTGCTGTCCGGCGCCGTGGTCGCCCTCGCGCTGATTCCCGAAGCGATCGCGTTTTCCATCATTGCCGGGGTCGACCCCAAGGTCGGTCTGTACGCTTCGTTCTGCATCGCGGTGGTCACCGCCATCGCCGGCGGCCGGCCGGGCATGATCTCCGCGGCCACCGGCGCGATGGCGCTGGTGATGGTCGATCTGGTCCGCGACCACGGCCTGCAGTATCTGCTGGCCGCGACGATCCTGGCCGGGCTGCTGCAGATCGTCGCCGGCGCGCTCAAGCTGGGTGCCCTGATGCGCTTCGTCTCGCGCTCGGTGATCACCGGCTTCGTCAACGCGTTGGCCATCCTGATCTTCCTTGCGCAGTTGCCCGAGCTGATCGGGATGCCATGGACGGTGTACGCCGTGTGCGCGGCCGGTCTGGCGATCATCTACCTGCTGCCGCTGCTGACCCGGGCGGTGCCTTCGCCGCTGGTGGCGATCGTGATGCTCACCGGGCTGTCGATCTGGCTGGGCCTGGACATCCGCACCGTCGGCGACATGGGCGCGCTGCCGGACAGCCTGCCGACCTTCCTGCTCCCCGATGTGCCGCTCACCTGGGAGACCCTGCGCATCCTGCTGCCGGTCTCGGCCACGCTGGCGGTGGTGGGGCTGCTGGAGTCGATGATGACCGCGCAGATCGTGGAAGAGATGACCGACACCCCCAGCCAGCGCAACCGTGAGTGCGCTGGACAGGGCCTGGCCAACATCACCGCCGGGCTGTTCGGCGGCATGGGCGGCTGCGCGATGATCGGGCAGTCGGTGATCAATGTGTCCTCCGGCGGCCGTGGCCGGTTGTCCTGCCTGGTGGCGGGCGTGCTGTTGCTGCTGCTGGTGGTCTACGGCGCGGAGTGGGTCCGGCAGATTCCGATGGCCGCGCTGGTCGCGGTGATGATCATGGTCAGCATCGGCACCTTCCACTGGCGCTCGTTCGCCGAGTTCCGGCTGCACCCGAAAAGCTCCTCGGTGGTGATGCTGGGCACGGTGGTCGTCACCGTGGCCACGCACGATCTGGCCAAGGGGGTGCTGACCGGGGTGCTGCTGTCGGCGCTGTTCTTCGCCCGCAAGGTGGGCCGGATGCTGGACATCGCCGAGGCCGACACGGCCGATGGCACCCGGGTCTACACGGTCAGCGGGCAGGTGTTCTTCGCCTCGGCCGGGCAGTTCGCGGCGGCCTTCGACCTGCTGCATGTGCCTGAGCGCGTGACCATCGATCTGAGCGGCGCGCACTTCTGGGACCTCAGCGCAGTGGGCGCGCTGGAACGGGTGACCGGCAAACTGCGCGCACGCGGGGCGCAGGTGGAGGTGATTGGACTCAATGCGGCCAGCCAGACACTGGTGGAGCGCCTGGGACACGGCGACCGCAGCACGGGCGTTCACTGAACACGGTCAGGATTCGGCACTCAACATCGCCGGCATGACGCCGTTATCCAGCTGAGTCCCTTCTCTGGGCCGGTGCCGTCGCGGTGCCGGCAGGCGATATCTGCACAGGGCAGGGCAGTGGCATCGATCCCCGCTGGCCGCGCCGTGATTGCACCGCGCGCGTGCCGGCCCGCAATGGACTGCGTGTTTCCGTGGCGGCGCATGCGTGCGCCCGCCGGTATGCCCTTTTTCCGGAACCGCCCCCATGCCCGTGTCCCGCCCCACTGCTTCCAAGCGCCCTGGCAGCATCGCCAACCGACTGATGCTGGGTACGGCGTTGATCGCCATGCTCTGCTTCGGTGTCACCGCTGCCATCAGCTATCGCGAAGCCAGCGCGTCGCTGGTGGATGCCTCCCGCCACACCATGCAGAGCGAGGCCCAGGCCGAAGCGCTGCGGGTGAGTGGTGATCTCTCCAGTGCTTTCGCCACCAGCCAGGCGCTGGCGCAGAACCTGCTGGTGCAGCGCGCTGCGGGAACGCTGTCGCGGGCGACGGTGTCTGCGGTGATCCACCAGCAGGTGCAGGTGCACCCGGAATGGGTGGGCTTCGGCACGTTGTGGGAACCCGACGCCTTCGATGGCAAGGATGCCGAGTTCGTCGGCGCCGAGGCACACGATGATACCGGCCGGTTCATGAGCTACTGGGCCTGGCACGACGGCGCGCCGATGCAGGATGCGCTGACCGGCTATGACGTGCCCGGCGATGGCGACTGGTATCTCAAGCCGAAGGCGCTCAAGCGGCAGACCGTCGCCGAGCCCTACACCTACGAGATCGGCGGTCAGAAGGTGCTGATGACCACGCTGTCCACCCCGGTGATCGATGACGGCAGCTTCCTCGGGGTCGTGACGGTGGACTTCGCCCTGGCCGCATTGCAGAAGCACCTCGCCGCGCTGCGCCCGATGGGCGAAGGCCATGTGGAACTGATCTCGCCCGGCGGCATCGTCCTGGCCGCGAAGGACGCCAACGAGATCGGCAAGCGTCGCGAGGATGCGCTGACCACGCAGGTACTGGCGGCGGTCAAAGCAGACAAGACCTTTGATGCCTTCGAGCCGGATGCGGCAGGCAACGTGAAGACCTACGTGCCGCTGCGCATCGGCGGCAGCGAGGAGCATTTCGCGCTGGGTGTGATCGTGCCGCATGCGCTGATCACCGCGCAGGCACGTGCGCTGCTGTGGATCATCCTGGCCGTTGGCCTGGGCGCGGCACTGGTGCTCAGCGGCAGCGTGTACGTGCTGCTGCGCCGTCAGGCGATCCGTCCGTTGGCCGATGCCGTCCGCCTGTCCGCAGACGTGGCCGAGGGGCGTCTGGATACACCGCTGCCGCCCGCGCGCAATGACGAAGTCGGCCGCCTGCTCGAATCGATGCAGCGCATGCGCAGCCAGCTGCGCGCAGTGATGGCCGCGCAGGGTGAGATGGCCCAGCGACATGAGGCGGGCGAGCTGAGTTACCGCATGGACGCGCAGACCTTCCCCGGCGAGTACGGCAAGATGGTGGAAGACACCAACCAGCTGGTGGGCGCCAACATCGCAGTCACCCGCCGTCTGGTCGAGGTGATGCAGCGCTACGCGGTCGGTGACCTGAGCCAGGACATGGACCGCCTGCCCGGCGAGCAGGCCGCTTTCACGGCTGCAATGGATACCACCAAGGCCAACCTGCGTGCCATCAATACCCAGATCGGGGATCTGGCCGGGGCGGCGGCGGTGGGTGATTTCAGCCAGCGTGGCGATGTGGTGCGCTTCGACCACGACTTCCGCGCGATGGTGGAAAACCTCAACACCATGATGCAGGTCAGCGATGACAACCTGCAGCAGATTTCCGCGCTGCTGCGCGCCATCGCCGCGGGTGATCTCACCGCACGCATGCGTGGTGAGTTCCATGGCGTGTTCGCCCGGATGCGTGACGATGCCGATACCACGGTGGCGCAGTTGACCGACATCGTCGGCCGGATCCAGCAGGCCACCGGCAGTATCAACCTCGCCGCCGGCGAGATCGCCGCGGGCAACAGCGACCTGTCGCGCCGCACCGAGCAGCAGGCTGCCAGCCTGGAAGAGACCGCCGCATCGATGGAAGAACTCACCTCCACGGTTCGCCAGAATGCCGACCACGCGGTGCAGGCCAACCAGCTCGCCGCCGGCGCTGCCGAGGTGGCTTCGCAGGGCGGTGTGGTGGTCGGCCAGGTGGTGACCACCATGGCGGGCATCGAGGCCTCGTCCAAGCGCATCGCCGAGATCATCTCGGTGATCGACGGCATCGCGTTCCAGACCAACATCCTGGCGCTGAACGCTGCGGTGGAAGCCGCGCGTGCCGGCGAACAGGGCCGCGGTTTCGCGGTGGTGGCCACGGAAGTCCGCGCACTGGCGCAGCGCTCCGCCGGGGCGGCCAAGGAAATCAAGACCTTGATCGACGACTCGGTCACTCAGGTCAGCGCGGGCTCGGCCCTGGTGCAGACCGCCGGCCGCACGATGGAAGAGATCGTCACCGGCGTGCGCCGGGTCAACGACATCATGGCCGAGATCTCGGCAGCTTCGAAGGAGCAGTCCGCCGGTATCGAACAGGTCAACCAGACCATCACCCAGATGGACGAGACCACCCAGCAGAATGCCGCGCTGGTGGAAGAAGCGACGGCGGCCGCGCGTGCGATGGAAGAGCAGGCGCAGCAGCTGGGCACGGCGGTGGCGATCTTCCGCCTGCAGGCCAGTGCGGCGGCGGCGGGCACACCGGCGCGTCGTGCCACGCCCGCGCGGACCGCTGCGCGCGTGCCCGCAGCAGCAGTGGTCGGCGAGGACTGGCAGACCTTCTGATCCGGACCGGCGCGCCGGTGCCAACGGCGCGCCGGCAGGGCCGGTTCACCCGGTGCTCACCGCCGGGCATTGGTAATCGGCGCTATTCTGTTTGCCGATGGTGAGCACATGACCTCTCGTTCCGACCGGCTCGGCCTGACCGCGTTGACTGCCCTGGTGGTCGGATCGATGATCGGCGCCGGCATCTTCTCACTGCCACAGAACATCGCGCGCAGCGCCGGCCCGGGTGTGGCCTTGATCGGCTGGATGATCAGTGGCCTGGGCATGTTGATGCTGGCCTTCGTGTTCCAGAATCTGGCCAACCGCAAGCCCGAGCTGGATACCGGTATCTACGCGTACGCGCGCGCCGGGTTCGGCGATTACATCGGCTTTTCCGCGGCGTGGGGCTACTGGGTCTGCTCGCTGCTCGGCAACGTCAGCTACTTCGTGCTGATCTTCAGCGGCCTGGGCTATTTCGTGCCGGCCTTCGGCGAGGGCAATACCTGGCAGGCGGTGGCATGCGCCTCCGTGCTGCTGTGGGCGATGCACGCAATGATCCTGCGTGGCATCCGCCAGGCCGCCTTGGTGAATGCGGTCGTCACCGTCGCCAAGATCGTGCCGATCGTGGTGTTTCTGATCATCGCCGCCGTGGGCTTCAAGGCCGATATCTTCACCGGCGAGTTCTGGGGCACGGCCGAACTGGGCAGCCTGGGTGAGCAGCTGCGGGGCATGATGCTGATCACGGTCTGGGTGTTCATCGGCATCGAGGGTGCCAGCATCTACTCGCGGCGCGCGGCCAGGCGTTCGGATGTCGGGCGCGCGACGATCATCGGGTTTGTGTGCGTGCTCGCGCTGCTGATGCTGGTCAACCTGCTGTCGATGGGCGTGCTGCGCCAGGAAGCGCTGGCACAGGCGCGCAATCCCTCGATGGCCTTCGTGCTGGAGGCCATCGTCGGGCCCTGGGGCGCCACGTTGATCATCATCGGCATGATCGTCTCGGTGCTGGGGGCATTGCTGGCATGGGTGCTGCTGTGCGCCGAAGTGCTGTATGCGGCGGCGGGGGATGGCACGATGCCGGCCTTCCTCGGGCGCGAGAACGCACGACAGGTTCCCGCCAACGCGCTGTGGCTCACCAACGGGCTGATCCAGTTGTTTCTGATCATCACCCTGTTCAGTGCCGGCACCTATACCAGCCTGGTGCTGCTGGGCGCATCGATGAGCCTGGTGCCCTATCTGTTCTCGGCCGGTTACGGTGCATTGCTGGCGCTACGCGGGGAAACCTATGGCGGGCAGCCCGGACTGCGGGTCCGCGATCTGCTGGTGGCCGGTCTGGCCACGGTATACGCGCTGTGGCTGGTCTATGCCGGTGGCCTGTCACAGGTGCTGCTGTCGGTGTTGCTGTACGCACCGGGCATCGCCATGTTCGCGGCCGCCAAGCACCAGCATGGGCAGCGGATATTCACCCGGGCGGAGCAGGTGATCGTGGCGGGCGTGATCGTCGTTGCCGGCTGGGCGGCGTGGGGTCTGTACCAGGGTGATCTACACCTGGCGTGAGCCCAACGGGATCGACTCAGCCCTCCCGATGGCCGCGCGCCTCCGGTTCGTTCAGCAGATCGATGGGTGTCTCAACACCGCGGCCGACGCTCCACAAAAAAGCCCGGTCAATGACCGGGCTCTTCATCCACGCCTGCGCGCTGCTTACCAGCGCATGCCGGCGAAGGGGTTCCAGCTGGTATCGCCCTTTACCTTTTCAAGGTAGTACGAATAGTTGGTGGTCAGCGCGATCAGCACCGACCAGGCCACACCGATCGCACGGCCGACCACGTCCGGCAGGAAGGCCACGACGACCATCAGCACCAGGGTGATGCCCAGTATCGTCAGCGCCTTCCGCCACATGCCCAGGATCAGCAGGTAGATCCAGCTGAAGAACAGGGCGAACAAGTTGAAGTTGACCTTGATCTTCTGGCCGAACGGCAGCGTCTTGTACGCGGCCTTGAAGGTCGGCGAATTGGGGGCGCCGTGCTGTTCGAAGAAGTTGAAGCGGAACTGCCACTTGGGGCTGTAGGGGGAAGCAGTGTTGGAATCCATATCCGAATCGTATGTTGAAAACGATTACATGATAGCCGCAAGCTCTTGATTAGCGCCAATTTTTCGACGCTTTGCACGCCCCCTGTCAGGGACTGCGCGCACCGTCACACATTCGTCCCGGTTTTCCGATAGGGTGCGCAATCCGCGCGGCCGGAAGCCCCGCGGGTAATGAGAAGTCAACGAGATGCCAGACCATGTCCATTGATGTGATGACCCCCGATCGCCCGCAAGCAGGGCCGCAGATCACCCCGTGCCCGGTTGCCACCCAGGCACAACACCTGCTTGCCCAGCTGCAGTTTTCGCAGGTGAGCGCCCGCGCGCTGTCGCGCCTGCCGGTAGACACCGACCTGGCCATCGCCGCTACCGTCGCCTGAGCCGCTGCCGCACCCCGTCAACGCTGCCGGCCCGCCCCCTCCAGGGCGAAAAACTGCGCACCACTGGCGGCACTTCCTCCTGCCGAGGCCATGGGGACCGGTCGCGTTGCGGCAGGGGGCTGATCGCCGCCGCCCGCAAGATGAATGGGCAGAAGCCCATGGCACAGGGCCTGCGCCCCCTTGGCCGCGAGAGGGCCTCCACTTGTCTCGATCCAAAAGCTGAATGCGGAGAAATCCCCGGTCCGCCCTTCGCGCGCACCTTACATTTCGCGCCATAGACTGAGCCGCATTTTTCGTCTCAAGCGGTTTGGAGAGTTCGTGGGTTCCGGTAGTCACAGACATACGCTGCGTGCCGGTCTCCGGCCTGCGCCGACAGGACGAATGCGTGCCATCGTGTACGCCGGGCTCAGGATGCCCCTTTCCACACTTGGCACCCCCGGCCTGGCACGCCCTGCACAGGGACACCGCGCATGAGTACCCAGACCCTGAACGCCCTGCTGGACGCCGGCCGGGCGACGTTGCCGGCCGAGTCGCCGTTGCCGATGCCCGAGCAGTCCCTGCGCGAAGGGCAGCTGCAGGTTCCGCGCCAGCGCACCTCGCCGCGGATGATCGGGCTGCGCCGTTTCTACATCCTGGGCGGTACCGCAGCCATGACCATCGCCGCCAGCCGGATGATGTGGAAGGTGCTCGCCGTTGATGGCATCAGTGTGCTGGAAGCCTGCCTGCTGGTGCTGTTCGTGGGCCTGTTCGCCTGGATCGCGTTGTCCTTCGCCGGGGCCGTGGCCGGCTTCCTGACCGCGGTATTCGATCGGGGCTACAAGCTCGGCATCGACCCGGATGCGCCGCTGCCGACCGTGCATACGCGCACCGCGCTGCTGATGCCGACCTACAACGAAGATCCGCGCCGGTTGCTGGCCGGGTTGCAGGCGATCTACGAGTCGGTGGCCGAGACCGGCCAGCTGGCGAATTTCGATTTCTACGTGCTCAGCGATACCCGGCGCGATGACATCGGCCAGGCCGAGGAAGCGGCCTTCCACGCCCTGTGCGACGCGGTGGGCGGCCATGACCGCATCTTCTATCGTCGCCGCGGCGACAACGGTGGCCGCAAGGCCGGCAACATCGCCGACTGGGTCCGCCGTTTCGGTGGCGCCTATCCGCAGATGCTGATCCTGGACGCCGACAGCCTGATGACCGGCGACACCATCGTGCGCCTGGTCGCCGGCATGGAGCACAACCCGGATGTGGGGCTGATCCAGACCCTGCCGGCGGTGGTTGGCGGGCGCACGCTGTTTGCCCGCATGCAGCAGTTCGGTGGCCGCGTGTACGGCCCGGTGATCGGCCGCGGCGTGGCCTGGTGGCATGGCGCGGAGAGCAACTACTGGGGCCACAACGCCATCATCCGCACCCAGGCCTTCGCCGAGCAGGCCGGTCTGCCGTCGCTGCCGGGCAAGGAGCCGTTTGGTGGGCATGTGCTCAGCCACGATTTCGTCGAGGCCGCCCTGATGCGCCGCGGTGGCTGGGCCACCCACATGGTGCCGTACCTGAAAGGCAGCTACGAGGAAGGCCCGCCCACCCTGACCGACCTGCTGGTGCGCGATCGTCGCTGGTGCCAGGGCAACCTGCAGCACGCCAAGGTGGTCGGTTCCAAGGGCCTGCATTGGGTCAGCCGCATGCACATGCTGGTCGGCATCGGGCACTACTTCACCGCGCCGATGTGGGCGATGCTGATGTTGATCGGCATTGCGATCCCGCTGTTCCAGGGCGGCATCGACCTCAATGAAGTGCTGCATCTCTCGCCCGGCGTGTACTGGCGCCACCAGGACGAGACCCAGGTGATCCGCATGTTCGCCATCACCATGGTGGTGCTGCTTTCGCCCAAGGTGCTCGGCTATCTGGCGATGCTGCTGGAGCCGGTTGAACGCCGTGGCTGCGGTGGCACGATCCGCGCGTTCATCTCGATGCTGCTGGAAACCATCCTCGCCGCGCTGATGGCGCCGGTGGTGATGTACGTGCAGTCGCGCGGTGTGGCCGAAGTGCTGGCCGGCAAGGATTCGGGCTGGGACGCGCAGCAGCGCGACGATGGCGGCGTGTCCTGGTTGGCGCTGACGCGTGGCTACGGCGGGCTGAGTGTGTTCGGCCTGTTCATGGGCGCGCTGGCCTATGCGGTCTCGCCCTCGCTGGCCGCATGGATGGCACCGGTGGTGATCGGCATGGTGCTGGCGATTCCGGTGGTGGGCTTCACCTCCTCGCGCACCGCTGGCGTCTGGATGCACCGGTTGGGCCTGATGGAAATCCCGGAAGAATCGGCCCCGCCGAAGGTGCTGGTGCGCGCGGCCGAGCTGCGCCGTGCTGCGGCCGAGGCACATCCCGCCGGCTGATCACGGCCATCCAGGCATCGCCCCCATTGCGGTGGGCCGCGGTCATAATGCGGCTTGAACGTACTGGAGCCGCCTGATGCTGGATACCGTGGAAAACGAAACCGGCGCCGACCCGCAGTGGTCGGTGCTGTGGCTGCATGGCCTGGGTGCCGATGGCCATGACTTCGCCCCGATCGTGCCCGAACTGGTGCGCCCGCACTGGCCGGCGATCCGCTTCGTGTTCCCGCATGCGCCGGTGCAGCCGATCACGATCAACAACGGCGTGCCGATGCGCGCCTGGTATGAC
The DNA here is from genome assembly GCF_039674765.1 of Stenotrophomonas sp. TWI273. Classification (NCBI taxonomy): domain Bacteria; kingdom Pseudomonadati; phylum Pseudomonadota; class Gammaproteobacteria; order Lysobacterales; family Lysobacteraceae; genus Stenotrophomonas; species Stenotrophomonas sp. TWI273. The sequence goes on from NZ_JBDJOA010000002.1 coordinate 469,744, forward strand.
ATCGTCAGCATGGATTTCCGTTCGCGCGCGGACAGCGCCGGGGTGGACGCCTCGATCGTGGAACTGGAACTGCTGATCGAGCGCGAGGTCGCCCGCGGCATTCCGGCCGAACGGATCCTGCTGGCCGGCTTCTCGCAGGGCGGGGCGGTGATCCTCAGCGCGCTGCTGCGTCGCACCCGTCCGCTGGCCGGGCTGATCGCACTGTCGACCTATCTGCCGGATCCGGCCAAGGCGGCTGCCGCGCGCGTGGCCGATGCCATCAGCGTGCCGGTGTTCATGGCCCATGGCACCCAGGATCCGGTGATCCCGGTAGCGATCGCCGAGCACACCGCGCAGACGCTGAGCGCGCTCGGCCTGCCGGTGCAGTGGCACACCTACACGATGGCCCACCAGGTCTGCGCCGAGGAGCTGCAGGCGCTGGGCGACTGGCTCGAGGCGCGCTTCGCCGCCTGACGCCATGAGCGACCCGCGCCAGCAGTCCTGGTTGCCCGAGCTGTGCCGCCTGCCGCGCCTGGCGGCAATGCTGGGGTTGGCCGAGCTGGTGGTTGTCGTAGTGGCGCTGGCCCCCGATGGCAGTCGCCACTGGACGCTGCCGGACTTCCTGTCCGCCAGCGGCTTCGCGTTGTGGCTGGCGCTGGCAGTGACGGTCAGCCTGTGCAGCGTGCGCGCGGTGCTCTCGCGCCTGCCCGAAGTGCCGGGCATGGTGCTGGTGGTGCTGATGACCGGGCTGATCGCCGGTGCGTGCGCGGCGATCGTGCATGCGCTGTACGGCGTGCTCGGCGGCAGCAGCTTTGCCCAGGCGGTCGGCTTCTGGCGGTTCACGTTGGGCAGTGCGGCGATCACCGCGCTGATCACTGCCCTGGCGCTGCGCTACTTCTACGTCAGCGACCGCGGCAGCGCGCAGATGCTGGCCAACGCACGGGCCCAGGCCGATGCATTGCAGGCGCGGATCCGGCCGCACTTCCTGTTCAACAGCATGAACCTGATCGCCAGCCTGCTGCGGCGTGATCCGGAGGTGGCCGAGCGCGCGGTGCTGGATCTGTCCGATCTTTTCCGCGCCGCGCTCGGTGCCGGCGATGGCGATTCCACCCTGCAGGCCGAGTGCGAACTGGCCGAGCGCTATCTCTCGATCGAATCGCTACGGCTGGGCGAACGCCTGAAAGTGATCTGGCTGCGCGACGAGCCGCTGCCTTGGTCGTTGCCGATGCCGCGGCTGGTACTGCAGCCGCTGGTCGAAAATGCCGTACTGCATGGCATCTCGCGGGTGCCGGCGGGCGGCACGATCGTGCTTGCACTGTCCAGTGACGGCACGAATCTGCGCATCCGCGTGCGCAACCCGGCGCCGGATCCGGCCACGCGCGGGCTGCCGCTCCTGCAGGGGGCCGGGCATGCACAACGCAACATCGCCCATCGCCTGGCCTGGCGCTTCGGCCCGGCCGCGCGGATGACGGGGGCGTGGGCCGACGGCTACTATGCTTGCGAAATCACGGTCCCGGTCCAGTGAGGAAACTGTCTTGAAGGTGGTGATCGCCGACGACGAACCGCTGGCCCGCGAGCGCCTGCGCTCCCTGCTCGCTGACCAGGCCGGCATCGAGGTGGTGGCCGAGGCCGAGAACGGCGAACAGGCGCTGCACGCCTGCGCCGAGCTGCAACCGGACCTGGTCCTGCTCGACATCGCCATGCCCGGCCTGGACGGGCTGGAAGCCGCGCGCCATCTGGCCACCTTCGAGCCACGCCCGGCGGTGGTGTTCTGCACCGCATACGACGCGCATGCGCTGTCCGCGTTCGAGGCGGCCGCCATCGACTACCTGATGAAACCGGTGCGCCCCGAGCGCCTGGCGGCCGCGCTGGAGCGTGCGCGCACCTTCCTCGCCGGCCGCAGTGGCCCGGCGACCGCCGCCAGCCAGCAGGCGCGTACCCTGCTGTGCGCGCGCCTGCGCGGCAGCCTGCGGCTGATCCCGGTCGAGGACATCCACTACCTGCAGGCCGAAGAAAAATACGTCGTGGTGCACCACGCCCGCGGCGAAGACCTGCTGGAAGAGTCGCTGAAGTCGCTGGAAGAGGAATTCGGCAACCGCTTCGTGCGCATCCACCGCAATTGCCTGGTCGCCCGGCACGAACTGGTCGAGCTGCGACGAAATGGCGCAGGCCAGGTCCAGGCGGTATTGCGGCATGGCCACGGGCCGCTGGAAGTCAGCCGCCGTTGCGTGGCCAGCCTCAAGCAGGATCTCAAGTACCTCTAAGTGCGGGTGCGCCCGACCGTTGGTCGATACGCCCCTGTGCGTCGATAATGGCGCCATGAAGACCCTGCGCATCGCCACCCGAAAGAGCCCGCTTGCCCTGTGGCAGAGCGAATATGTTGCCGACCGCCTGCGCCAGGCGCATCCCGGTCTGGACGTGGTGCTGGTCCCGATGAGCACGCGCGGCGACGAGGTGCTGGATCGTTCGCTCGCCGCGATCGGCGGCAAGGGCCTGTTCCTGAAGGAACTGGAACTGGCCATGCTGCGTGGCGAAGCGGACTGTGCCGTGCACTCGCTCAAGGACGTGCCGATGGAGCTGGACGCGCCGTTCGCGCTGCCGGCGATGCTGACCCGTCATGACGCGGCCGATGGTTTCATCTCCAATCTGTACGCCTCGCTGGACGCGCTGCCGATCGGCGCGCGGGTAGGCACCTCGTCGCTGCGCCGCCAGGCCCAGCTGCGCGCGCTGCGCCCGGACCTGGAGCTGCAGGACCTGCGCGGCAACGTCAACACGCGCCTGGCCAAGCTGGACAACGGCGGCTACGACGCGATCGTGCTGGCCGTGGCGGGGCTGGAGCGGCTCGGCCTGGGCCACCGCATCGTGGCGCGGCTGGCGGCACCGGACTGGTTGCCGGCCCCGGCGCAGGGCGCGGTGACGGTGGAATGCAACGGTGAGGACGCGGCGGTGATGGGCCTGTTCGCGGCGCTGGACGATGCCGACACACGTGCCTGCGTGGAAGCCGAGCGCGCCATGAACCGTGCACTGCACGGCAGCTGCCACGTGCCGGTGGCCGGCTTTGCGCAATGGGAAGGCGAGGATCTGTTCCTGCAGGGCCTGGTCGGCGGGGTCGCCGATGGCCGCATCGTGCGCGCGGAAGCGCGTGGCCCGGCCAGTGATCCGGAGACGCTGGGCCAGCGCGTGGCGCGTGGCCTGCTGGATGCCGGTGCCGGGGAACTGCTCGCGGTGTAGTGCCGGCCGCTGGCCGGCTACCCGGGAACCT